>JAZSPR010000071.1:0-38130 GCA_045537555.1 Acutalibacteraceae bacterium | reverse complement strand
ATTCTCAATGCGCAATGCTCAATTGTGGAAAGGGCTTCGCCCTTTGACCCATTTATATAATTCAAGCCCGAAGGGCTTCCGAAATTGCGAATTGAGCATTTCAAATTGCGAATTTGAAAGACCTCGACAAATTATTGTTTATCATCCGCTCAATCTTTTCCTGAGCTCCTGCAGAATAGCCTTTTCCCGTCTTGAAACCTGAACCTGAGTCATTCCGAGCTGTTTTGCGGCAACGGTCTGTGTCATCCCCGAAAAGTAACGGAATTCAATAATTTTCCTGTCCCTTTCAGGCAGTTTTTCAACGGCTGCTTTGAGAGCTATACTGTCACCCATTTCTTCTGTTGTGTCACCGAGAGTTATATCAGCTTGAGGACACTCCCCGTTTTCATCATCAACAGTCAGCGACAGCACAGGCAACGATGCACACAAAAGTTGCGATGCTTCGGCTATTGAAAAACCTGATTTTTCAGCAAGCTCGCTGATTGAAGGTTCTCTGTCAAGCTGATTTATCAGTTCATCACGCACTTTCATAAGCTCCCGTGCTTTTTCCTTGTCACTTCTGCTGACCTTTACTGCCCCGCCGTCACGGAAAATTCTTTTTATTTCTCCGAGAATTGCAGGGACTGCATAAGTTGAAAACATAAAACCTCTTGTTTCATCAAAGCCTTCAGCCGCTTTCAGAAGACCTATACAGCCCGATTGCACAAGGTCTTCATAATCAACACCGCGACCCCTGAACCTGTTTGCACATGCGTGAACAAGCCCCATATTTTCCGAAACAAGACGGTTTCTTTCCCCTATGTCACGATTCATTTACATTCCTGCCCCGAATCCGTTTATAAATTATAACCGTTGTTCCCTTACCTTCCTGAGACCTGATTTTCAGTTTATCGGAAAAACATTCCATAACAGAAAAACCGAGTCCGCTTCTGTCATCACCGCCGGTTGTAAAAAGCGGTTCACGGGCTTTTTTTATGTCGGGAATCCCCACACCCGTGTCACGTATTCTGACTACCAGCATATTTTCATCAGTAAGAGAAGCAGTTATGTAAATTTTTCCCGCGCGGCTCGGATAAGCATGAACAATCGCATTCGTCACAGCTTCACTCACAGCCGTCTTTATATCAGATATTTCTTCAACGGTCGGGTCAAGCTGTGATGCAAAGGATGCCACGGCAACCCTGCAGAATCCTTCATTGACAGACTTTGCATCTGTTGTCAGTTTCATTTCGTTTATTTTTTTCATAATAATTCAATCCTTTTCAAATGTTATAATTTTTTCAAGTCCCGACATTTTCATTATTTTCTCCGCATTTGAAGAAATATGAGAAACCACCACACGGCAACCGTATATTATTGCATTCTTATACCTGCCCATAACAAGACCTACACCTGATGAATCCATAAAATGAACATCACGGAAATCAAGTTTCAGAACAGACGGCATCATTTTCTGCATTTCCATATCTATTGCCTCCCTGATATTTTTTGATGTGTGATGATCAATATCACCGCTTAAATAAACCGTAAGTACATCCTTTTCGGCTTTGAATAAAACCTGCATTTCGTTTTCCTCCGTAATAAAAAAAGCAATCTGTATATATAATACAGATTGCCGTTCAAGAAATTTGTCTTATTATGTAATTGTAAAAATTTAGAAATCAGATTCGTGTAAGTGAATCAGATATAAAACGGAAAGCAAGTTCTTTTTCGGTACCGTAAAGCTCAAAAGTGCCCGTTCTTGAGCTGTAATTTTTGCTGTAATAAACAACATCGGAACCGCATCTGCATGTGTATACATTTTCATCAATCAGATCGCTGCGTTTTCCGTTTTTAACGGAATACATTGTCTTGTCTGTCATTATAAAATACAGTCGGTCAGAATCAGCCATATACATTTTTTCAAGCCCGTCTGCAATCATTGTTGCCTGTCCGTTTCTGAATGAATACAGTTTATTTCCGTTTGTGACATAATATATGTATTTTCCGTCGGAACTTGCATGCATATCGGATGCACCGTTTATCAGAAGTTCATCCTTGTTCTTTCTGAATTTACGCACTTCACCTTTTGTATTGATATAAACAACACCGTTATTAATAATTGAATATCTGTTTACATCCGAAGAAATATCGGTTCTTGTCATATCCTTATTAATATAATAAAGTGCATAGCTGTTCACACCGTCTGCCGAAACATAAACCCTTTGTGAAAGGTCCTTTTCACGGTAAATATAAACATTTCCCAATGAATTGCAGATTGATGACTCTGCAGTAAGATAAGCAGGGACTACTTTTCCGGGGGCAATTCGCACACGGCTCTTTCCCTCATCGGAAATATATGAATACTTTCCGTCCGTGAAGAGAATTGTTTTCACATCTTCCGAAAAACAGAATATGCCCGTGTCACAGTCTGTACACAGTTTACTTTTCACATTGCCGCCTGCATCAAGAACATATAAATCATTGTCATTTGATAAAACATAAGTCATTGATGCATCATCCGAAACAGCAAGCGGGATGTAATTATCCGCAACATGAACCGTTTTCTTATTATTATAAATATAAAGACCTGTTATATTGCCTTCTGTTTTACTGTAAAGCAACCTGCTTCCGTCAGGCGAAACCGCAACGGTTATAACGTTTTCGTCAACTTTCAGCGTTTTGTTTTTTGCGATGTCATAAAAATACAGATAACCGTCACCTGCAACATAAGCAATACTGTTGCCTGAATTTGCAAAAACATAATCACTTGTGCAATTATCGGAAATCTTATCAACTGAATTGCCGGAAACATAATATAATGAATATGCGGAACCTTCAGACATAAGAACGGCACCTGACACCTTATCTTTACAGTATCTTACTCTTGCAACACTCTTTCCGGGAACTGTTTTTCTGAGCATACTGTCACCCGAAAGGATAACCGCACCGTTTTCGGAAGGTGAATAATAAAACACAAGCTCTTTGTCAGTATTTATGCCGAAAAAGGCAACAAAAAGCAGAACAACAGCGAGAATGCTTGCCGTTGCATATATATAAACCTGTTTTTTAAGAATAAAAACTTTTTTTCCGGTATTTTTTTTCATAAAATCACCTGTTAATAGATTACCATTAAAATTTGATTGTTGTCAATAGTGAATAATCTTTTTTTTCATTATATATTATTTTTTAATAAATATTGGTTTTGCTTATTTACAAATGCAAAAGAATATAGTATAATAACGATGTATAAATTTTTCCGACAGGAGGATATTTCACATGAAGAAATTCAAAAAAGCACTTGCATTGATGCTTTCAATGCTCATTCTTCTTTCAGTATCTCCCATTTCAGTTTTTGCTGAAGAAACAGAAACTCCCGAAGCAGAATGGTTCACATCATACGGTGTAAAAAAAGGTGAAGGTACTCTTACCGAAGCTGTTCAGCTTGTAACCAACGGCGGCAGAATTGACCTTGTAAAGGACATTGAGGCTCTCAGCACTACAATCGTTTTCAACAAGAATGTTACAATCGACGGTGACGGATACACAATCACAAGAAGTGAAACTTTCGACAGTGCAATGTTCATTGTAGGTAACGGTGCAAAAGTTACAGTTAAGAATGTGACTGTTGACGGTAATGCAGACAACTTCCCCGGCTATGCAAACTCAGCATTTGTTGTAACTGACGGTTACCTTACACTTGAAAAAGGTGCAGTTATCACAAAAAACAACGCAAGAGGATATAACGGTGCGGCTATCCGTGCAGGTTCAGCAATTGCAGGTCTTTCAAATCCCTGTGTAGTAACAATGAACGAAGGCGTAGAAATTTCTGACTGTACAGCAGACAACGGCGGTGCTGTTTATCTCGGCACAGGTGCTCAGTTTGTTATGAACGGCGGTTCAATCAAAAACTGTGCAGCAGCTTATCACGGCGGTGCTGTTTCTGTTGACGATGATTCTGCACAGTTCACAATGAACGGCGGTTCAATCACAGAATGTACATGCAGCCTCAGAGCTACAGGTTATGTCGGCAGTGCTGTTTATGCAAACAGAGGTATAACAGCAATCAACGGTGGTTCAATCACAGGCAACACAAACACTTCTGATTTCGGTGCTGTTTTTGTTTCACCGACAGCAAACGCATCAATCGGCGGCACAGCTTACATTTATGATAATAACGGCAGCGCATATCAGTCAAATGTTTATATTGATGATAACGCAGTTGTTACAATCAGCCCCGCACTTGCCGAAGGCGCAAAACTCGGTGTTTCAAGATCACAGATTATGCGTGAAGGCGATACAGTTGACATGAGCTTCATCCACTCAGCAGAAGATGTTATGGGTTATCTTTTCAATGACTATGACGAAACAACATTCTATAGTGCAAACGGTGTTGTTACTCTTATCAACTGCATCAAGGTAACATTTGATCCCGGTAACGGCACATGCCCCGTAGGTTCAAAGATTTACGGTGTTAACCTTGCTTTCGGCGAACTTCCCGCATGTAATCCCAGAGACGGATTTGATTTCCTCGGCTGGTACACAGAAGATGACACTCAGATTACAGCAAATACTGTTGTTTCATATTCCGATGATATCACTCTTTATGCAAAATGGGAAAACCTCAACAAGATTGACGATCATCCCTTCGCATTCATCGGTCGTTTCTTTGAAAGAATCGGTGAACTTATGAGAGCTGTTTTTGAATTCCTCGAAAACCTCTTCACAGGCAACGGTAACGACGAACTCGAAAAACTTGACAAATAATTAAATCAAGGGAGCTGTAAACTCGGTTTACGGCTCCTTTTTTAAAGGAACAATATGAAAACATTATATATTTCAGACCTTGACGGAACACTTCTCAATCAGAATGCTGTCCTTAGTGAAGAAACAATCACGGGGCTTAACGAACTGATTGCAAAAGGAGCAAACTTCACCGTTGCAACGGCAAGAACAAGTGCAACCGTTGTAAAAATGCTGAAAGATGTCAACATTCAGTTACCCGTTATCCTTATGAACGGTGTCGCTATATATGACATCAAAAACGGCAGATATGTTCTGACTGAAAGTATCAGCAAAAACGGCAAAGAAGTGCTTATTGATACAGTAAGAAAACACATCGGCACGGGGTTTATTTACTGCGTTGAAAATAACCGTCTTGACACATATTTTGAAAATGCAGACTCGCCTGTTGCTCAGGCTTTCATTAAGGAAAGAGAACAGCTTTACGGCAAAAAGTTCACAAAAGTTGAATCCCTTGAAGAATGTCTCGATAAGAATATAATTTATTATTCAATCGACGACAAAAAAGAAAAGCTGAAAGAGGCATTTGAAGTCCTTTCGGGATGCGATGACCTTCACGTTGAATTCTACCGTGACATTTACAATACAGACCATTGGTATCTCGAAGTGTGTTCATGCACGGCATCAAAGAAAAACGCCGTAAACCGCCTGAGAACACTCCTCAATGCTGAGAAGGTTATCTCGTTCGGCGATAATCTTAACGACATACCGATGTTTGAGGCAAGCGACGAAGCCTATGCAGTCGCAAACGCAAAAGACGAAGTAAAACTCAAAGCAAACGGAGTTATTGATTCAAATATCAATAATGGTGTTGTGAGGTTTATAAAATCAAATGAATAAAAAACTAATCCCTGATTTTTCAATCAGGGATCATTTTTTATTCAGCTTTACACTTTGCCATAAGTTCGTTTACAAGATTCTTTACAGTAGCAACTGTTTCTTCAACGGGAACTTTTGCGCTGTAAGTCTTATCTCTTGTAACGACTTCGCATACATTTTCTTTAAGGTTTCTGGGGCTGACAATTACTCTTACGGGAACACCGAGGAGGTCAGCATCTGAGAACATGAAACCTGCACTTACCTTACGGTCATCGTAAATTACTTCAAGACCTGCATCCTGAAGGTCTCCGTACATTTTGTCTGCCGCTGCATGAGCTTCTTCGTCAGCTGACTTCATACAGCAGAGATGAACCTGCCAGGGAGCAATTGACATGGGCCATATGGGGCCGTATTCATCATGATGAGCTTCACAAACAGAAGCGGCAAGACGACCTACACCGATACCGTAGCAACCCATAATGGGTGTGTGGCTTTCGCCCTTTTCGTCAAGGTATGACATACCCATTGACTTGGTATACTTTGTACCGAGCTGGAATATATTACCTACTTCGATACCTCTTGAAACGGTGATTGCCTTTTTCTTACATACGGGACAAATGCCGCCTGTGATAATCTTTGCAAAATCGTGGTATTGAGCATCAGGGAATTCTCTGTCCATATCAAGACCTGTGTAGTGGTAATCTGTTTCGTTTGCACCGCATACGAGATTGTTACAACCCTTTACTGATGCATCGAAAAGAATGAGGGGTTTGCATTCTGCATCCATATTAACGGGACCGATGAAACCTGCCTTGATTCCGCTTTCTTCAGTAATAACAGCGGGATGGATGTTTTCGCCAAGGAAGTTTGTCAGCTTTGTTTCGTTGACGTCAAGGTCACCTCTGATAAATACAATAACATATTCATCAGTCATATTCTTCTGATATACAACAGCCTTGAGGCTCTTCTTTGCATCAGCTTTAAGGAAGTCACATACATCCTCAATTGTATGCTGGTCGGGCGTGTAAACCTTTGTGAGTTCTTCGCTTACATCGTCGTGCATGGGCTCAATGATGCTTTCTGCGGCTTCCATATTTGCTCTGTATCCGCATTCGGGACAGATAGCAATTGAATCTTCACCGATTGCAGTAAGGAGCATATATTCGTGTGAAATGTTACCGCCCATCATACCTGAATCAGACTCAACAACAATTGTTTCGGGAATACCTGCTCTTGCAAAGATTCTTTCATATGCATGATAGCACTTTGCATAGTACTGCTCAAGGTCTTCCTGAGATGTGTGGAATGAGTAAGCATCCTTCATTGTGAATTCACGCACACGGATAAGACCTGCTCTGGGTCTTGCTTCGTCACGGAACTTTGTCTGAATCTGATAAATCATGAAGGGGTAACGTGTGTATGTATTACCGTATTCACGCACAAGCTGAACAGCAGCTTCTTCGTGAGTCATACCGAGAACCATGGGCGAACCGTTTCTGTCCTTAAAACGGCAGAGTGAATTGTCAATTGACTGATATCTGCCTGATTCTTCCCAGAGAGAAGCGGGCATAACAACGGGGAAAGAAACTTCCTGACCGTCGATTCTGTCCATTTCTTCACGGATGATATTTTCAATTTTCTTTGTGATACGGCGAAGGGGCATATATGAAGAATAAATACCGTTTGAAACGAACTTCATATATCCGCCTCTGACCATAAGCGCATGGCTGTCTACCACGCAATCAGAGGGTTTTTCTTTAAATCTCTCGCCGACAAGTTTATCAAGTTTCATAATTTAAACCTCTATTATAAATTATATTTTTACACCTTTATTTTTAAGCTTTTCCCTGAGCACGCTCACATCTTCAAATGACGGTGAGAAGACTATGCCGTCCATTCCGCATTTTTTACCGCCTTCAATATTTTCTTCGACATCATCAATAAAAATACATTCAGAAGGGTCAAGTGAAAACGTGTTGAAAAGGATTTCATAAATCTCCTTCTCAGGTTTTAAAACTTTATGTTCACATGAAATAATTCTGCCGTCCATAAGGGCAATTGCGGGTTTATGGGGCGAATATTCATAAAAATCATATCCTGCGTTACTTAAAAGATATGTCTTGTAGCCGTTTGCTTTGAGTTCAAGTATAAGGTCATACATTTCCTCAAAAGGAGGCATTTCAGTAAGACCGTATCCTTTTTCAAGATAGAGTTCTTTGAGCACGGAAAGAACATGAGGCGGAAGTTTATCGCTGACCGCATCAATGACCTCGGCATAAGTCCTTATACCTCTGTCGCAGTCTCTGTAAATTCCGCTTTTATAAAACACATCGAGTATCATATCCACATCTTTTTTATCGGGAAGATACTTTGAAAAAGTCTTCTCGGGATAAAACATGATAAGGACATTACCCATATCAAAAATAATATTCTTAATCATAATGCAGCCTCAAGAAACTTTACAACATCTGCAACCGCAACGAAAGTTTCAAGTGTTTCATCAGTTACTTCAACGCTGAAATCATCTTCAAGACTCATTGCAAGGTCAACCATATCAAGACTGTCTGCCCCGATTTCGGAAAAAGTTGTTTCGGGAGTTACTTCATCCTCATCAAGCTCAAAGTAATCACAGATTATTGCCTTTATTTTTTCAAATAACATAAAAAACACTCCTTAGTGTAAAATGAAAAGCAATAAATATATATTAAAATACTATTTGATTTCTGACACTTTGTCAATAGTTTTCTCGGTTATTAAAACAAAAGCGATGACATTGTGCCACCGCTTTGAAATAATTCAATTTAAATCAGTGTCCTGTATTATCTTCTGCTCTTGAACATGTCAAAGATGTCGCTGAGGTCATCATCACTTGTGCCGAACTGCTGAACGGGTTCTTCACGCACGGGTTCTGCCTTTGCTTCAGCTTTTTCATCTTTCTTTGCCTTGAATGTGTTGGGTCTGTCGCCGAAACCTGTTGCAACAACAGTAACAATCATTTCATCATCAAGTGATGAATCAAGAGCAACACCGAAGATGATGTTTGCATCAGCATCTGCTGTTTCTGAAATAATTGAGCTTGCTGCGTCAACTGCATCAAGAGTGATGTCGGGAGAAGCAGAAATATTGATAATGATACCCTTTGAACCTTCAATTGATGTTTCAAGGAGAGGACTTGTGATAGCCTTTCTTGCTGATTCTTCTGCCTTATCCTTACCTGATGCTCTGCCGACACCCATGTGAGCGTGACCTGCATCCTTCATAACTGAAGTAACATCGGCAAAGTCGAGGTTGATAAGACCGGGAACTGTGATAAGTTCAGCAATGCTTCTTACACCCTGACGAAGAACATCGTCTGCAATTTCAAATGCGTTAGCAAATGTAATCTTTTCGTCTGAAACAAGTTTGAGTCTTTCATTGGGGATGATGATAAGGCTGTCTACGTGAGCTGAAAGTTCGGCAATACCTTCTTCAGCCTGAGCCATACGGCGCTTACCTTCAAAGTTGAAGGGCTTTGTAACGATACCTACTGTGAGGATACCCTTATCTTTTGCCATCTGAGCGATAACGGGAGCCGCACCTGTACCTGTGCCGCCGCCCATACCTGCTGTGATGAATACCATGTCTGCACCGTTGAGTGAATCATTGATTGCATCCATGCTTTCTTCTGCAGCTCTCTGACCTACTTCGGGACGTGCACCTGCACCCTTACCGTCTGTAACTTTTTCACCGATCTGGATCTTGCTTGTAGCTTTTGAATACATAAGAACCTGTTTATCGGTATTTATAGCAATAAATTCAACGCCCTGTACACCTGCTTCAACCATTCTGTTGATAGCATTTCCGCCGCCACCGCCGACGCCGATAACTTTTATCTTGGTTACTTCTTCATTTTCGTTTGCAATTTCAAATGCCATTTGACTTCCTCCGATAAGTATATTTTAAAATTCAAGTATATAAATACAACAATACTTATATATAATAACATGTTGAATGTCAAATTTCAATACATATTATATAATAAATATTATCAGATTTTTCATAAATTTTTCTTTAATAAGCAACAATATCCACAAAAAGGGTATCAGCCGACCGCTTCAGCCTCATTGTTTTCAGGTTCAGCAGGTTCTTCTTCAGGCTGTTCTTCGGGAATATCCTCAGGCTCGGGAACCGGCTCATAATCTGTTTCCGGTTCAGCGAGTTCTGTTTCGTATTCATCCTCAACGGGTGAATAGTCGTCCCTTACATATGAACGCTCGGTATCCGTGACATCAATTATGATTTTTGCATCGGAAGAATTCTGATATTCAGCTTCCATTGTCTTAAGACCCAATGAAAGTTTTTCCGGAAGGTCTGTAATTGTTCCCAGAACAAAAGTAATTCTTCCGTCAAGAACTATTCTTACGTTTGCAATATTTGAAAGGTCAAGCTTTGTGATATTTGTGATACCTGCATCACTGCATGCTTTTACAATTGTATTTATTCTGTTTTTATATGCTTCGTCGGCAAAAACAGCAGTTGCACCGGCTTCTGCTGATTCAAATGATACACCGACGAGTTTCATACTGCCAACAGGCAGACGCTCGGAAACATTGAGGACTTTAAACTCGCTGTCAAGAAGAGTGAATCCGCCGCCGGCATCTGCACCGTAAAGAGCATGTGTATCTTCGGTCACAAGTCGGAGTGTAGAAGGATATCTTCTTTTTACCTTTACATCACCGACATAAGGAAGAAGTTTTTCAATTGAATCCTCAACTTCCTTTTTTGAAACACGGACAAGGCTGTCACCCGTTTCAACACCCGATACACGGATTATTTCATCATGAGTGTAATAACTGCTTGCGGGAAGAAGATTTCCGTTTTCGTCTTCAACACCGATAACCTCAATTGTATCTATTTTAAAAAGGACAAATGCACAAAGAAGATAGAGAATAAGTGCTGTTGCACAGCACAACACTGCACCGACCTTTATTCTTCTTTTTAGCATAAGTCTTCTTCTTTTTTTATCTCTTTCAGCTTTTCTTTCAGCTTTCAATTGTTCATCCATCAGCTGAATTCCTCTCTTCTTTTACAATGTCACATCCGAGTGAAGAAAGCACCCCACTCATATTTTCATAACCGCGAAGGATATATTTTATATCGTCAACCACGGTTGTTCCCTGCGCCGCAAGACCTGCCAGCACAAGTGCCGCACCGCCTCTGAGGTCAGATGCAATAACCGATGCACCCGTCAGAGAGCTTACACCTTCAATAACGGCCATTCTGCCGTCAACTCTTATTTTTGCACCGAAACGGAGCAATTCACTCACATGTTTATATCTGCTTTCAAAAATTGTTTCTATCACAACACTTGTGCCGTGACAGACAGTTGTCATTGCCATTATCTGTGCCTGCATATCTGTAGGAAAACCGGGATAAGGCATTGTTCTTATTGTTTTAACGCTTCTGAGATACGGCGGTGCCGTCAGAGTCAGTCCGTCGGAGCTGATTGAAATATCGCACCCTGCCTCTTCAAAAACGGGCATAACAGGTGAAATATGAGCAGGCACAACTCCCGAAAGGGTTATCTTCCCGTGTGTCATTGCCGCTGCCGCCATATATGTCGCCGCCACGATTCTGTCGGGAATGACTTTGTACTGAACAGGGTGAAGTTCGCTCACGCCCTCAATAATTATCGTTCCTTCGCCCGTACCCGAAATTCTTGCTCCGCAACTGTTGAGGAAATCGGCAAGGTCGCTGATTTCAGGTTCCCTTGCGGCATTTGTAATAACCGTTGTACCCTTTGCCGTGCATGCTGTAAGAATAATGTTTTCTGTAGCACCCACACTCGGGAATGAAAGTGCAATATTGACTCCTTCAAGCGGCTTTACGGCTTCAAATTCAATTTTTGCATATTCTTCATGAATATTCACACCGAAACGTTGAATAGCGTCAAGATGAAGGTCAATTGGTCTGAGTCCTATTTCACAACCGCCCGGAGTTGAAAGACTTGCTTTTCCCGTTCTGCCGATTATGGCACCGAGAAATACAACCGACGACCTCATTTCACGCATAAGGTCATCCGGAATGTCGGACTTATCAACAACGGAGCTGTCAACAATAACCGTGTTTTTCTCTCTTGTAACACGGCACCCCAAATGCCTGAGTATTTTGATTGTTGCCTCAACGTCACTTATTTCGGGACAATTTGTGATTACCGATGTCCCTTTTACAAGTACGGTTGCCGCAAGAATGGGCAGTACACTGTTCTTTGAACCCTGAATCTTTGTTCTGCCGTATATTCTGTGTCCGCCGTTTATAATATATCTGCTCACACAGTTTTCCCACCTTTCACAATGCATCTTATGCATCGGAAGATGTCCGTGTTACGCAAGCGAAACTATGATTTCAGCGATTCTGTCACATGCATCCGCAACTGCAATTTTCTGAGCATTTGCGCCCATTTCGTCACGTAGATTCTTATTATCAAGAAGCTCTTTTACTGTTTCAAGAAGCTTCTCGTGAGTAAGGTCTTTTTCCTCAATAACTCTTGCCGCATTTGCATTTACAAGAGTCATAGCATTGTGATACTGATGATTTTCGGAAACATTGGGAGAAGGAATGAGCACAGATGCTCTGCCTACAGCCTCAATTTCGGAAAGAGTACTCGCACCGCTTCTGCAGATAATTATATCTGCCGCAGCAAGGCACTTGTCCATATCAAATATGTATTCCCTGACATCAATATTCTTATCGTTATCAACATCAATGCCCTTTTCGCGCATTGCATCGGGAACCCATTTGCCGTACTGACCGTAACCGTGTATAAACTTACACTTTTTCTCTTTATGAAGTGACGCAATCAGGTCAACCATGGCAGTATTGATGGTTTTTGCACCAAGACTGCCTCCGAACGAGAAAACAATGGGTGTATCGTCATTAACACCGAGCTCGGCTCTTGCAAAATCTCTGTCTGCTTTGAGAATTTCGCTTCTTACGGGAAGACCTGTCACAACAGGTTCATTTTTACAATCAAGATACTTCTTTGCATCGGCAACTGTCAACATAACAGCATCAGCTTCCTTTGCAAGCATCTTGTTTGTAACACCGGGAAAAGCATTCTGTTCGTGAATAGCTGTTTTAATCCCCATTTTAGCGGCTGTTCTTACAACAGGACCGCTTACATAACCGCCGAAACCGACTACTACGTCAGGCTTGAACTCTCTGAGAATCTTTTTTACGGCTCTGCCTGCAAAAAGAAGTCTCCAGACGGTTTTTATGTTTTTTATTATATTTTCAACAGAGAGTTTTCTCTGAAATCCGCTGATTGAAATTGTTTTAAAATCAAAACCCGCAGCAGGTACAAGCTTTGCTTCCATTTTATCTTTTGTGCCGATAAAAAGAATCTCGGCATCGGGATAATTATCCCTTATAAGACCTGCCGCCGCAAGTGCGGGGTTTATATGTCCGCCGGTGCCGCCGGCTGCAAATACTATTTTCATACTATCACCTTATTTTTTCTTGAGTTTGCCTTCTCTTGAGACACCGAGAACAATTCCCATTTCAGCAAGAAGCATAACGAGAGATGTTCCGCCGTAACTGAAGAACGGAAGGCTGATACCCGTATTCGGTATTGAGTCTGATGCAACAGCTATATTCAGAAGCACCTGAAGTCCAACCTGGAAAACAAGTCCCATTGCAAGAAGTGTTCCGAATCTTGTTTTTGCATTAAGACCGATTACAACGCCTCTGTAAACAAGAAGAATAAACAGAATGATGATGAGTGAAGCACCGATAAAACCGAGTTCTTCACATACGATTGAGAAAATCATATCGTTCTGAGGTTCAGAAACATACATATATTTCTGAGTTGAATTGCCCAGCCCCTTGCCGAAAAATCCGCCCGAGCCTATTGCATAAAGTGCCTGATTTGTCTGCCATCTTACGCCTCTGGGGTCAAAATCCTTATCAAGCCAGCCGACAATTCGCTCTTCCATGTAACCTTTGAGAATGTTTGTACCCTCTGCATCCCTTGTTGCCATAACGTATACACAAACAAGGACAATAAGACCGATTCCGATACTTCCGAAAATAACAAACCAACGTGCTCTTACACCGCCGAGAAACATCATAACAGCACCGATTGCAAAAATAAGAATAGCACCTGAAAGATGATTTTCAAGGAAGACCAGCACGGCACAACCGCCGAAGAATGCACAGAACATCCATGTGGGAACCCATGATTCTTTTACTATTCCGCCACCGAGCTTATTATTGACATATCCGCCCCAACCGCCTTTTGCAGGTTTGGAACTGCTCATTTTCTTACAGTAACGGCTGTAAAAGAATGCACCTGCAACAATTACAGCAAATTTCGCAATTTCAGAAGGCTGGAATGTTGTGAAACCAAGATTAATCCATCTGTAAAAGCCTGCTCTGTACTGTGGCAGAACAAATACTATAAGAAGAAGAAAAATTGAAATACCGCAGACAACAGGCATCATCACACGCCAGAAATCTGATTTTATATGGGAAACAACAAGCATTGCAACTATTCCGATAACAGCATAAAATGCCTGTTTTCTGATATAGTTTGTTGAATCGCCCTGCATTATCTGTGCATACGGGTAACTTGCCGAGAACATCATAACAAGTCCGATACAAAGAAGAGCCAGTACGATAATAAGGAACCAGATATCTATACTGCCGTAATTCGCAAATTGATGCCATAAACTTTTTATAACTGAGCCTGTATTATTTTTCTGTTTGCTCATAGCAGTTACCTCCGTATGAATATTTTTTAATTATTGCGGCTGTCCGAAAATAATAAGCAGAACAGCCGAAATACAACCTATTATATTAATAAGTGTAAACACAAAAACTATTTTCTTTTCTTTCCAGCCGCATTTTTCAAAATGATGATGAATAGGAGCCATTTTAAAGATACGTTTGCCGTGAGTCGCTTTAAAATAAGCAATCTGAATAATATCCGAAGCAAATTCTATGACATAAACTATTCCCGAAAGGAGAATAAGCCATGGCATATCAAGACAATATGAAACGGCAATAACAAGACCGCCTAAAAACATTGAACCGGTGTCACCCATCATGACTTTTGCAGGGTTCCAGTTCCAGATAAGATATCCGAGAAGACTGCCCAGAAGCGCCGAGCACAGAAGTCCGGCGCCGAAAACACCTCTTAAAACGGCAATAATAATTCCCGAAAGTGCAAAAACTGATGTAACAGACGCACACAGTCCGTCAATTCCGTCAGTAAAATTGACTGCATTTACCGTGCAGTACATAACAACGGGACCGAGAATCCAGAAAAAGATTCCGAGGTCAATATTGCCGAGAAACGGGACAAACATATATGTTGCTCCCGCCATATGGAGCGAGAAAAGATATCCGCCCATAACAAGAATCTGAGCTATTGATTTTTCAAAAATCGTAAGGCCGAGATTTCTCTTTTTAACAACTTTTATATAATCATCAACAAAACCGATAAGAGCATATGCAAATGCCATTATGATTCCGCTGTAAAGCTTTGCTTTGACATTGCCCGGCACAAGGCTGTCCCCTGCCACGATATCCGAGCCCATAACACGGTCGGTTATAAGTACAAGTGCCATTGAAACGGTAACACCGCACATAAACAGAATACCGCCCATTGTTGGTGTGCCCTGTTTATTTTTGTGCCACGAAGGGCCGATATCAAGAATTGTCTGACCGAATTTAAGCTTATGAAGCCACGGAATAATTACATATCCGAGAGCAAACGAAACCGCAAAACCGACAACAACAGCCAAAATATAAGCCGGTAATCTGCCCATAAAAAACCATCTTTCCTTTTACTGCATTCTGTCATATATAATATGTATTACATTTTCAAGTTTCATTCCTCTGCTTGCTTTGAAAAGAACTGCATCATTTTCTATGATTTCATTGAACAGAGCTTCAGCAAGTTCTTTTTCGTCTGTAAAATGATAAACATTCAAAAGACCTTTTTTCTTTGCCTCATCTGCAATAAATGCAGAATCTTTACCATAAGCAAACAGCATATCAATATTTTTTTCAGCCGCATATTTTCCGCAGTCTCTGTGAGCCGTTTCGGCATAAGAACCGAGTTCAAGCATATCACCTAAAACTGCGATTTTTCTTCTGCCCTCAAAAGATGCCAGCGTGTTAAGACCTGCTTTAACGGAATCGGGGCTTGCATTGTAGCAATCTTCAACGAAGGTTATATCGTTTTTGACAACAACTTTCTGTCTCATTCCCGCAGGAACATACTTACTGATTGCCGCTGCAGCAACATCGGGTTCAACCCCCATACACACACCTGCCGCAAAAGCAGAAAGTGCATCATAAACATTATGCATTCCCGAAACGGGAACAAAACAACGGTATTTTTCTCCGTTATAAAGGATATTACATACTGTCGAGTTTTCGGAAGCTTCAATGTCAACTGCCCTGACGGAGCAATTTTCATTTTCAATACCGAATTTTATAATTCTGTATTCATCGTTTTCAACGGTTGAAAGAAGGTCGTTATCACCGTTTATTATAAGTGATGAGCCTTTTTTCATACCTTCGAGAATTTCGAGTTTAGCCGAAAGAATATTCTCTCTTGAACCTAAGTTTTCAATGTGAGAAACACCGATATTTGTAATTATTGAAGCTGAAGGTCTTGAAACAGCCGTAAGAGTTGAAATTTCACCCTTATGATTCATCCCCATTTCAATAACAGCAGCCTCGGTTGTATCGTCAATATTGAAAAGTGTCATGGGCATTCCTATGTCATTGTTAAGGTTTCCCTGAGTTTTTACCGTATTGTATTTTTCGGAAAGAACAAGAGCAGTCATCTCTTTTGTCGTGGTCTTTCCTACAGAGCCCGTAAGCCCCACAACGGGGATATCAAACAAGCCTCTGTAATATGATGCAAGAGAAAGAAGAGCCTTTTTTGTGTCTTCAACATAAATTACGGGAATTGAAACATCACATTCCTTACGGCAAAGAACAGCCGCCGCACCGTCTTTTTCGGCATTCTTTATAAAATCATGACCGTCAAACTTTTCGCCTTCAAGAGCTATAAAAAGACCGCCCGGAACGGGTTTTCTTGAATCGGTATAAACTCCCGTGAACTCTCCTTCACCTGTGAGTTTACCGTTAACGGCAAGAGCCGCCTGTTCTAATGTGAGTGTTTTCAAATCAATCACCCTTCACTTGATTGCCGAGAAGTTCTCTGACAATTTCTCTTTCATCGTAATGTTTTTTCTCTGTGCCGAAAATCTGATAAGTTTCGTGACCTTTACCTGCAAGCAGAACAATATCATCCGTTTCGGCTTCATTCAGAGCCGCTTTTATAGCTTTTGTTCTGTCGGCTTCAACTATTTTCTTTACTTTTGAACCCTTAACACCGACAAGAATATCTTCAATAATCATATCGGGGTCTTCTGTTCTGGGATTATCTGATGTAACAACAATAACATCAGACAGTTTAGCCGCAATTTCACCCATAATGGGACGCTTTGTTTTATCTCTGTCACCGCCGCAACCGAAAACGGTTATAATTCGTGCCTTTGCAATCTTGCGGAGCGATGTGATGATATTTTCAAGCCCGTCGGGAGAATGAGCATAGTCAATAATAACGGTATAATCCGTGTCTGTGGGAACGACTTCAATTCTACCCTTTACACCTTCACTCAGCGACAAAGCATAAAGCACCTGACTGAAATCAAAGCCGAGCTCAATGAGTGTGACAGCCGCTGCCATTGAGTTGTAAACCGTGAATTCACCCGGAATACCGACCTTTACACGTTCAACATACCCCATTGTTACAAGCTCATATTCTATGCCGTCATTTTTATATCTTATATATTTTGCCGTGTAATCGGATTCATCCTGATTGACGGAATAAGTAACCATTCTGCCCTTTGTGTTTCTGAGCATTGACATTGCATATTCATCGTCAAGATTGAGAATACAGATATCCGATTCGGTAAAAAGCATTGATTTTGCTTCTGCGTAATTTTCAAATGTGCCGTGATAATCAAGGTGGTCCTGAGTAAGATTTGTAAACACACCTGCCGCAAAATGAAGTCCTTCAACTCTGTACTGAGCAAGAGCCTGTGAAGAAACCTCCATAACGCAGTATTCACAGCCCTCTTTAACCATTTCATTGAATAATGAATGAAGCTCAAAGCTTTCGGGAGTTGTGAGTGCCGCAGGATATTCCCTATCGCCTGCCATATTTTTGACTGTGCCGATAAGACCCGTTTTGCAACCGATTTTTTGGAGCATGTTCTTGATAAGGAATGCTGTTGTTGTTTTTCCGTTTGTACCCGTGATACCGATAAGCTTTATCTTTTCGGCAGGATTTCCGAAAAAGTTTGCACAAAGAAGCGAAATTGCTTTTCTTGTATTTTCAACAACTATCTGATTGGGAAGTCCGAGGTCACGCTCGCAAACAACACAGACTGCACCTTTACTGAGCATTTCAGCCGCAACATCATGACCGTCAAAACGGTTACCTTTTATGCAGACAAAAACACAGCCTTCCGAAACCTTTCTTGAATCATCGGTTATGAAGTTTACTTCTTTATCTTCATAAATATCGTAAGTTTTTATGCCTTTGAGAACTTCTGATAATTTCATAGAGAACACCTCCGTCAGTCTGAAACACCGACTGTTGTTTTAAATGAAACGGTGATAATTTCACCCATATGAACGCTGTCTCCGGCTGAAACACTCTGCTTATACGCATAAACCGTACCGCTGTTGAGTGAACTGCCGCTTATTCTTATATTAAGACCGCTGCCTATCGCAAGTCTGTTTGCTTCACTTACGGTAAGTCCCGTAAAATCAGGAACTGTAACATTTTCAGATTTATAATCAGCCTCGGTATAAACAACAATTATTCCGTCTGAAGGAACTTCTCTGCCGGCTTCGGGATACTGGGAAACAACTGTTTCACCGTCACCGATGACTTTGATTGTGAGATTCTTTTCCGAAATCTTATTACGTGCATCCTGAATGCTGAGATTTGTAAGAGCGGGAGCTGTTTCAACAAGATTCTTTGTCTCTTCTGCAGTATACGCATGTTCAACACCGAGATATGTAAGCATCTGACCGAATATGTCGCCTGCAAGAGGAGCCGCAACAGCACCGCCGCCGTGCTCACCTACAGGGTTATCAACAATGATTATGAGAGCTACTTCGGGGTCATTTGCAGGAGCAAAACCGCAGAATGATGCTATATATGCTTCTGTATCGCTGTTCTGGTTTGCAACAAGTTTTTCGGATGTACCTGTTTTTCCCGCAACATGATAACCTGCAACATAAGCATTTTTACCTGTACCTGTTGTAACAACCTGTTCCATGTTATCGCATATGATTTTTGCCGTTGATTCGGAAATAACCTGTCTTCTTACAACGGGTTTTGTTTCTCTTACGGTGTTACCTTCTGCATCAATTTCCTTGCTTACAAGATAAGGAGTCATAAGCTTTCCGCCGTTTGCAACAGCAGAAACAGCAGTTATCATCTGAAGCGGTGAAACCTGGAATGTCTGACCGAATGAATATGATGCAAGGTCAGATTTTGAGAAGTTATCTCTTGACATGAAAAGAACACCTTCAGTAGGCGTCAGGTCACCCGCCGTATCAATTCCTGTTTTTTCATTGAAACCGAATGCTTCAAAATAGTCATAGTATCTGTCTGTACCGACTTTGTCTGCAAGTGTTACGGCAAAGGGGTTGCATGAATTTTTCAGAAGGTCATAGAATATTTCTCCGCCGTGGCCTTCAGTTCTCCAGCAATTGATATGACGTGTTGCGTAATTTATTGAACCGCCGCAATAAAATTCGGTATTGACGTTTGCAAGCCCTTCTTCAATTGCCGCCGCCGCTGTGATAACCTTAAAAACTGAACCGGGTTCATAAGTATTTACAATCGCTCTGTTACTCCACTGAACATTTCTGTAATAGGATTTCTTTGTTTTCTCTTCGGGAACTTCATTCTCTGTGAGTTCTTCAGCCGACATAAGTGATATATCTTCATACTGTTTAAGAAGTGTTTCACTCTTTATTTTGTAAGGATCATTGAGATCATAGTCGGGCAATGAAACCATTCCGAGAACGGCGCCTGTATCAACATCCATCGCAATTCCGTAAACACTCTCCGCTCTTGTTTCTTCAAGTGCCTGAGAAAGAACATCTTCAAGAATATGCTGAATATAAAGGTCAATTGTCATAACAAGACTTGTGCCTTCCTGAGCCTCGTAAATTGTTTCAAACTGATTGGGCATAACGGAGCCGTTACCGTTGAGTGCTGTTATTGTTCTGCCCGAAACACCTTTGAGCTTTTCGTTGTAGTAATATTCAATACCTGCAAGTCCGTCACCGTCACTTCCCGTGAAGCCGATAACTGTTGATGCAAGTGAAGAATAGGGATAATATCTCTTTACGTCGGGGTCGATACCGATTATTGTGCTTAAATTTACCGCAAGATCGTCTTTATCATCATATGTGTCAATAAAAGCATCTATTGCATCACGTGTATCTTTTTCAATTTCGCCTTTTACAAGCTGATATGAGTAATCTTTGAGAGTATAGTTTCTTACAGTCTCTTCATCAAGCTCAAGAATGGTTGAAAGACCGCTTACAATCACTTCACGGACCTTTTCTCTGTCTGTTTCATCCTTGATTTTATTAATTCTTGAAGGATTGATATGAACACTCCAAACAGAAGCACTCTGAGCGAGAACATTCATGTTCGAATCATAAATTGTGCCTCTTGCCGCCTTTATTTCGTTGTCACCCAACTGCTGACTTTCAGCTTTTGCCGAATATTCATCACCTTTGACAAGCTGAAGAAAAGCTAACCTGCCGATAATGGCAAGTGAAAGAATTGCAATTATTATAAGAGCGGCTAAGCCTCTTTTATTGTAATTAACGGCGGCTTTCATAGTTAATTTCTCCTTTCAGAGGATTTTTATACCAATTTCGGGAATACCCATACTGCCATAAAAAGGGCGAAAATATTTTCGCCCTTTTTATGGTGGTTTTAACACCCGACAGCGCAAAGCTGTCATGTATGTCAAAACAATCCCTGAATTATAATTATTTTTGTATTACTGAATATATTCCGACAGACCCGTAATTTTTGAACCCGGCTGTTTTTCCGAGTATGATTTTCCTCCGGACACAACAACATGGTTTCCTTCGTCTGATTCAAAATAAGTTATCTTATAGTTTTCAAGCTTGACCATACCGAGATTGTTTTCTGCATAGTCTTCAACCTTATCAATTGCAACCATACCTTCAAGGGCTGATTCAAGTCGGACATTTTCACTCCGGGCGATTTTTATTTCGGATTCGGTTTTTGAAATTTCTGTTGCAGTTTCATCAAGCATTCCGTTAAGGAACATTGCGACAGCGAAGAATGAAAAAACAACCGCAATCACGGCAAGGATTTTAACCGACATAACAAATGATGCCTGAGTTGCCTTGACTGCCTTTTTTGAAACGGTCTGTGACTGTTTTTTCTTTTTTACCGTTTTCTTTTTTTTCTCAGGCTCGTAAACGGGGTCAAGTTTAGGCGCTGATGTACCGTAATCGTATGAACCGAAAAGCGAGAAATTGTTGTTATATGCATACTGACTCTGCGCCATTTTTAACCTCTCCTTTGAAAATTTTTACAGTTTTATAACTGCCCTGAGTCTTGCACTTCTGCTTCTGGGATTCTCACTTACCTCCGAATCAGAAGGAGCAATTGATTTGAAGGGCAACTTACCCTTCGGTTTCTTTCCGCACACACAAACGGGGAAATCAGGCGGGCATGTACAGCCCTTACAGAATTCATTGAATGTATTTTTTACTATTCTGTCTTCAAGTGAATGAAATGTTATAATTGCAAGCACACCGCCGGGCTTAAGACTCTCAAACATATCGTTAAGTGCCCCCGGCAACATTTCAAGCTCACGGTTTATGTAAATTCTTATAGCCTGAAAAGTCTTTCTTGCGGGATGTCCGTCTCTTTTTGCCTTTGCAGGCATTGAAGCGGAAATTATATCACACAGTTCGAGTGTTGTTTCTATTGGCTTGTCCTGCCTGTACTTTACAATGTTTTTGGCAATGCTTCTTGCATATTTTTCTTCGCCGTAAGAAAAAATTATGTCTGAAAGTTCTCTTTCGGAAAGTTCATTCACGGCATTGTAAGCAGAATATCCGCTTTTACTCATTCTCATATCAAGAGGAGCATCTTTATGAACCGAGAAACCTCTCTCTGCGGTATCGAGCTGATAAGAGCTCACACCCAGATCGGCAAGTATACCGTCAACCTTATCAACCGAATTATCTGAAAGAATGTTCAGGATGTTATCAAAAACATTGTTTACGATTGTAACGTTTTCTTTATCTTTAAATCTGTCTGTCAGCACTGCAACGGCGTCGGGGTCACGGTCAATGGCAATTAATCGACCATCACGAGTGAGCAACTCAATTATCTTGGAGGAATGACCCCCACCGCCGGCAGTTGCATCGACATATATCCCATCATGTTTAACGGACAGTGCATCGACAGCTTCATTAAGCAATACCGATTTATGGACGAACTCCATACTGCACCGCCTTTCATAAGCAAAATTTATCAGAAGTAAATGCCTTCTGCAAGATCATCGTCATCTTCTTCGGCTTCAATTTCTTTCCATGCATCCGAATCCCATATTTCAACACAGTTACCCATACCTGCAATCACAACATCTTTTGTAAGTGATGCGTGTGTAAGGAAATCTGCACCGATTGTGATTCTTCCCTGCTTGTCCATCTTGCAGGAAGCAACACGGCTGAAGAACTGACGCTTCTTTTTTCTGAGAACTGCTGAGTTAGTTTCTTCGTTTATCTTTTCTGTAAGCTGAGCCCATCTTTCTTCGTTATAAAGGCAGACACAGTTTTCGGGAGCTCTGTAGATATAAAATGTTTCACCGAGGTCTTCACGGAATTCGCTGGGTATAAATACTCTGTTTTTAGGGTCCAGACTATGATTGAATACACCCGTAAAATTCATTACCGTAAACCTCCTTTGCTCCACTTTACTCCATTTGAGTGAAATTACTATGAATTTCTACTCCACGATACACCTATTATATAGTGAAACACAAAAAAAATCAACCCTTTTGACTGAATTTTTTCTTCTTTTTTTAACTTTTTATTTTTCCGCAAAAGAATAAAAATAACGAAGAATAGCCGTTTTATCGCACTTTTGTTCGCTCACAACAACTTAATGTGGAGAACAAATGTACATACACAACATATTGTAATTATCCGATTTATTACTCCTTTTCAACATTTTATTTTTTCATTGATTTTTGCAGTTTCTTGTGTTACAATCAAATCAAGAATCCGCAGAAAAGGAGCGAATTTTACATGAAAAATATAAAAAATGCACAATGGATAAAAAGTCCCAAAGTTATAAACGAAGCTTCTGTCGAATTCCTTAAAGAATTCAACGTCAGCAAACCTGTTAAATCTGCAAAACTTGAAGCTACAGCTTACGGCGTTTACAATGTATGGCTCAATGGCGAAAAAGTCGGCGATTACATCTTTGCACCGGGCTGGACTGCTTATCAGAGACGTCTTCAGGTTGAAACTTACGATGTGACTTCCCTTTTAAATAAAAATAATACAATTATAATAGGCGTAGGTCCCGGTTGGAAAGGACTCACACATTTCAATTCGTCAAAGCTGCAGACAAAATATCTCGGCACGGCAGAAACAGCTGTTATTGCATCTCTTGAGATTGAATACGAAGACGGCACATCCGAAATCATTTATACAGATGAAAGCTGGCTGAGCCGTAAAGGAAAAACAGTTTACTCACACCTTTACAACGGTTACACTTACGACCCTGCTTTCGTTGATGAGAAACCGATGCCCGCCGTTGCAATTCCCATGAATAATGATAATCTCATTGACCGTGACGGCGAAAAAATAACCGAACAGGAACACCTGCCGGTCAAAGAAATCATCATTACTCCCAAAGGCGAAACAGTCCTCGACTTCGGTCAGAATATGACGGGTTATGTTCAGTTTAAAATCAAGGGCAACAAAGGCGAAAAAGCCACGATTTACCACGCAGAAGTTCTTGACGGTGAAGGAAACTTCTACCGTGACAACTACAGAAGTGCAAAGGCAGAGGCTAACTTCATCTGCGACGGTGAAGAACACATCTGCAAACCCGATTACAACTTCTTTGGCTTCCGTTACGTAAAGCTTGAAAATTTCAGCGATGAAATAAAGAAAGAAAACTTCACAGCTATCGTTGTTCATTCACAGATGAAGAGAACAGGTCATTTTGAATGCTCAGACGCAAGAATCAATCAGCTTTTCAGCAATATCGTCTGGGGTCAGAAGGGTAACTTCCTTGATGTACCCACAGACTGCCCTCAGCGTGACGAAAGACTCGGCTGGACAGGTGACGCTCAGGTTTTCGTAAAGACTGCATCATACAACTACGATGTTGAAAAATTCTTCACAAAGTGGCTTGCAGACCTGAGAGCTGACCAGACTCCCTGGGGTGCTGTTCCTCATGTTATACCCAATGTTTTCAGCCCCGATGACGAATGCTCCGCAGCATGGGCAGATGCCGCAACAATCTGTCCGTGGCAGATGTATCTGACCTACGGCAACAAGAAAATCATCAAAGATTCTCTCAAATCAATGGCTGATTATCTTGAATACATCGATTACCACACATGGGACAATCTCTGGGCAAGAGGACATCATTTCGGTGACTGGCTCAACCTTGACGGTTCAAGTCCCGAAGACTGCAGTAACGGTACAGACAAAGACCTTATCGCAACTGCTTATTTCATTTATTCAAGTTCAATCTATATCAAGGCTTGTGAGCTTTGCGGCGAAGATGCAGGCAAATACCCCGCAATGCGTGAAGATTTCATAAAGGCTTTCAGAAACAAATACATGAAAGACGGCAGAATCACCGACGAATATGCAACACAGACAGCATGTGTACTTGCCTGTCATTTCGCAATCAGCGACAACATCGCAGAAACTGCAAAACAGCTCAATGAACTTGTAACTGCTTGCGGTCACCTCAAAACAGGTTTTGTAGGCACACCTTATCTCCTCCATGCTCTTTCAGACAACGGTTACACAAAAACTGCATACGACATTCTTCTCCGTGAAGAATATCCCGGCTGGCTCTTCTCAGTTAAAATGGGTGCTACAACAATCTGGGAGCATTGGGACAGCATGCGTGAAGACGGCTCAATGTGGAGCACATCAATGAACTCATTCAATCATTATGCATACGGCTCTGTTGCTGACTGGCTTTACGGCGATGCTGCAGGTATTAAGATTGACGAAAGCAAACCCGCATTTGAGCATATTATTTTCGCTCCTCTTACAGACGACAGACTCGATTACGTAAAAGCTTCAATCGAATCAAGATTCGGTACAGTCAAGTCTGAATGGAAACGTGAAAACGGTAAAGTTTCATACTTCTTCACAGTTCCCGAAAACTGCACAGCAACTGTTATTATTGACGGCAAAGAAACAGAAGTTGAAGCCGGTGAATATGAATTTTAATTAAAAAGAAGTCCGTCTGAATCAGTTAATGCTTTAACTGACTATAAAAAAAGGAGAAGCTGATATGAAAATAAAATTTTTTGCAATAATAATATCAATTATTATAATGTTTTCCTCTTTTGGGATATTATCAAATGCACAGGAAATACTTTTAGGTGATCTAAACAGAGACGGCAAAGTCAGTGCGTCTGATGCACGAACAGTTCTCAGATTTTCAGCTAAACTTGAGAACTTTACAGAAGATGATATTGTATATGCCGATGTAAATTTCGACAACAACATTACAGCAAAAGATGCAAGATTAATTTTAAGAGCAGCCGCAAAATTAGAATCACTCCCCGAATTATCAACAAATGAAACAACAGAAAACAATAATTCTGAACAATCGGGAACTGGAAATTACAACGGTCATGTATATACCGGCGGTTCAAGCAGCAAAAAATATCATTATGAGCCTGAATGCGCAGGTAAATACAGTCATGAAATTTCATGGAACGAAGTAAAGTCACGCGGTCTTGGCCCCTGCAAAACATGCGTATTGAACTGAAAAAACAACTGTTCTGAAAATTAAAATATCTTTTTTGCCATACATAAAAAAGCCGTCGGATTTTTTCCGATGGCTTTTCGCATTAATTCACCTGTTCAAAATTATACATATCCTTCACATTGTCAGATTTTGTATCAATCGTTATCAGCGTACTTGAAACTTTTGTCTGCGGTGTGATGTGATAATATATGCCGTCATAAAAACTGCATTTACCTTCTTCAGGGTGAACGTGTCCCATGGAAACAAGCCCTACCCTGCCCGAATCTGCAAAAACATCATCAAGCGGTGCATTTTTAGGGATATTGTATTCTTCCTTTACTTCATCGAGTGTTGAATAACCGTCCTTGTATGCTTCTCCGTCAGTTGCCGCTTTTGCAAAGTTGGGTGTGTTTTCGTGAATAAACACACTCAACATAATGTCATTATTAAGTGTTATTTTTTCATCAATGGCATTTTTGCACCACGCAACCTGATCTTCATGCACATAACCGTAAATATGCTCTTCATCTTCTTCATCATAATCCATAGTGTCAAGAAAAACAAAAGAATGAACAATTTTTTCACCGTCGGAAATATCAAGTGTATATTGAGCTCCGCCTGAAATTTCCTTAACATCAGCACAAAGGCAATATTCCGACTCAGAAAGATATGCCGTCACATCCGCACTTGTTCCGTATTTTATGCCGTCATTATTACCGGGGATATATGCCCAATACTGCTCGAGTGATTCAAAAAGTCCAATGACCTTATCAAGCGAGAATTTTTTGTTATATGCTCCTCTTTCTCCGTCATCAAGCATATCACCTGAAACAACAACAAGGTCAGGATTATATTCCGTTGTCAGTTTTTCCATTTTTGCGAGCACACTCACATCATTCCATGAAAGTCCCGTGGTGAAATGTGTGTCCGAAAACTGGAGAACCGTGAATTTTCCGTCTTCATCGGTGTACAACACAGGCAGTTCCTTGTCTGCCTGAACATTTTCGGAATAACCTGTTATATCACCCTTTTCCATAAGCTGTGTTAACGCTCCGTCCGTTGTGAAAAAATTATAAATACCACTGAAAACCGCCAGCAGAACGGCAAAAAATGCTTTCATTATATTTTCCTCCTTAATTTTTTCTTTATACTATCACAAAATGAGATATTTGTCAATACTCCCGTCAATAATATTATAAAATGTATGTGATTGGAGTGAAAAGAGTGCGACTTAAAGATTTGCGGGAAGATCACGACTATACACAGACATTTATTGCAGAATATCTTGGAGTAAAACAGAACACCTATTCTCAGTATGAATGTGAAAAAAGAGAAATTCCCATTGCATTGCTTATTAAACTTGCAAAACTTTATGACACTTCGGTTGACTACATTCTTGGACTTACAAATAACACCAAACGGTATGAATAAATCCTGACAATCAAAAACAGATCATCAGGATTTTTTATATACTTGACAAAATTAATATAATACATTATAATATAGTCGAAAGGTAACCGTAAAAAGCGGTTAGCCAGGTTGATTATTTTTTAGTTTAATCGCTCTGTCTGCCAACAGGGCGGTTATTTCTTTCTTATGGTAACTGTGATTGATTTAGTTTCTTTATTAAATAAGTATAACAACAAACACAAAACAACCGTTCTCATAAGTGCATCACCTCGCTTTAGCTTGGTGTGCTAACCGCTTCTGTCGCCTTTCGACTACATTTGCTATTATATATCGAGTGTCGATATTTGTCAACACGCATAAACACCACTGCAGACTGAACTGCAGTGGTGTTGTGTTATTTATGCTTATTTGAAATACTTGACAGCAGCATCAAACATGCCGATATTGAAATCGCCGTCAACATTCTTATAAAGACCGTGACCGATTCTTTCAGAATGTCCCATTTTACCGAATACTCTGCCGTCGGGTGATGTGATACCCTCGATAGCGCATACGGAGTTGTTGGGATTGAAGTGAATGTCTGCTGTGGGGTTGCCGTTGAGGTCAACATACTGTGTAGCAATCTGACCGTTTGCGGCAAGTTCCTTGACAAGTTCGTCAGAGCAAAGGAATCTGCCTTCTCCGTGTGAAATGGGCACTGTGTAAACATCGCCCACATTTGTGTTCATAAGCCAGGGTGACTTATTTGAAGCAATTCTTGTTCTTACAAGTCTTGACTGATGTCTGCCGATTGTGTTGTAAGTAAGTGTGGGACAATTTTCATCAGTATCAATAATCTCACCGTAAGGCACAAGACCGAGCTTGATAAGAGCCTGGAAGCCGTTACAGATACCGGCCATAAGACCGTCACGGTTCTTGAGAAGTTCGTGAACCTGTTCTTTGACAGCGCCGTTACGGAAGAATGCTGTAATGAACTTACCTGAACCGTCGGGTTCGTCACCGCCTGAGAAACCGCCGGGAACGAAGATAATCTGTGACTGCTTTACTTTTTCAGCGAATGCTTCAACAGATTCTGCAATAGCTTTTGCTGAAAGGTTCTTGATAACGAAGATTTCGGGGTCTGCACCTGCAGTCATAAGAGCCTTTGCTGTGTCAAATTCGCAGTTTGTGCCGGGGAATACAGGAATAAGAACCTTGGGCTTTGCAACCTTGATTGCGGGAGCAACTCTTGTTTCAGCACTAAATGAGAATGCTTCGATTTCCTTTTCACCCTGTTCAATATTGCATGAGAAAATAGGTTCGAGCTTGTTTTCATAAATGTCAAGAAGTGCTGAAAGCTCGATTTCATCGTTGCCGTACTTGATTGTTTCTTCAAGGCATGTATGACCGAGAACTTCGCCGATTTCGTCTTCTGTTGTCAGTTCAAGAATGAATGCACCGTAGTTATAACCGAAGATATCGTCAATTTCAAATTCTTCGTTATATTCAAAGCCGATGCCGTTACCAAAGCACATCTTCATAATTGCTTCTGCAATACCGCCGTAAGTGGGAGTATAACAAGCAGCAACCTTACCCGCCTTGATAAGTGCATATACATCAGCAAAGAGTTTCTTTTCTGACTCAGCTGTGGGAAGTCCGTTTTCATCATATTCGGGCTTAAGGATAACAACCTTGTGACCTGCTGACTTGAATTCAGGAGAAACAACATCATTTACATTGCCTGTTGTAACAGCAAATGAAACGAGTGTAGGAGGAACATCAATGTCTTCAAATGTACCGCTCATTGAGTCCTTACCGCCGATTGATGCAATTTCATAATCCATCTGAGCCTTGAAAGCACCGAGAAGTGCAGAGAGAGGCTGTCCCCAACGTGCGGGATTTTTTTCGGGTTTGAGGAAGTATTCCTGGAATGTAAGATAAACATCATTAAACTCGGCACCTGATGCGATAAGTTTTGCAACTGATTCAACAACTGCAAGATATGCACCGTGATAGGGGCTCTTTTCCATTATAAAGGGATTGTAACCCCATGCCATGAATGAGCATGTGTCTGTGTGCTTCTTTTCAACAGAAACCTTGTTTACCATTGCCTGAATGGGTGTTAACTGATTCTTACCGCCGAAGGGCATAAGAACCGTACCTGCACCGATTGTTGAGTCAAATCTTTCTGAAAGACCTCTCTTTGAACAGATGTTGAGGTCACCTGCGAGAGCCTTGTAGCCGTCCTTAAAGCCGGGAACAATCTTCTTTTCATAAGCCTTGGGATTTTCAGGCATAATATCAATGTGCTTTGCAGCACCGTTTGAGTTAAGGAATTCTCTTGACAGGTCAACAATAACGTTGCCGTTCCATGTCATTGTAAGTCTGGGCTCTGCCTTTACCTTTGCAACAACAGTTGCTTCAAGATTTTCGCTTGTTGCAAGCTCGACAAATCTTTCTACGTCCTTTGCTTCAACAACAACAGCCATTCTCTCCTGAGATTCACTGATTGCAAGTTCAGTTCCGTCAAGACCTTCGTACTTCTTGGGAACTGCGTTAAGGTCGATTTCAAGACCGTCTGCAAGCTCACCGATAGCAACCGAAACACCGCCTGCACCGAAGTCGTTACAACGCTTGATAAGTCTTGATGCTTCTGCGTTTCTGAAAAGTCTCTGAAGCTTTCTTTCTTCGGGAGCATTACCCTTCTGAACCTCAGCACCGCAGCTTTCAAGAGATTCAAGTGTATGTGACTTTGATGAGCCTGTTGCACCGCCGCAACCGTCACGGCCTGTTCTGCCGCCGAGGAGAATAACGATATCACCGGGATCGGGACATTCTCTTCTTACATTTTCAGCGGGAGCAGCCACAATAACAGCACCGATTTCCATTCTCTTTGCAACATAACCGGGATGATAGAGTTCATCAACCTGACCTGTTGCAAGACCGATCTGATTACCGTATGAAGAATAACCTGCTGCCGCAGTTGTAACAATCTTTCTCTGAGGAAGTTTACCCTTCATTGTGTCCTGAACGGGAACAAGGGGGTCGCCTGCACCCGTTACACGCATTGCTGCGTAAACATAGGAACGACCTGAAAGGGGGTCACGGATAGCACCGCCGATACATGTTGCGGCACCGCCAAAGGGTTCGATTTCTGTGGGATGGTTATGTGTTTCATTCTTGAAGAGAAGGAGCCAATCCTGTTCTTCGCCTTCAACATTAACCTTGATTTTAACTGTACAAGCGTTGATTTCCTCTGATTCGTCAATTCGGGGAAGCTTGCCCTTTGCCTTGAGGTAACGAGTGCCGACAGTAGCAATATCCATAAGATTTACGGGCTTTGTTCTGCCCAGCTCCTGTCTTACAGCAACATATTCATCATATGCTGACTGAAGAAGAGGATCGTCAAACTTCACGCTGTCGATAGTTGTGAGGAATGTTGTATGACGGCAATGGTCTGACCAGTATGTGTCAATCATTCTGATTTCTGTGATTGTGGGAGTCTTGTTCTCTGACTTGAAATAGTCCTGACAGAACTTTATGTCATCTGCATCCATTGCAAGAGCATAATTCTTAACAAAGTTTGCAAGACCTTCTGCATCAAGGTCATTGAAACCGTGAAGAGTTTCAACAGTTTCGGGAACTGTGTACTCAGCCTTAAGTGTATCAAACTTCTCCATTGTAGCCTCACGGCTTTCAACGGGGTTGATAACATACTTCTTGACTGCTTCAACCTCCGCCTCGGTCATATCACCCTGCATAACATAGATTTTTGCAGTTCTTACAAGAGGTCTTTCACCCTGAGAGATAATCTGGATACACTGAGCCGCTGAGTCTGCTCTCTGGTCAAACTGACCGGGGAGATATTCAACAGCAAAAACCTTGTCGCCTTCGTTTACTTCAAGCTCAGCAGTTACTGTGTCGAGCTGAGGCTCTGAGAAAACCGTTCCTACTGAATAATCGAAAAGGTCTTTTTCGATATTTTCAACATCGTAACGGTTAAGAAGACGAAGCTCCTTGAGAGATGTTATCTGAAGAAGTGTGTTGATTTCATTTTTAAGAGAGGTTGCTTCGTGAGCGAGTCCCTCTTTCTTTTCTACAAATATTCTGTATACCATATTAATTCACCCGCTTTATTTCGCTTTAAGTGCTCTCGCACCGATGTCCTTACGGTAATATGCATTGCCGAAATGCACTTTTGTAACTTCGCCGTATGATTTGTCAATTGCTTCTCCAAGAGTGGGGGCTGTGCATGTAACACCGAGCACTCTGCCGCCGTTTGTGAGAAGTTTACCGTCTTCAAGCTTTGCGCCTGCAACGAAAAGTTCACCGTTCATATCTTCATCAACAGTTATTTCATAGCCTTTTTCGTACTTTGAGGGATAACCGTCTGATGCCATAATTACGCAACATGCATTTTCATTCTTGAACTTAACATCAATTTCTGAAAGTCTTTCGTCAGCAACAGCCTCGAAAATCTCGAAAAGGTCTGTTTCAAGAAGAGGAAGAACAACCTGTGTTTCGGGGTCACCGAAACGGCAGTTGTATTCAATAACCTTTGTGCCGTTTGGTGTAATCATAAGTCCGAAGTAAAGACAACCCTTGAAGGTTCTGCCTTCTGCGTTCATGGCATTCATTGTGGGAATGAAGATTTTTTCCATACATTCCTTCGCGACTGCATCTGTGTAATAGGGATTGGGAGCAACAGTACCCATACCGCCTGTGTTGAGACCTTCATCGTTGTCCTTTGCTCTCTTGTGGTCCATTGATGAAACCATGGGAACAACAACTTTGCCGTCTGTGAATGAAAGAACGGAAACCTCGGGACCTGTGAGGAATTCCTCGATAACAACATTACTGCCGCTTTCACCGAAGACCTTGTCTTCCATCATTGACTTTACAGCGTCCTTTGCGTCTTCTCTTGTATTTGCGATTATAACACCCTTGCCGAGTGCAAGACCGTCAGCCTTGATAACTGTGGGAATGGGAGCAGTTTCAAGATATTCGAGAGCCTTATCCATATCTGAGAATACTTCATATTCCGCTGTGGGAATACCGTATTTTTTCATAAGGTTCTTGGAGAAAACCTTACTGCCTTCAATAATAGCCGCATTCTTCTTGGGGCCGAAACACTTGATGCCGATTTCGTTAAGGGCATCAACCGCACCGAGAACAAGGGGATCATCGGGAGCAACAACAGCAAAATCAATATCATTGTTCTTTGCAAAATCAACGATTCCTGCAATGTCTGTTGCACCGACATTCACACATTCGGCATCAGCGGCAATACCGCCGTTGCCGGGAAGTGCATATATCTTTTCAATATCTTTGTTTTCTTTGAGTTTTTTGATGATAGCGTGTTCTCTTCCGCCACCACCGACAACTAAAATATTCATATATTCATACCTTTCTCGTAATTAAAAGGCTTTCGCCTTTAAAGAATAAAGAAGAAAGAATATTGAATAAAGAACAGAATTGAAAAATAAATTTTTAACAATTATTATTTATTATCTATTCTTTATTCTCTATTATTTTAGAACACAGTAATGTGTTCGCATTAGTGGTGGAAAAGTCTCATACCTGTAAAGCACATTGCAATGCCGTACTTGTCACATGTTTCAATAACCTGATCATCTCTGATTGAGCCGCCGGGCTCTGCAATGTAAGAAACACCGCTTCTTCTTGCTCTTTCGATGTTGTCACCGAAGGGGAAGAAAGCATCTGAGCCGAGGGCTACACCCTTGATAGAATCAAGATAAGCTCTCTTTTCAGCCTTTGTGAATTCAGCGGGCTGTTGAGTGAAGTAAAGCTGCCAGTTGCCGTCTGCAAGTACATCTTCGCTGTCATCAGAAATGTAAACATCAATGCAGTTATCTCTGTCAGGTCTGCCGATTTCAGCCTTGAAAGGAAGATTAAGAACCTTTTCATGCTGACGGAGATGCCAGTTGTCAGCTTTCTGACCTGCAAGTCTTGTACAATGGATTCTTGACTGCTGACCTGCACCTACGCCGATAGCCTGTCCCTGATATGCATAGCAAACTGAGTTTGACTGTGTATATTTAAGAGTGATAAGAGAAATGATAAGGTCTCTCTTTGCTTCTTCGGGGATATCCTTGTTTTCTGTAACCACCTTTGTGAGAAGCTCGTTATCAATTTTGAAGTTGTTTCTTCCCTGCTCGAAAGTAATGCCGTAAACCTGCTTTACTTCCTGCTCCATGGGAACATAATCTGCATCAATCTTAACGATGTTGTAGTTACCCTTTCTCTTCTGTTTGAGAATTTCAAGTGCTTCAGGCTCGTAACCGGGAGCGATAACACCATCTGAAACCTCTCTCTTGATAAGAAGAGCTGTTGTAACGTCACAAACGTCTGAAAGAGCAATCCAGTCGCCGAATGATGACATTCTGTCTGTTCCTCTTGCTCTTGCATATGCACAAGCAAGGGGTGACTCATCAAGACCTTCGATATCGTCAACAAAGCAAGCCTTTTTGAGAGCATCTGAAAGAGGTGTGCCGACAGCTGCTGATGTGGGGCTTACGTGCTTGAATGATGTTGCACAGGGCATACCAGTTGCTGCTTTAAGCTCCTTTACAAGCTGCCATGAATTGAATGCATCAAGGAAATTGATATATCCGGGTCTGCCGCAAAGGATTTCAATGGGAAGTTCGCTTCCGTCTGACATATAAATCTTTGCAGGCTTCTGATTGGGGTTACAACCGTATTTAAGTTCAAATTCTTTCATAATACCCTCCGAATTATTTATTTTTATTAACGATTCTTGTTTCTGCTTCGCCTGATTCAATGTCGATGTATCTTACGAAAAGAGAAACCTTGTTATCTTCGTTGAGATTTGTCCAGATAAGGTCTGTAAGCTCATCAATACTTACATCGGGAAGTTCAAGAGTCTTGGGCTCACCTTCGTATGAGGGAAGAGGATTGCCGTCACCGTTATATGTGTGAATGAATTTTGCCTTACCGGGAATGGGGTTGGAATAAGCATATGTGAATCTTTCACATGATGAATCATCGCCCTCTGCACTCTTGAGAATTGACATTGCATAGTTCATGCCGTCACTTTCAAGACGGATAATGCCTGAAATTCTGGGAGTGAAGTTGGGTGCATCGTCTTCAAACTCTCTTGTACGAAGAGCCTGTTCAAATGTCATCTGCTTGTCCATAAGGTCGTAAATGGTATCGGTCTGGTCACCGTTTGTAACGATTGTCTTGTTACCGAGAACTCTTACGGGATAGTAGATGATAAGATGGGGGTCTGTCATCTTTGATTCATCGAATGCCTTTGTACGCATTGCATCGCCTTCTGCAACGAATACACGGTTACGGCTGTTTTCACTTCTGCCCATGATGAAATAAGCAGTTACAGCCTTTTTGCTGTCGGCACTTTTGCCGATTATGATACCTCTGCCGTGATAAGCAAGAGAATTAAGTTCATTTGCAATAGTTGAAACTTTCATTTCAATTCTCCTTTATACAAACTTTATTGTCTTTTACTTCTAATCTGTCTTCACAGAAGAGCTTTACAGCTTCGGGAAGAATTTTCCACTCGGCCTCTTCCATAATTCTCTTCTGAAGTGTTTCGGGAGTGTCACCCTGCTTCACTTCAACCGCTTTCTGCATAATAATGGGACCTGCATCACATTCGGGAGTCACAAAATGAACAGTTGCACCCGAAACCTTGACACCCTTTTCGAGTGCCGCTTCGTGAACATGAAGTCCGTAATAACCTTTTCCGCAGAATGAGGGAATAAGTGCGGGATGAATATTTATAATTGCATTGGGATAAGCCTCATAAACCTGTTCATCAATGATTGTCAGGAAACCTGCAAGAACAACAAGGTCAATGTCTGCATTTTTAAGAGTTTCAACAAGTGCTTTTGAATAATCAGCTATGCTTTCATAGTCTTTTCTGCAGAGAACTGTTGATGCAATGTTATTGTTTGAGGCTCTTTCAAGTGCATATACACCGGGCTTTGATGCCACGACGAGAGTTATGTTACTCTCACCGAACATACCCTGTTTTTCACAGTCGATAAGGCTCTGAAGATTTGTGCCGCCGCCCGAAACGAGTACGGCAATGTTCTTCTTACTCAATGATAACACCCTCTTCGGATTTTACAACTTCGCCGATAATATAAGCATCTTCACCGTTTGCCTTGAGGACTTCAATAGCCTTCTGAGCATCTTCCTTTGCTACGATAACGCTCATGCCGACACCCATGTTGTATGTGTTGAACATATCTCTTTCGGGAATGTTGCCTTCCTTTGCGATAAGGTCGAAGATAGGAAGAATCTTGATGTCTGACTTCTTGATTTTTGCACCGAGACCTGCGGGGATTGTTCTGGGAATATTCTCATAGAAGCCGCCGCCTGTGATATGTGAAACACCCTTGACTTTTACTTCTTCAAAGAGAGCAAGCATGGGCTTTACATAAATCTTTGTGGGAGTGAGAAGAGTTTCGCCGACTGACTTGCCGCCGAGCTCTTCACGGGGAGTCTTGATGTCTGCATTTTCAACATCGAAAACTTTTCTTACAAGTGAGAAACCGTTTGAATGAACACCGCTTGAAGGAAGAGCAATGATAACGTCGCCTTCTGCGATAGATTTAGTGTCAACAATCTTATCCTTATCAACAACACCTACAGAGAAACCTGCAAGGTCATATTCATCAATGGGATAGAAACCGGGCATTTCTGCTGTTTCACCGCCGATAAGAGAAGCGCCTGACTGAACACAGCCCTCTGCAACACCTGCAACGATGTCAGCAATTCTTTCGGGAACATTCTTACCACATGCAATGTAGTCAAGGAAAAGAAGGGGCTTTGCGCCGCAGCAGATAATATCGTTAACGCACATTGCAACACAGTCGATACCTACTGTATCATGCTTGTCCATAATAAATGCAAGCTTGAGCTTTGTACCGACACCGTCTGTACCGCCGACGAGAACAGGCTTTGTGATACCTGTAAGGTCAAGACTGAACAGACCGCCGAAACCGCCGATATCGGAAACCTCGTTACCTGTCATTGTTCTTGCGATGTGCTGTTTCATAAGTTCAACAGCCTTGTAGCCGGCAGTAATATCAACGCCTGCTTCTTTGTAGCTTTCACTGAAACTTTTCATTGTTTGTTCCTCCTGTATTGAGAATTTTGAAATAATTTTACTATTTTAAAATGCGAAAATCGGGGCGAAGGTATCCCTCGTCCCAACTTCTCATAATTTACTTGTTATATTTTTCTTCGATAGCTTTGTTCTTTTCAAGAACCTTTGCACTGCCCTGCTTTCTTGCATCAGAGAGCTTTGCTTCAAGTTCTTTATCTTCAATTGCAAGCATCTGGATTGCAAGAAGAGCCGCATTAGCCGCACCGTTGACAGCAACAGTCGCAACGGGCATACCTGTGGGCATCATAACGGTTGAAAGAAGAGCATCCATACCGTCAAGATATTTTGCCGCAACGGGAATACCGATAACGGGCAGAGTTGTGTTAGCCGCAACAGCACCTGCAAGATGAGCCGCCATACCTGCCGCCGCAATAATTGCACCGAAACCGTTTGCTCTTGCATTTTCCGAGAACTCTTTTGCTTCAAGAGGAGTTCTGTGAGCAGAGTAAACGTGAACTTCAAAAGGCACACCGTACTCTTCGAGTGTGTTGATTGCTTTCTCTACTACGGGCAAGTCTGAATCGCTGCCCATAATGACTGCTACTTTTTTCATCATTACAAATCCTTTCAACATATAAATACCGCATCAACGCCTGTGAAAAATTCGCAATTAGAAATTCACAATTCGCAATTGTGGAAAGGGCGTTGCCCTTTGACCCATTTTATTATGAGCGAAGCGAATAACAAGGTTCTGACGAAGTCAGGTTCTTATAATCAACACCGCAAGGTGTTCCGAAATTGAGAATTGAGAATTGTGCATTGCAAATTAAAGAAGGACAGTCCTATTCTGCAGGACTGCCCAGACGGTCGGCTTAACAATATTTCTGCTCCCTGCGGTCAATTCCGCTTATCCGTCAGTCACAGAAACCTTGTTTTGATTATATCATTAAATGTTGATAAAAGTCAATAAATAAAATAATATATATAATAAAATATTAAAGATTTTATTGTGTGTTTATTAGTTACAATCAACAAGATTTATAAATTCTTTATTTTTTATTTGCCGTCCCTTGTTTTCGTGAGTATATAATCATCGATGAAAGGATATGGTTAAATGAAAAAATTTGTAATTTTTCTTATCTGCACTGCCGTCATACTGGGCATTGCATGTTCAATAAAAGATTTCCGCGATTCAAGAACTGAGCAAAAAACTGATACAGCTTTTGAAATAAACAACAATGTTCAGCCGTGGAATCTTGTACTTATAAACAAACATAATAAAATGACAAAAAGCATTGAACCGACACTTATCACAACAGCAAACGGTGAAAAAATTGCAGAAAAAATATATCCGTCACTAAAAAAAATGTTTGAAGATGCCGAAAAAGAAGGTTTTTCACCCGAACTGACATCAGGATACCGCTCCGAAAAAGAGCAGGAAGCCTTATATAAAAACAAAGTAAAAGAATACCGTGAATTAGGACATTCAAAAAGAGAAGCAGTAAATCTTACAAATAAATTCGCGGCAAAACCCGGTTACAGCGAACATGAAACGGGACTTGCCGCAGACATAAATTCAAAGGACGGTGACAGTCGGGAACTGTACACATGGTTGGAAGATAACAGCTATAAATACGGTTTTATTCTTCGCTATCCGCAGGAAAAAGAAGATATCACGGGAATAGAATACGAGCCGTGGCATTACAGATATGTCGGCACCGAAGCGGCAGAATACATATACCATAATGACATGACGCTGGAAGAATATCTGATGAGATAAATCAGAATTTGTCGGGTTCAATAACGTAGGGCGGCTTGCCCTCAAGCCGCCGATTTGTCGAAGACAAATTGGAAATCGTTAGATTTCCACATGTTGAACAAATTGATTACAATAAGAAACTCAATTGAACGGTGTTCC
>JAZSPR010000099.1:0-12921 GCA_045537555.1 Acutalibacteraceae bacterium | reverse complement strand
AGAAACAATGCCGCTTACAAACATTTCTGTGAGAAGACCGAAAACAGTCATATTTGAGGGCGGGAAAATCTGATTTGCATTGAGTGCATCGGGATTTGCATAAATGGGGTTGTGATCGATGCCGTTGATAACGATAACGGGTATGTTATTTTTACTTTTTGCAATTATATTGATTTGTAGAACAGAAAAAACAAGTATAAAAACAAGAAAAACTGATAATATCTTTTTAAATTGAAATTTCATATTAAAACCTCCGTTCAATAATATTCTATCACAGTAAAAAATTTTTTCAAGAAAATTTATAAAAAACTCTTGACAAAACGAAAATCATCGGATATAATAATGCTAACGATAATCATTAACATTAAGGAGGGCGATGAAGATGTCTGAAAAAGCAAGGCGATACTCCCGGAAAAGGGAAGCGATAAGAGAAGTGCTTATGGGCACCACATCGCATCCCACAGCGGAGTGGATTTATGCACAGCTTAAACCTGAAATTCCTGACCTGAGTCTCGCAACGGTTTACAGGAACCTCGGCGAAATGAAACAGAACGGCGAAGTACAGAGTGTTGCTTTCTGGGGCGGTAAGGAAAGGTTCGACGGTAATGTGAAAAAGCATTCCCATTTTGTGTGCGAAGAGTGCGGCAGAATTGATGATTTCCATTTTGTCCCCCACAACACACAGCTCGATGATTCGGCACAGAAGCATTATGACGGCAGGGTGGAATTCCACACACTTGTTTTTCACGGAACCTGCGGAGAATGCCTGAAAAAAGTCAGTAACGCATAAAGCGTTCATATAAAAAATATATTTACATTACTTGGAGGTAATTTATAATGAAAAAGTTTGTTTGTTCAGTTTGCGGTTATGTTCACGAAGGCGATTCAGCACCCGAAAAGTGCCCTGTATGTAAAGTTCCTGCAGAAAAGTTCAAGGAGCAGGTTGGCGAAATGAAGCTTGCTGCAGAGCATGAATACGGCATCTATGAAAAGACAGTTGCCAACAACCCCGACATCAGCGCAGAAGACAAGAAGTATATTTTTGACCAGTTAATGGCTAACTTCAACGGCGAATGCTCAGAAGTAGGTATGTACCTCTGCATGGCTCGTATTGCACATCGTGAAGGTTATCCCGAAACCGGACTTTACTGGGAAAAGGCTGCTTACGAAGAGGCAGAACACGCATCTAAGTTTGCAGAACTCCTCGGCGAAGCACTTGAACCCAAGATGAAGGCTTCAACAAAGGAAAACCTTGCATGGCGTGTAGATTGTGAATACGGCGCAACAAACGGCAAGTTTGAACTTGCAGCTTGCGCAAAGAAAAATAACCTCGATGCAATTCATGATACAGTGCATGAAATGGCAAGAGATGAAGCAAGACACGGCAAGGCTCTCGAAGGTCTTCTCAAGAGATATTTCGGTTAATATTAAAGTAAAAAATTATCGGATGTCCGAAAGGGCATCCGATAATTTTTATATATTAAATTGAAAGTATTAATTGTTGAATACTTTTTAAAGATATGTTAGAATAAAAATTGCAAGAAAGTAAAATTCAGGGGGCTGACGTAATGAATATCACAAAAAGACTTTTCGCCTGTGTTATGGTTGCAATTCTATTGTTATCTTTTTCCTTGGTAGTTTACGCTTCGGAAGACAGAGGTTATATAGTTGTAACTGATACCGTTGAAGCAGACAGCGGAAGCGATGTTTCGGATGCAATTCAGAAGCTTATTGATGAAAATCCCAACAGAACAATTTATTTTCCTGACGGAGAGTATCTTCTTTCAAAACCCATATATACTCCTGCTGACCCGACAAAAAGTGTTTCCATTGAACTTTCTGATTTTGCCGTTCTCAAAGCAACAGAAGATTGGAAGACAGGTGAAGCAATAGTTCAGCTGGGCGGTAAAGACCCTGCCAACGATACCTCAACAAACGGCAGTAATTATTCTCTCGAAGGCGGTATTATTGACGGAAGCTCAGTTGCAAACGGTGTTTCTATCAACAGCGGAAGAGAAACAGCAGTACGTAATGTTTCAATAAAAAATACAGTATTGGGTCTTCACATTATGAACGGAGCAAACAGCGGCTCTTCCGATGCTGATATTTTCGGTGTGAATATTATCGGTACAGGTAAAACTGATTCTGTCGGTATTCTTATTGAAGGTCATGACAACACAATCACAAATGTCAGAATCGGCTATGTTTTCACGGGTGTTCACCTTAAAGCTTCAGGCAATATGATGAGAAATGTTCATCCTCTTTATTATTCTGATTACACAGATTATCAGAACAGCTGTGCATTCCTTGATGAATCGGGAAACAACTGGTATGATTACTGTTACGGTGACCAGTTTGCGACAGCTTTCCGTACAACCGACTGGGGAGAGAATTTCTATAACGATTGCTATTGTTTCTGGTATTCACCGCAGGGCGAAAAGCATACGGCATTCAGGGCAGATAAACAATTCAATGCCACAATCACAAATTTCAAAGCAGGTTTTGGTGATGAATGTGAAAATGTGGTTCTTACAGTAGGTGAAAAAGGCGGAAGCGGTGTTATTGACCATATCGTGGTTCAGGGCTCAACAAAACATAACACATATAAAAGTTATGTTGAAAACGGAGCTTCACAGACTCTCGTTCTGACATTGTTCGGCATTTTGTCGGCAGTTATTGCGGTAATTACAATTGTTATTTTTATTTACTTAAAAAATAAGTTTAAAAAGTAAATTAAAGGGATGTAAAATAAGTGAATAATCCTGAAAATTCGGGATTTGTTTATCTAACGTAACTGCCCCTTGTCATATTCTGAAACAGAGGTGTCTTCGGTTTGATTATGAATACCGTTGCAACAAGACATAAAAATTTCAGATTTTATATTGACTTTTTGATTTTATAGGAATATAATTGAGAAAATTAACTTTTGAAGGTAATGAATATGAACTCAGCTCTTGCATGTGCAGGTAAATATTTCTTTAGCTTTAGCGTAGCTTTTTATTTTGGCTATGCTTATTTTGCTTTTGAAAAATTACATGTGAGAGCATAAAAATTATTAAAAATTACCTGAATTTTTTTGACAGTATTTTTAATGCCTCACTTGTAACATAAGCAAGTGAGGTTTTTTCTTATTCTGAAAGGAAGGTCCGATATGTCAGATAAATTAAATGAAGCAAGAGAAATCATAAACAGAGCCGATGCTCAGATGGCTGAATTGTTTGCTCAGCGAATGCGTGCTGTTGAAATGGTTTTTGAACATAAAAAGGAATTCGGACTTCCGATTTTTGATCCTGAGAGAGAAGAAGCTGTTATAAAAAAGAATTCTGCTCTTATAGATGATGAAGTTATCAAAGGATATTATATTGATTATATCAAAAATCTTATGGGCATTTCACGGGCATATCAGTATCGTCTGCAGAACGGGCTGAAAGTTGCATACAGCGGAGTCCCGGGTGCTTTTGCACATATAGCCGCAGGAAGAATATTTCCCGACAGCAACAGAGTTTCATTCAGAGATTTCAGATCTGCATATGATTCGGTTGTAAAAGGTGAGGCTGATGTAGCAGTACTCCCCATTGAAAACAGTTATGCAGGTGAAGTAGGACAAACCATTGACCTTATCTTTTCAGGCAGTCTTTTTGTAAACGGGATTTACGAGCTTGAAATTCATCAGAATCTTTTAGGTCTTCCCGATGCAACCGTTGATGATATTAAAAAAGTCACAAGCCATCCGCAGGCTCTCGGTCAGTGTCACGACTATATAAAACTCCGCGGTTTTGATGTTGAAGAGGCAAACAATACGGCAATTGCCGCAAAAACTGTTGCGGAAATGAACGACAAAGCTCTCGGAGCCATTGCAAGTGTTGAAACCGCTGAAATATACGGACTGAAAGTTCTTGAAGCCAATATCAACAAGAGCGGTGAAAACACAACACGTTTTGCGGTTCTTTCAAAAGTCAGGGCAGAATCACCGTCACTTACAAGTTCAGTTCTGATGTTTACCGTTAAAAACGAAGCGGGCTCTCTTGCAAATGCGATAAGCATTATCGGTAAATACGGTTACAATATGACAGCGCTCAGAAGCAGACCTCTGAAAAAACACTCATGGCAGTATTATTTCTATATAGAAATTGACGGCACAACAGACACCGAAAACGGGCAAAAAATGATAGCAGAACTGGGAAAAGTGTGTGATAAGCTGAAAATTGCGGGAACTTTTGCACCGCACAGCGAAATATAGGAGCTTATTTATGAATATACATCTTGATTTAAAAGAAAACGGCTATGATATAGTTGTTGAAAGAGGCATTCTCGGAAAAGCGGGAGAACAGCTCAATCTTAACAGACGTGTTCTTGTTGTAACAGATTCGGGTGTACCCGAAATTTATGCAGAGACTCTTGCCAAACAATGCAAAACTCCCGTTATATGTACCGTTGAATCGGGCGAAGCATCAAAAAGCATTGAAACCTTCGGAAAACTTCTTCACACAATGCTTGAAAATGACTTTTCAAGAAAAGACTGCGTTGTTGCAGTCGGCGGCGGAGTTGTGGGCGACCTTTCGGGTTTTGTTGCATCGGCATATATGCGTGGTGTTGATTTTTACAATATTCCCACAACACTTCTTTCGCAGATTGATTCATCCATCGGCGGAAAAACAGCAATAAATTTCGGCGGAATAAAAAACATTGTCGGTGCTTTTTATCAGCCGAAGAAAGTTCTGATTGACCCTGAACTCCTGAAAACTCTTCCCGCAAGACAGATTTCAAACGGTCTTGCCGAAGCCGTAAAAATGGCTCTTACCTCTGACAAAAAACTTTTTGAAATATTTGAAAATGATGATATCAATGAAAATATTGATAAAATACTTATCCGTTCACTCAATATTAAAAAGAATGTTGTTGAGCAGGATGAAAAAGAGTCCGGACTCAGAAAAATTCTCAATTTCGGTCACACAATCGGTCACGGTATTGAAAGCAGCGGTAATATGGAGGAGCTTTATCACGGAGAGTGTGTAGCCCTCGGAATTATTCCGATGTGCGATGAATCAATAAGACCGAGAGTTATAAATGTTCTCAAGAAGTGTAATCTTTATAATCTTATCGGTTTTGATTGGGATAAAATCGTTGAAGTTATGTTTCACGATAAAAAAGCCGACGGTGACACGGTTTCGGTAACCACAGTCAGAGAAATCGGAAAATATGAAATGAAAACTCTGAAATGCAGTCAGGTCATTGATATGGCAAAAAGCTGTCTGAGAGGATGATATAAATGAAAAATACATTCGGAAACAGTGTGACAGTCACTCTGTTCGGTGAAAGCCACGGTGAATATATAGGTGCCGTTCTTGACGGTCTTGCACCCGGAATTGAAATAAAAAGAGAATATATTGAGCATATGCTCACTCTAAGACGTCCTGACGGAAGGATTTCCACTCCGAGAAAAGAAAAAGACGAATTCAGAATTGTCAGCGGTGTGATAAACGGAAAGACAACGGGAACGCCATTAACCATTCTTATACCAAATGAAAACACAAAAAGCTCTGATTATGCAGAACTTAAAACGGTTGCCCGTCCTTCTCATGCCGATTACACGGCACAATGCAAATACCACGGTTTTCAGGATTCAAGAGGCGGAGGACATTTCAGCGGAAGAATAACAGCCGCTCTTGTTGCCGCAGGAGCAATATGTAAATCTGCATTGGAGCTCAAAGGTATTTTTATCGGTACTCACGTAAAAAAATGTGCAGGTGTTTCTGACAGAGATTTCGGTGATTATATCTCCGATATTCAGGCATTAAGCGAAAGAACCTTTGCCGTGCTTGATGAGACCTGTGAAAATGCAATGAAGAATAAAATTCTTGAAGCTGCAGAAGACGGCGACAGCGTCGGCGGTATTCTTGAAACCGCAGTAACGGGTATTCCCGAAGGTGTCGGCGAACCGTGGTTTGATTCAGTCGAAAGCCTTATTTCCCATATGATGTTTTCAATCCCCGCTGTAAAGGGTATTGAATTCGGTGCAGGTTTCGGTTTTGCCGATATGAAAGGCAGTACGGCAAACGACCCGTTTATAGTTGAAAACGGAAAAATCGTTACAGCAACAAACAATAACGGCGGAATAAACGGCGGTATCACAAACGGCATGCCGATAGTTTTCAGAACGGTAATCAAGCCTACCCCCACTATTTTCAAAGCTCAGAATACAGTCAATTTTCTCAGTATGACAGATACCGTTCTTGAGGCAAAAGGCAGACACGACCCTGCAATTGTCCACAGGGCAAGAGTTGTTCAGGATGCGGCAACGGCAATCGTTATATGCGATATGCTTTCATCAAGATTCGGCACGGATTGGATGACTGATTTATGAAAAAATACGGATGTATCGGTAAGAAGCTGACACACAGCTTTTCAAAAGAAATTCACGCAAAGCTTGCCGATTACGAATATGAACTTATTGAGTTGAATGAAAATGAGATTGAGTCTTTTTTCAATAAAAAAGAATTCAATGCAATAAATGTCACTATTCCTTATAAACAGACGGTGATACCGTATCTTGATTCATTGAGCGATGTTGCACAACGCATAGGTGCAGTCAATACCATCGTAAAAAGAAACGGTAAACTTTACGGTTACAATACCGACTATTACGGAATGAAAGCTCTTATTAAGAAAATCGGTATTGATATAAAAGATAAAAAAGTTCTCATACTCGGGACTGGCGGCACAAGTAAAACTGCCCGTGTTTTAACGGATGATATGGGAGCTTCCGAAGTAATTACGGTAAGCAGAAGCAAATCTGAAAATTACATAACCTATGAAGAAGCCGTAAAAGAACATTATGATGCAGAGGTAATCATTAATACAACTCCGTCGGGAATGTATCCCGATTGTGATTCACAGCCGATTGATATTTCATTCTTCGATCAGTTGGAAGGTGTTGTAGATGCGGTATATAATCCTCTTTGCACAAATCTTGTTATGAATGCAAAAAGAAAAGGCATAAAAGCCGGATGCGGACTTTATATGCTTGTTATGCAGGCAGTTGTTGCGGTTGAAAAGTTCCTTGATACCGAAATTCCCGAAACGGTTGCCGACGGCGTGTTTGCATCGGTTTTTGCATCAAAAGAAAATATTGTTCTTACGGGAATGCCGGGAAGCGGTAAAAGCACAGTCGGAAAATTGATGAATATTGACGGTTTCAGCTTTGTTGATACCGATGAAGAGATTGAAAAACGTTGCGGTTGTTCCATAAAGGAGCTTATAAGCAGTAAAGGTGAAAAATATTTCCGTGATCTTGAAACAGAAGTTATCAAAGATGTTTCTTCAAAGGGATGTCAGGTGATTTCAACGGGCGGCGGTGCTGTATTGCGTGAAGAAAATATAACTGCCCTTAAAAGAAACGGAAAAATCTTTTTTATAAATGCAGATCCCGAAAGACTTTGTCCGACGGACAGCAGACCTCTTTCGGATACGGCAGAAAAACTTAAAAATCTGTATGACGAAAGAATTGATATTTACAAAGGAACTGCTGATGTTACCGTTCCCGATATGGCAACACCCGAAGATGAAGCAGAGTTTATCCTGAAAGTCAGAACGGAGCTGATAATATGAAAATTCTTGTTATAAACGGACCGAATATAAATATGCTCGGTATAAGAGAGCCTGAACATTACGGAAAAGAAACATATGCCGACCTTGTGACAAAAATTGAGAAACATTGCGATTCAAAAGAAGTGGATGTAAAAATATATCAGTCCAATCACGAAGGCGACCTTGTTGACGAAATTCAGAAAGCTTACGGAAATGCGGACGGTATAGTTATAAATCCCGGTGCGTATACCCATACAAGTATTGCAATTCTTGATGCCGTGAAATCGGTAAACATTCCGACTGTTGAAGTGCATATTTCAAAAGTCGAAGAGAGAGAAGATTTCAGACAGATAAGTTTTGTCCGTCTTGCATGCGTAAAAACAATAACAGGTCACGGAACTGACGGTTATCTTGAAGCAATTGATTATCTGACAGAAGGTAAATGATATGAAGGCAATTTTTGAACCCTGTAAATTGCAGGGAAAAATAAATGCACCGCCCTCGAAAAGCATGGCACACCGATATCTTATCGGAGCCGCATTGTCGGGAGAGAAAAGCATTATTTCCGGTGTTGATTACAGCGAAGACATTCTTGCCACAATTGATTGTCTGAAAGCTTTGGGTGCAGAAATACAAACAGAAAACGATACTGTGACAGTAAATCCCGAAAGCTTTATGAAAGATGCTGAATCTGTTCTTTGTTGCAGAGAAAGCGGAAGCACATTGCGGTTTTTTATCCCTCTTGCATTGTGTGCGGGTAAAGAAATAACTCTGCTGGGCAGTAAAAGACTTTTCCAGCGACCGCTTGATGTTTATGAAAAGCTGTGTCTTGAGAACGGTTTTGAATTTAAGAAGGGTGAAGATTCCGTAACAGTCTGCGGTAATTTGAAAAGCGGAGAATACGAAATAAACGGGGAAATAAGCAGTCAGTTTATCACAGGTCTTATTTTTGCACTTGTATATCTCGGCGAAGATTCACATATCCGCATAATACCGCCCTTTGAAAGCAGATCTTATATAAATCTCACTCTTTCAGCTCTTAAATCATTCGGAGCGGATATTGAATTTGAGGATGAATTCAATATTGTAATAAGAAAATCGGAACTCCATTCATTTTCAGGCCCAGTTGAAGGCGATTATTCAAATGCCGCATTTCTTGATGCATTCAATTTTATCGGCTCGGATATTGAAATCGGCAATCTTAAACCCGACAGTCTTCAGGGCGACAAAATATATAAAAAATATTTTGATGCCATTGAAAAAGGCACACCGATTCTGGATATTTCAGATTGTCCTGACCTCGGCCCCGTACTAATAGCTCTTGCGACACTTAAAAACGGTGCGGTTCTCACAGGTACGGACCGATTGAAGATAAAAGAGAGTGACAGAGGACAGGTTATGCATGAAGAACTCATGAAACTCGGCGGCGGACTTGTTTTCGGTGAAAACAGAATAACCGTTCCGAAGCATGATTTTAAAAATACGGTAAATGTTCTTAACGGTCACAACGACCACCGTATTGTTATGGCTCTGTCGCTGATACTTTCACAGTATGGCGGAGCAATTGAAGGGGCCGAAGCTGTCAGAAAGAGCTATCCGTCATTTTTTGAGGATATAAAAAGTCTCGGCGCAGAGGTAAAAACACGATGATAGTAAATGTAAGCAAAAAAATACTCATAGTCGGTCTCGGACTTCTGGGAGGAAGTTATGCGAGAGTGCTCAGAAGATTCGGCTTTCACATAAGTGCAATAACAAAGGAACAGAGTTCAATAGATTATGCACTGAAAGAAGGGCTGATTGATGAAGGCTCAACCGAACTTGATGAAAGAATTATCGGTGAAGCGGATATTGTTATATTTGCTCTCTATCCGCATATTTTTATTGAATGGATTGAGAAAAATCAGCAGCTTCTCAAAAGCGGTGCACTTATTACCGATGTAACGGGTGTAAAATGCAGTATAGTGTATAAGATTCAGGAAATGCTTCGTCCCGATGTGGAATTCATTGCGGCTCATCCTATGGCAGGACGTGAGGTTTCGGGAGTTGAAAACAGTACGGATAAAATGTTTGCGGGAGCAAACTATATTGTTACTCCTACCGATAAAAATACACCCGAAGCAATAAACACCTGTATGGAGCTCGGAAGACTGCTCGGTTTTTCAAATGTAACAACTCTTTCACCCGAAGAGCACGATGAAATGATCGGCTTTCTTTCACAGCTTACTCATTGTATTGCGATAACTCTCATGACATGCAACGATAAAGAGAATATGGAAAAGTTTACGGGTGACTCATTCCGTGACCTTACCCGTATCGCACGGATAAATGACTTGATGTGGAGTGAGCTTTTTATTGAAAATAAAACGGCACTTCTTGAACAGATGAATCTTTTTATAAACAAATTCAATGAACTTAAATCAATGCTTGAAACCGAAGATGTTGAAGCGATGAGAAAAATGATGCGTCATTCAACCGAGCGTAGAGCATTGTTTGATAAAAAATAATTTATAGAGGCGATTAAAAATGAACATGAATTTTAAAAGAAAATTACCCATTCCTATGGAAATAAAGGAACAGTATCCCATTACATATAAGCTTGAACAGATGAAGGAAAAGCGCGACAAAGAAATCAAGGATATTTTTGAGGGCAAAGATGACAGATTTATTCTTATTATCGGTCCTTGTTCAGCCGATAATGATGACAGCGTAATTGATTATATATCAAGACTCAGAACTGTTCAGGATAAGGTTTCGGATAAAATTCTTATCATTCCCAGAATTTATACAAACAAACCCCGTACAACAGGTGACGGTTATAAAGGAATGCTTCATCAGCCCGATCCTCTTAAAGGTGAAGATATGCTTAAGGGTGTTGTTGCAATCAGAAGTCTTCACATCAGAGCAATGCAGGAAACAGGCTTTACATGTGCGGATGAAATGCTTTATCCCGAAAATTACAGATATCTTAATGATGTTCTGTCTTATGTTGCAATAGGTGCAAGGTCAGTCGAAAACCAGCAGCACCGTCTGACAGCCAGCGGTTTTGATATCCCCGTAGGTATGAAAAATCCTACCGGAGGCGATATTTCCGTAATGATGAACTCAATAACAGCCGCTCAGCATTCTCACACATTCATATACAGAGGTTGGGAGGTTGAAAGTCAGGGAAATCCTCTTGCTCATGCAATTCTGAGAGGATATGTAAATAAACACGGTCAGTCAATTCCGAATTATCATTATGAAGACCTTATCCATCTTGCAGAAACATATGATAAATCAGGTCTTGCAAACCCTGCCGTTATCATTGACACCAATCACGCTAACTCAGGCAAAAAATGGATGGAACAGCCGAGAATTGCAAAGGAAGTTCTTCATTCCTGCCGTCATTGTGCCGATGTTAAAAAATTGGTTAAGGGTCTTATGATAGAAAGCTATATCGAAGACGGAGCGCAAAAGCCAGAAGAGTGTGTTTACGGCAAATCAATTACAGACCCTTGTCTGGGTTGGGAGAAAACAGAAAAACTTATACTTGAGCTTGCTGATATACTCTGATAAATATATGAAAATCATTTTTAACCATAAAACGGAGCATATTCGCCGACACCACATAAGGAAGTATTTGTTTCTCGATAAAAATTCCCTGTATTTTTGCCAAAAGCCTCGCAAGGCGTAAGCCTTGCTACGTTTTGTGGCTTCAATACAAGAAATTTTAATATCTTACGAAACTGCGAAGCACTTTAAAATGAAAATTTTGAGTACAAGAAAAGGCAAAACCGTCCGATAATGCTGACGCATATCGGGCGGTTTTAACGCATTATTGTGCCAAAATTTCACATTTTAAAGAAATACTGCCTTATGTGGTGTCGGCGTTTATGCTCTGTTTTATCTTTTTCGCTATTGTAATCGTTTGAAATTGTGCTATAATATTATTCAATCGTTTCAGATAAGTTATATTAAATTTATTCCGGTGATACAATGAAAACATTTGATAAATCAAAAAAACTTGAAAACGTATGTTATGACATCAGAGGACCTGTAATGGATGAAGCTTCTGTTATGGAAGCAAACGGAATTGATATCCTTAAACTCAATATCGGCAATCCTGCACCGTTCGGATTTAATGCTCCTGATGAAATTGTTGTTGATATGATTTATAATCTTCGTTCAACAGAAGGATATTCCGATTCAAAAGGTCTTTTTTCTGCAAGAAAAGCAATTATGCAGTATTGTCAGCTCAAAGGTATTCCTAATGTCGGAATCAATGATATATATACAGGCAACGGTGTAAGTGAGCTTATCACTATGTCTATGCAGGGGCTTCTTGATTCGGGTGATGAAATTCTTGTTCCTATGCCCGATTACCCGTTGTGGACAGCTTCGGTTACTCTTGCGGGCGGTACTGCAGTTCATTATATGTGCGATGAACAGGCAGAATGGAACCCCGATATTGATGATATAAAAAAGAAAATCACACCCAATACAAAAGGTATTGTTATTATCAATCCCAATAATCCCACAGGTGCTCTCTATTCAAAAGAAATTCTTGAACAGATTGTTCAGGTTGCAAGGGAAAACGGACTTATTATTTTTGCTGACGAAATATATGACCGTCTTGTTTTTGACGGTGAAAAACATATTGCCGTTGCATCGCTTGCACCTGATCTGCTTACAGTATGCTTCAACGGTCTTTCAAAATCTCACAAGGTTGCGGGTTACAGAGTCGGCTGGATGTGTCTTGCCGGAGATAAATCAAGGGCAAAGGGATACATTGAAGGGCTTAATCTGCTTTCAAGCATGCGTCTTTGTTCAAATGTTCCTGCACAGAGTATCATTCAGACGGCTCTCGGCGGAACACAGTCGGGAGAATCACTTCTTCTGCCCGGTGAAAGAATTTATGAGCAGAGAAACTTTATTTATGAAGCAGTAAATTCAATTCCCGGACTTTCTGCAGTCAAACCCAAAGCCGCATTTTACATTTTCCCGAAGATTGATGTGAAAAAGTTCAACATCACGGATGATGAAAAATTCACGCTTGACCTTCTTCGTGAAAAGAAGATTCTTCTCACATGCGGTACGGGATTTAACTGGAAAGAACCTGACCATTTCAGAATTGTATTCCTGCCCGAGATACGTACTCTCAGAAAAGCAACGGAAAAGCTCGCCGATTTCCTTGAAACATACAAACAATAATTTGTCGAGCTCTTTCAAATTCGCAATTTGAAATGCTCAATTCGCAATTTCGGAAGCCCTTCGGGCTTGAATTATATAAATGGGTCAAAGGGCGAAGCCCTTTCCACAATTGAGCATTGCGCATTGAGAATTGAGAATTTTTGT
>JAZSPR010000084.1:0-24196 GCA_045537555.1 Acutalibacteraceae bacterium | reverse complement strand
CTTCTTCTTAATTCAGAAGGTAAGAAGATGGGTAAAACAGCTAAAGGTGCTGTTTGGCTTGATCCCAACAAGACATCTCCCTATGAGTTCTATCAGTATTGGAGAAATGTTGATGACGGTGACGTTCTCAAATGTATCCGTATGCTCACATTCCTTCCTCTTGAAGAAATTGATAAGATGGATTCATGGCAGGGAAGTGAACTCAACAAGGCAAAGGAAATCCTTGCATTTGAACTCACAAAGCTTGTTCACGGTGAAGAAGAAGCAACAAAAGCTCAGGAAACCGCAAAATCACTTTTCGGTGCAAACACAAATGTTGATACAATGCCCACATTTGAACTTTCAGCTGATGATTTTACAGATGATGCAATCGCTGTAAATGAAGTTCTTGTTAAAGCAGGAATTGCTAATTCAAAGGGTGAAGGCAGAAGACTTATTGAACAGGGCGGTGTATCTGTTGATGATGTCAAACCCACATCACCTGTTGCTGTAATCAATAAGGCTGATTTTGATAAAGGTTATGTTGTTGTTAAAAAAGGTAAGAAAATCTTTATTAAAGTTGTAATTAAATAATTAAAAGAGGTAATACGGGAAAATCCGTATTACCTCAATTTTTTTTGTGAATTAAAGAATTGATTTTGCTTTCATGTATTCAATTATAATGTCTGCACATTTATCATAGCTAAGCCTTGATGTGTTAAGACAGATATCGTAATTGGTCATATCATCTCTTTCATTGCCCGTAAAGTAGTTGTAATGATTAGTTCTCTTTTTATCAACCTTATCAATTCTGCTTTCGGCTTCTTTTGTAGATATTGTAAGACGTTCTGCTTCTGTGTTGATTCTGTCCTTTCTGTCAGCAGTAATAAACACTCTTACAAGGTTTTCTGTATCTTTAAGAACAAAGTCAGCACATCTGCCGATTACGACATAGCTTTCTTTTTCGGCAAGGTCTTTTAAAACTTTTGCCTGATAATTGAAAAGGTTTTCCTGTGATGTAAAATCACTGCTTGAGGGCGGAATAAGTTTGCCGTCATATATGTACTTCGTGAATTTGAAAAGAGGATTTGATTTCAGTTCTTCATCAGTTCTTGCAAAAAGGTCAATACTTATACCGCTGTCTTCCGATGCAAGCTGAAGGATATCCTGACCGTAAAGCTTGATGTTAAGCTTTTTTTCAAGTGCTTCGGCAACATAGCTGCCGCCGCTTCCGCATGTTCTGGCAATAGTAATTACAAATTTATTCATAAAGAACACACCCTTCTTATATTACTGATTATATTATATCAATAACAATGTCACATTTCAATATATTTCATAAAAAAACATCCGTCTTTTGTGACGGATGTTTAAAAATTACTGACCCATTAATGAGGACATCATGCCTTTTTTCTTTTTCTGCTTCTTGGGTTTGTATTTGGGGGGATTTTCAAGTCTGAGTCTTGTGCCTCTGCTTGTTTTGATAATTTTGTTAACACGAATGAATGCTTCATCAACAGAATCGCTGAGATAATCAAGAACTGTCTGCCACATATTTCCCTGATAATCAAATGAAGAGAGCATTGTTACGACAATAACATCCTGTACTTCGCTTGTTCCGTCTTCGTAAATTTCATTGATTATAGAGAAGAGCTTTTTCATCTTCTGAGGATTATTTTCTTTGATTGTTGCATAAACTCTGGGGTTAACAACTGTCATGAAGAAGTTATCACACAGAAATTCATCGTATTTTTCAAGATGAGCTTTATATTCATCTTTGATTTCGGGGTAAAGATTTGAAAGTCTTATGGCAAGTGTTGCAGGGTCATAGAAAACAGCACCGCTCCATGCTGCTGCTCTTGAAACAGGAGCCTTTGCCTTGATATTCTGCTGTCTTTTAGCAATCTGTTTTGGGGAAAAAGTTTCCGTAAGATTTTCTGCAATTTCATTTGTTACTGATTTTATATCTCTGGCTTCATATTCATCAAGAATTGTTAGATAACTTGCCGTGAGAGTGAAATCTGAGTCATCATCACTCTTTGCGTCTTTGTCTCCTGTAAGAAGTCTGATTTTATTGTCGTTGAAAAGAATTCTGATTTTTCCTTTTTCACCCGCATATTCAAGATAAGAAGTTGAATCTCTTGTGAAAAGAGGTAAAGAACCTTTTTCAAGACCTTCAGGCTTCTGTACGGTAAAGCCTAATGAATTAACTGTAGGTGTGAGTTCAGTATTGATAATCTGAAATACATCTGATAATGATATCATTTGTTAATGTTCCTTTCAGCAAATCAGCCGTTAAGAGCAGCGAAATTTGCTTTGTTTGATTTATAAAGATTTTTGAAAACTGCAAACTGTTTGTCATAAACAGGTTTATTTGAAGTTTGGGGTTTATATGTTTTAACAACGGGAATAAGCTTTTTAGCTTCGTTTACGCCATTGATAATACCGAGACCGCAAGCAACTATAACAGCCGCACCGACAGCACCTACGTTCTGTGGACTGTTGACTGATTCAATGGTTTTACCTGTTATGTCAGCAAGAATCTGACATGTAACGGGGGACAATGCACCGCCGCCTACAAAACGGATTGTATCCGAAGTTTTGACTTTCTTTTCCTGAACTTCAAGGAACCAGCGAAGATGCATGCATACACCTTCAATAACAGCTCTGAGCATTTCGGATTTGCCTGTTTCAAGGCTTAAATTGAAGAAGCTTCCTCTTGCATTTGGATCTTCAAACGGACATCTGTTGCCGTGAAGCCAGGGAGTGAAGATTACACCGTTTGCTCCTGCAGGAACTTTGTCAATAACTTCTGACATATAGTCATAAAGGCTTGTATATTCAGCTTCATATGAATCTGTAATCTTTTCAGTTTTGAGGTAAATACCGACTTCGTCAAGGCAGAGATGGTCTTTTGCCCATTCAAGACATTTACCTGCAGTTTCAAGTTCTGCAAAATATATATATTTTCCGGGGTCAGCTCCGACAATAGCTGCAATCATGGCTGATGCATCAACAATGCTCTTGTCAACAACCGTTCCGACCCAGCCTGATGTTCCTGAATAGATGTGTGTATCACCCATTTCAACGGAACCTGCACCAACTCCGATAAGCGAAGCGTCACTGCCGCCGCCGAAAACTGCAATTCCGGGAACAAGACCGAGTTCTGATGCAGCTTTTTCGGTAAGCTCACCGATTTTATCCGTACACTCTTTGATTTCGGGAAGATGCTCGAATTTGACACCGAGCATATCTGTCATTTCTTTACTCCAGCAGTTTTTGCCTTTTCTTATATCATAAAGAAGAGTGGCAAAAGCCGAGTCTCTTGTCATTGAGAAATTACCTGTCATTCTTGTGATAAGGTAATCTTTTACATCAAGCCACTTGTAAGCTCTTTTGAAGTTCTCGGGTTCATGTGCTTCAACCCATTTGTATTTCCATACAGGGTCTTTTACGGAAGCCGCAACAGCACCTGTTATCTGAAGAGATTTGAGAAGCTTGGGGATATTTGCTCCCGCAATCTGAGGACCGTGAGCAATACCTTTTTTGAGTTCTTCCTTAGCTCTCTGGTCCATGTAGCTCATTGCACGTCTTACATGATTACCGTCTTTATCTGCAAGAATAAGACCCTGAGCCTGAGAACAGAAAGAAATACCGTTGATCATATCAGGTGTTACATCTGCTTCTTTGAGTGCTGTTTTTGTGGTATCGCACATTGCGCTCCACCATTCATCGGGATCCTGCTCTGCGCCGCCGTCAGGGAAAACATAAAGTTCATAACCCTGAGATGCACCGCCGAGGAGCTTTATTGTATCGGAAAGTTCAAAAACGCATGTTTTTACGCCTGTTGTACCTATATCGTATGTAATAGCATATTTCTTTTCCATGAAATTTACCTCCGTTTACATATTTCTTCTGCCTTCAATAGCTCTTGAAAGAGTGACTTCGTCTGCATACTGAATATCCGTGCCGACGGGAAGTCCGAAAGCAATTCTTGATATATTGATATCAAATGGTTTTATAAGCTTTGAAAGATACATTGCTGTGGCTTCGCCCTCTATATCCGAATCCGTTGCAATAATAATTTCACGGATTTCATCGTTTCCGAGCCTTGCAATGAGTTCTTTGATTGAAAGCTGGTCGGGACCTATACCGTCAAGAGGAGAGATAGCTCCGTGAAGAACATGATATACACCTGAAAATTCTTTCGTCTTTTCAATTGCAATCAGGCTCTGTGTGTCTTCGACAACACAGATAACGGTATGGTCTCTTTTATCATTTTTACAGATAGGACAGATTTCATCTTCTGTAAGGTTACAGCATAATGAACATTTATGAATTTTTTCGCATGCCTCATCAATAGCGGTAGATATAAGCTTTGATTCACTTTTCGGTAATCCGAGAATATAAAAGGCTATTCTCTGCGCAGTTTTTCTGCCGATACCCGGCATTCTTTCAAATTGTTCAATCAGCTTCTGTAAAGGTACTGCATTATATTGCATCAGAATAAACCGCCCATGCCGGGAATATTAAGACCGCCCGTAAGCTTACCCATTTCCGATTCCATTTTTTCATCAGCTTTTCTCATAGCTTCATTAAGTGATGCAAGGAGAAGGTCTTCAAGCATATCTATATCGTCGGGATCAACAATTTCAGGCTGCATTTTGATAGCTTTGATTTCATGTTTACCGTTGACGGTTACTTCAATAGCTCCGCCGCCTGCAGATGCAGTGAACTCAGATTCTTCAACAGCTGACTGAGTTTTCTGCATTTCTTCCTGCATTTTCTGAATGCGTGCCATCATGTTTCCGCCCTGGTTGGCGTTGGGGATTCTTGCTTTCATATATAATTCCTCCTGGAAATTTATCCTAATTTTATATTGATATCAGGTATTCCGAGAACACGTCGGATTGAACCTGTTATTTTGTCTTTGACCATGGGGAAAATCATCGGTAAAACGGTGTTATAACCGAAGATTGTAAGATTTCTGCCGTTTAAATCTGCATAAGTTCCGATAAGATGTCCTGTTACAGGCGGACAGTCCTTTTCGCATTCCATGATGCAGTTACGCCACTTTTTCTTTATATCAACGTCGGGAACAGAATTGTCTGTTTCGGGCGGTGCATCAAAAACGGGCTGATTATCGAAAACGGGAGTGTCGTCAAACACCGGCTCATTGTCAGGGACAGGTGTATCATCAAATACGGGCTCATCAAATACCGGAGCATTATTCTCTTCCGACGGAGCATCAAACTGCGGAATAAATTCAGGTTCTGCATCAAATAACGGAACATCGTCAGAAATGAATCCGTTGTTTTCATACGGCGGTTCGGGAATGTAATCATCAGCATCGTCGTATTCGTGATTGTCATCTTCAAATTCGAGTGAATTAATGTCAAATACAGGTGCTGAATCGGATTGAGTTTTTGTATTATCGACCTGAACCGGTATCTCCTGTTTCTGATTAAAAACTTGTCCGTTTGATAAATCTGCAATCTGTTTTTCAAGTTTTGCAATTCTTGCAAATAAAGCCGATACATCTGTTGAAGTTTCGGGAGAACAGATTTTAATCATCGCCATTTCTGTTTCTATTCTTCTGTTTTGCGTTACTTTGATTGAAGCAATTGCAGAAGAAAGAATGTTCATTATGTTAAGAATTTCTTCAACAGAGAAGAGAGAAGCCTGTTTTCTGAGTTCTTCAAGTTCTTCATTTGTGCTTACAAGAATGTTTTCGGGATTTTTAACCGATTTTATAACAAGAAGACTTCTGAAATGGTTTGTAAGTTCAGTGCAGAGCCTTTCCGTGTCGCAAGATGAATTATGAAGTTCATCTACAATGGAAAGTGCTTTTGATGTGTCTTTATTCCTGAATGCTTCACATAGTGAGAAAAGATATTCTTTACTCATAAGACCTGCAGCATCGGAAACGACCTGAGTTGTGACATTTTCGGAAATACTTAAACATCGGTCAAAAATTGATAATGCATCTCGCATACCGCCGTCTGCAATTCTTGCAATAAGTACGGCTGCTGCATCATCAATTGAAACATTTTCATTCTGTGCAACATATTTCAGTCTTGAAACAATTGCATCAACGGAAATTCTTCTGAAATCAAATCTCTGACATCTTGAAAGAATTGTTGAAGGGAGTTTCTGGACTTCTGTTGTGGCAAGAATGAAAACGATATGTTCGGGCGGTTCTTCAAGAGTTTTAAGAAGTGCATTGAAAGCTTCAATTGTAAGCATATGAACTTCGTCGATTATATAAACCCTGAACTTAGCCTGAGCGGGTGTGAATGCCGATTCTTCTCTTAAAGCACGTATATCATCAATACCTCTGTTACTTGCGGCATCTATTTCAACAACATCAAGAACTGAGCCGTTGTCAATACCGCGGCAGATTTCACAGTTGTTGCATGGATTTCCGTCAACAGGTGAGAGACAGTTTATGGCTTTTGAGAGAATTTTAGCGCACGAAGTCTTGCCCGTACCTCTTGAACCTGTAAAAAGGTAAGCATGGGCAAGTCTGTTTTCACGAACCTCGTTTGCAAGAGTTTCGGTAATATGCGGTTGTCCTGCGACGTCGCTGAATGTCTGCGGACGCCATTTTCTGTATAATACTCTATACAATTTAATATAACCTCCGTAAAGATTATATAGAAAAAGTCTAACCTCTCTCACACGGCGTGCAGGCGAACTGTATCGCACGGGCAGACCGTTTAATGCTGCTCGGTTCCCCGCCTGACATGGTTCACAGCGCTCCGTCGCACAGGACCTACACGCCGCATGACAGAAATTAGACTTTTTAATCACGTGACATATTATAATACGTGACTTATTATAATATATTTTTTCAATAAAGGCAATAGTAAAATGAAAAAAATTTCATTTTATTTTATGTAACTCCGTTATATCGGAGTTTTTTCTTAATAATTGTCGTTGTTATTCTGCTTGTTCTGAGACTTGTTGTTCTGCTTCTGATTCTTTTCGTTTTTTGAATTGTTCTGATTGTTGTTCTGATTGTTATTCTGGTTGTTGTTCTGATTGTTCTGATTTTTAATGTTTTCGTTTTTATTCATTATAAACACACCTTTCTTAATTTGTGTGTTAATATGATTCGCATTAATCATAAAAATATTCAGAATAAATATTTATTAACAAAAATTTTTTTAACTATTGTAATTTTTTAATCAATGTGATAAAATTAAAAAGTAAAATTTTTTAAAAGGTGATTTTATGAGTAAAATGAATGATTCCAAACTGCTCCATAAGCTGTTCGGAACAACTCCGGGTAAAGGTGTTCAGCCTAAAGAAGCTTTTGCGTACAGCGTTGCAGGTTTCGGACAGAACTTTATCTGCACAATTATCGGTTCCTACATAACCGTATTTATGACAGACGCACTTCTTTTCGGTGCAGACGGTGTTACGGTCGGCACGATGAACGGTGCTGTTGCTGTTGCAATTCTTATGCTTGGTGCACGTGTCTTTGATGCTTTCAATGATCCCATCATGGGCTCGGTTGTTGATAAGACCCGTACAAAATGGGGTAAGTGTCGTCCCTATCTCAAATGGATGGCTATTCCTATCGGTATAATGACAATTCTTTGCTTTATGCCTATATTCAATGCAGAGAATATTTATAACGGTACACAGACAACACAGGCTTTTGTAACAATTGCAGTTGTATATGTTGTATGGAGTGTTGTTTATACAATCGCTGACGTTCCTTATTGGGGACTTTCAACATGTCTTACAAATGATACTGAAACAAGAGGTAATATCCTTACTGTTGCCCGTATGTTCTGTACAGTAGGTGCAGGTATCGTTACTGTTTTCATTCCCATGATTACCGGTGCTGTTACTGCTCAGTATAAATATACAGATTCTGTTGCTGACCTTGCTCTTATTGCTCAGCATAAGGCAGATGCAATTGCAAACATGGTTGCTAATCAGGGTATTACTGCTGAAGCTGCAGCTCAGACATTTGTCGGTACTGTAAAACAGGGTATGGAAATTGCAAATGCAGAAACACTTAAGTGGGTTTATTTTATCAGTGCTGTAGTTCTTGTTGTTGCAGCTATGCCTATGTTCTTCTACGGTTTTAAAAATACAAAAGAACGTTTTACTTCAGAAGAGAATCCTCCTTCATTCGGTCATAACCTTGTTCTTCTTTTCAAGAATAAAGAACTTCTTCTTATTGTTCTTTCAGGTATTCTCGGCGGTGCAAGAATGGTTTATTCATACACAGGCGGTCTTTACTTCGCTAAGTATGTTCTTCAGAATGAAGGTCTTTACGGTATTATTACACTTCTTGTTGTTCCCGGCGGACTTGTTGCTTCAGTTCTTGTTCCCTGGATGTCAAAGAAGTTTACAAAAAAATGGTCATATATCGCAGTTCATATTTTCGGCGGCATTGTAATGGCAATTATGTATTTTGTCGGCTACGATGCTCCCTGGAAAATTGCAATCTGTGCTGTAGGTCTTGTTCTCCTCGGTATTCCTCAGGGTGTCAATAATATCATCACTTATGCTATGATTGGTGATACAGTTGACTATCTTGAATGGAAAACAGGCGAAAGAGGCGAAGGTATCTGCTTCGCTATGCAGACTCTTATCAATAAGATCGGTATGGCTGTAGGCGCATTCATCGGCGTTCTTTCAATGAGTATTGCAGGTATCAATGCAAGAACATATGAAGTTCAGGATCCGCAGGCACTCTGGAATGTTCTCATTATTTCAGGTGTTGTAAGTATGTTTGCTTGTGCAGTTCCCATGTTCTTCTATACAATTACTGAAAAGAAACAGAAGGCAATGGTTGAAGAAATTGCTGCAAGAAAAGCAGCTGCAGGACAGGCTGTTGAAAAAGAGTCTTAATCTTTAAATATGAGTAAAGGTCGGTTTTCCGGCCTTTATTTTTTTGCTTAATAGAAAATTGCATTTCTTATAAAAAATAAGCTGACAGAAAATCTGCCAGCTCCGGATTTCAGAATAAATTATTCAACACCTAAAATTGCTCTGAGTATTCTTAATATTTCAACAATAACCTGTAACCACATAAAAAATTCCTCCGTTTATTTTCTGTTTGATTATATTATATACATTTTATCAGTTGTTGTCAAGAATTACGCCGTTCTTAATTATTTTAATAATATTAAGGTCTGAATCAGTTATCAGAATATCGGCTTTTCTTCCGCATTCAATTTTACCGCATACATCGCCAATACCGACAGATTCTGCAGGAATCTGTGTTGCTGATAAAATTGCTTTTTCTTTTTCAATACCGACGGTAATAAGGTTTTTCATCATCTGATATATATTCATTGCCGAGCCTGCAAGTGTACCGTTTTCAAGTGTTGCAACACAGTCTTTTACGTATACATCAAGATTTCCGAGTTTGTATACACCGTCCGAAAGTCCCGTTGCTGCCATGGAATCGGAAATTATTGCAATTCTGTCACCGTAAGAATTAAACATCATTCTCAGAAGCGGGTCTGCAATATGTATTGAGTCGCAGATAAGTTCCGCAACGGCGTCAGTATCAAAAAATGCACCTATAACACCCGGTTCACGGTGATGAAGACCGTTCATTGCGTTGAAAATATGTGTAATATGGTCAGAACCGAGTTCAATTGCTTTCTTGGCAGTTTTATAATCACAAGATGTGTGTGCAATTGAAACTTTACCCTTAAACTTTTCAATAAAATCAAAAGCCTTTGTATATTCGGGGGCAACATGAACAACTTTGATATCATTACCGAGTGATTCAATAAAATCAATATCAGGTTCTTTGAGAAGTGATGAATCATGAGCACCGCATTTTGAAGGTGAAAGATAAGGTCCTTCAAGGTTTATTCCTCTGATTTCAGCCCCTACAGCTGTTTCTTTTGCAGATTTTATATTATTAACTGCTTTTACAATGTTTTCATTTGAAAGTGCAACTGTCGTCGGCATTATTGATGTTATACCGTTGCTGAGATAATATTTTCTCATAATGTTGATATCATCAGGATTTGCAGATGAAAAATCATATCCTGCACAGCCGTGTGTGTGTATATCAACAAGGCCGGGTATTGCATAAAGGTTTTCATAATCATAAATGCCTTTATTCGTATTTTCCGAAAGTGAAGTAATTATATCGTTTTCAATTGTTATATCGGTTTTTGTAAATTCTCCGTTAATAAATGTGTTTATATTTTTTATAATCATAAAACTATCACCGTTTATATATTATCATGTTTATTGCGAAATTAAAATAACTTTTACAAAAAAAATATAAAAACTTATCAAATTTTTCCTCGGAAATATATTGAAGAATGAAAAAAATTATATTATAATAAAAACATCTTTATTTATGGAGGGATATGTATGTCAATTGCAGATCTTGCTGCATCAGCTGTCAGAGCAATATCCAGAAGCAGTGCAAAAAAATTAAAAAGAAAAATGACTGCCCCCGAAATTGCAAGACATAAGATATACAATTTCAATGCAGATAAATTTAAAGTGGGATTTGCTTCATGTGAAGTTATGCCTGATGATCTCAATGAAAAAACATACTGGATTGCAGGTCACGGTCCCGGAAAGCCTATTGAAGGTGTTCATGACCCGATTACTGTAAGTGCAATGTGGATAGGATGCGGCGACAACGGCGGTGTAATGATGATAAGTGCTGATATTATCGGTCTTACACGTGTTGAAGTTGCAAAAGTCCGTGATATGTTCTCAGATTATTCTAAGAAAATCAATTGTAAGAGCCTTAATATTTGCTGTACGCATAATCATGCAGGTTTTGATACGGTCGGTTATTGGGGCAAACTTCCAAAGACCGGTAAAAATCCCGCATATATGGACAAGCTTCTTAATTCAATTGTCAAGGTCAGCAAAGAGGCTTATGAAAACAGAACTGAAGGTGAACTTTACATAGGTACAACGCGTGTTCCCGAAGCTCAGCTTGACAGAAGAGAACCTGTTGTTCTCAATGATGTTCTGTCAAGAATCAGATTCGTTCCCGATAACGGTGCGGATGAAACATGGTTCCTCAATTTTGCGGCTCATCCCAATACACTCGGCGGAGGTAACAGACATGTAAGTGCTGATTATCCTTATTATCTTCGTGAAACCATTTATGCCGAGAAAAATGTAAATGTTCTCTTCGGTATCGGTGCAATCGGTGCTGTTGACCCCGGTGATTTCTGTGAAGACAGAAACGAAAGAACACGTCTTCAGGGCGAATGCCTTGGTAAAGCTGCACTTTCAATTGATAATGATGAGAAAGTTGAATGTAAGATTGAAGTTTTGCGTCAGCCTTTTTATTATCCCGTTGATAACGGTGTGCTTGCATTCCTCGCTATGCTCAAGGTTATGAGTTCAAAAAGATATCCGTGCAATAAGGGTGACCTCGGTCTTGCTCTTAAATCAGAAATGACATATATGAAGCTCGGCAAACAGAAGATTCTCCTTCTTCCCGGTGAAAGCTTCCCCGAAACAGTTTACGGCGGTTATGATACAGCCGAAAAATCAGCAACAGGAAAGGGACCTGAAATCAATCCTACTCCGCTTGTTGATATCTGTAATGATAAAAATCTGCTTGTATTCGGTGTTACAAACGATATGACAGGTTATGTTGTGGCACCTAATGACTTTACATTACATAAAACTCAGGCATATCTGAGCAACGGCAGAGACCGTTTTGACAGAAGCCACTATCATGAAACAAACTCACTCGGCTATAATGCTTCAAAAACGCTTGCCGATAACTTTGCTTCAATGGTTGAAAGAATGGGTTAATTTAAGAATTAATCGGACAATCTGTTTTTTTGCAGATTGTCCGATATTTTTTTTATTCGGTTGTATCTTTGACAGCGGTTACTTCTGCCGCAGGAAGTCTTACAACTGCTTTGAATAAGTCACCGTCAATATGAAGATGAATTTCACCGCCCTGAAGTTCGCAAAGGTCTTTTGCAATTGAAAGTCCTAATCCGTTTCCTTCTCTTGAACGGGATTTGTCACCTCTGACAAATCTCTCTGTCAGCTCCTCCGGAGTTATATCAAGTGGTTCACATGAAATATTCTTGATTTCAAAATAACTGTTTATGTTGTCTGTATAAACTGAAATATAAACTCTTGTATCGGGCATCGAATATTTCTTTGCATTACTGAGAAGGTTTGCAAGAATTCTGTATGTCTTTGCACCGTCAGCAATTACCGTAGGTGGGGTTTCAGGTTCTGAAAATCTTATTTCATTGCCGTTTTTCTCCATTTCAGGGGAGAATTCCGCAATAACCTGCATCGCAAGTTCCGAGAGATTGAGTTTTGACTTGTTGATTGTAACATTGCCTGTTGATACTTTTGATGCTTCAATCAGGTCTTCAATAAGTCTTTTCAACTTTATTGACTGATTATTGATAACTGAGATGTATTTTATTGCATTTTCATCTTTTACATCACATTTTGAAAGTAAGTCTGAGTATGAAATCAATGAAGTAAGGGGAGTTTTCAGGTCGTGAGAAACATTTGTTATAAGCTCTGTTTTCATCTGTTCATCACGGACAGCCTTTTCAATTGCTTTTTCAAGTGCTTCATTTGTGTTTGTAAGGTTTGATGCGAGAATTCTGAGTGATTCAGGTACAGACTCAATGCCGAAATCAACTGATTCATGTCTTGATGAAGCATCGATTATTGTGTCAAGTTTCTTGAGATACTGAAGCATGAAGTATATACATACACAGTTGTAAATTGTGCATATTATAATTCCGATAAAAATACTGATACCGCTGTATAAAATTGCAGATAAAATTTGCGAGAAAGATAATATAAGAAAATTACCAAAAACATATCCTGCTGCAAGAAGAATTACGGTTCTTTGCATTTTCTTCGGTCTGTAGCCGAATGTATGAATGAACTTCTTTATTGAATGACAGATTCTTCTGCAAAGTCTGCCGAGTGCAAATATTGCTTTTGCAATAAGCATTTTTGCAAAGAATTTCTGTCCGGCTTTCTTTATTCTGACAGTTGATGCGAGCCATTCTGCAAAAACAAGGTAACTTAATGTGAATATACCGGCAAGAATTACGGGTGAATACACCAGAAATATTTTTGTGTATAGCTCATTTGTGTTTTCAATCATTTCGATTCCGAGCCAACCGCCGAGAATTGTAAGGCCTGTAACAATACCGATTGATAATATGAAATGAATGTCGGTCGGTAGTTTATCAATAAATGCTGTTATTCTGTCTTCGTCGTTGTTTTTATGTCCGCAAAGGCAAAGAAATACTATCAGCAAAATAAATGATATGATAATGGAAATGAATGCAATTGCAATGGTTGTTCTTGCATCGGAATCAAGCATTTCGTTATAGGCTGCATAAAGACAAGCATACGGATCGTTGCTTTCGGTCATTATTCCGGTGTCGAAGTAGATATATACTTTTGTATCGTGTGTCTCTGCAAGCATATTTTTCAGACTATGTTTCATATGGTCAGCCAGGCCTGTCAAAGATTCACCTGAACCGTCAGAAAACAGATAAAGCGGAAAACTTTTTGCATTTTTTTTGAATTGTTCTTCTGTTATATCACTTCCTGCATTTGTTTCAATATCACCTTTATTATCAATAATGAAATATTTTAATGCTTTCATACCGGAAAGTCTGTTAACGGCATAATAATACTGTCCTTCAGTAGATGATGATTCATTTTCTTTGTATGATTCATAAAGTGAAAGGAAATGTTTTCTGATTCCGGTTTCATCCAAATAATAACCGTTGTTGTTATAAAGTGTAATACCTATGTCATAATCCGGATTAACGGATATTATTGTATCATAAATGAATTCAGTTTCTGTAAATGCAGAATCTCTGACAAGAGCTGCATAGGGAAGAAGCTCAAGACCTTTGTAATTCTCAAGAATTTTCTTTGCCGCTTCTATGTTGCGAGGAATTCTTTCTCCATTTTTGTCGGTTACATACTCTGTTCTGTCTGTGACAGAGGGAGGCGAAGTTGTAAGTTCCTGTTCCAATTTTGCGGTTGCATCTTCCGGTATGTCAACAGCATCTGCCGTATATTCATAATTAAAATACGATTCATCATAATTTTCAACGGCATAAAGAAGCTCATCATGAATAATTGTCGCTTTTTCGGTCAGATAATAATTGACTGCTTCATTGATTATTTCTTCTTTGTTTTTGTCAAAAGCTACAGAAACATCACTCTGATTTCTGTATGTCAGTTCTTTTATGAAATATGTGTCAGTATTCAGCTGTGTTTCAAATCCGTATGACTGATAAAACGGTTTAATATCTCCGCTGAGATATTCGTGAAAACCGTAAACAAGAGTTCCTTCAACGGTTTTTATACCGAAAAATACAAAGCTGAAAAACAGAAGTGCCGAAAGAATAAGGCATAAGCCTTTTGTGAAAAAAGAATACTTAAATTTTGTCGACCTTGTATCCAAGTCCCCACACCACCTTTAAATATTTTGGTTCTTTAGGATTTATTTCGATCTTTTCTCTTATGTTTCTGATATGTACCGTTACTGTTTTTTCTGTATGGAAAGCGGGTTCATTCCATACTGCTTCATAAATCTGTGTGCTTGAAAGAACTCTGCCCATATTGGTCATAAGATACTCAAGAATGTTATATTCTCTTGCAGTAAGCTTCACGGGCTCACCGTCAACAGTTACCTCCTTACTGTCTTTGTTTATTGCCAGTCCACCTGTAATGATTGAATTCTGAGTTTTCTGCATGCTTCCCAAGGTGCTGTAGCGTCTTAACTGTGATTTTACACGTGCAACAAGCTCAAGCGGATTGAACGGCTTTGTAACGTAATCGTCAGCACCGAAACCTAAACCTGTTATTTTGTCGGTATCTTCACTTTTTGCAGAAAGCAGAATAATAGGGAAGTTGTATTTTTCTCTGATTCTGAGTGTTGTTTTCAGACCGTCAAGACGCGGCATCATAATGTCAAGAACCATACAATGAATTTCATTTTTATTTATGACTTCAAGTGCATTAATGCCGTCTGATGCAGTAAGAACTTCATATCCTTCGTTTTTCAGAAAAATTGCAACAGATTCGAGAATTGCTTCATCATCGTCACATACAAGTACACGATACATAGTTATCATCTCCGATAAGAATTAAAAGACCGTGATTATATGGTATCACGGTCAATATAATACAAGGTAATAAATTTATAAAGATTTTATAAAGAAATCAGATAATTTCACCAATGCAGAAATCATCATGTGTTTCCGTGATTAAAACATTTTTGATTTCGCCCGACAAAATCTCTTCTGTTTTTACTTTAACAGGTGTATAATTTTTTGTATATCCGCAGTTGTAACCGTCTTTAGGCATTTCAAAAAGAACTGAAACTGTTTTATTTTTCATTGAAGCAAAATTTTTGCTTCTGATTTCTTCACAAATGGATGAAAGCGTGTTTGCCCGTTCGCTTTTAACGGAATTTTTCAGATGTCCCTGCATTTTTGCGGCTTTTGTGCCTTCACGTATTGAATAGGGGAATACATGCACCTTGTCAAAACGCATTTCTTTGACAAAATTTATTGTTTCATTGAATTCTTCTTCTGTTTCACCGGGGAAACCGGCAATTATGTCAGTTGTAATTGAAGTATCTTCAAATGAATCACGAAGTTTCTTTACAAGATGTCTGTAGTAATCAGAGTCATAATGTCTGTTCATTCTTTTGAGAACCGTATCACATCCGCTCTGGAGTGAAATGTGAAACTGCGGACAGAATTTAGAGCATGAAGCGAATTTGTCAATCATTTCATCGGAAATATGATCGGGTTCAAGCGAGCCGAGTCTTATTCTTTCAATTCCGTCTGTGTTCTGTGCGGCTGTAACGGCATCTGTAAGAGAAAGCCCGATATCTCTTCCGTATGCAGAAAGATTTATACCTACAAATACAACTTCTTTGAATCCGTTTTTTGCAAGGCTTTTAAGTTCAGTTTTTATATCTTCAAGTGACTTTGAACGTGACCTGCCTCTTGCATAAGGAATTGCACAGTAAGAACAGAAACGGTTACATCCGTCCTGAATCTTTATGAATGCCCTTGTGTGACCTTCAAAACGGCTGATTATCCCGCCTGAGTATTTATCTTCATTTTTATGCATTTCAATATCATTTATTGTACTTTTTTCTTCAAACCACTTGTTAAGTGCACAAATCAGGTGGCTGTTGTTTTTGTTGCCGAGAAAAATATCTGCTTCTTTAACGGCAAGTGCTTCTTCAGGAAAAGCCTGAGGAACACAGCCCGTCATAACAACAACGGCATCGGGATTCATTGATTTGAAATGCCTAACCGCCTGTCTTGTTTTTCTGTTGCTTTCGGCAGTAACCGTACAAGAATTTACTATATATACATCAGCTTTTTCTTTTGAATCGACAACAAGATAACCGTTTTTTGTGAGCATTTCGGTCATTTCCTGAGATTCATACTGATTAACTTTACATCCTAATGTAAAAATTGCAGCTTTCATTTAATCACATCCGTTGTTTATTATACAATATTTTAAAGTGTAAAATCAAGCATAGAATACTTTATGAATTCATAAAATTAATTAAAATATATCGGACAACAGAGGAGCTTGTGTTTAAATGAAAAAAATCATTGCATTATTATCTTTTTTGATTTATGTCTTTTCGTTTACGGTAAACGGGTATAATTTAACAGTTTCGGATGTTGAAAATAAGGTTGATTATGAAGAAAACGGGCAATATATAACTGTAGATGCCGCAGTCCCTGTTGATGCACAGCTTATGACATTTGCAAAAGCTGTTGTTCTTATGGAAAAATCGACGGGTAAAGTTCTGTATGCCGAAAATGAAAATGAAAAACTGTTTCCCGCTTCAGTCACAAAAATTATGGCAATTCTTCTTGTCTGCGAAGCACTTGAATCAGGTAAAATCAAGCTTGAGGATTCTGTTTCATGCTCAGATAATGCATCTTCAAAAGGTGGGTCTCAGATATGGCTTGAACCGGGTGAGACAATGACGGTTCATGAGCTTCTGAAAGCTACGTGTATTTACAGCGCAAACGATGCATGCACGCTTCTTGGTGAATATGTTGCGGGAAGTGAGCAGGCATTCAATGAAATGATGAATAAGCGTGCATCTGAACTCGGAATGAAGAATACTCATTTTGACAATTGTACGGGACTTGACGATACAACCGATACGCATCTGACAACAGCATATGATATAGCTCTGATGTCAAAAGAGCTTCTGAAATATGATTTTATTAAAGAATATACAACTGTATGGATGGATTCACTCCGAAACGGTGAAACACAGCTTGTCAATACAAATAAACTAATCAGGTTTTATGACGGTATAACAGGGCTTAAAACGGGAACAACCGATAAGGCAGGATGTTGTGTTTCCGCATCGGCAGAGAGAAACGGTATGGAACTTATAGCGGTTGTAATGGGCAGTGAAAACAGTAATGACAGATTTACTTCGGCTCAGAATCTGCTTGACTGGGGATTTGCGAATTTTGAATTATATAAACCTGAATTGCCTGAAAATATAACTTATTCGCTTGATGTTGATTTCGGTGAAAAAGACTATGTCAATGTTATTTATCCCGAAATTCCGGCTGTTCTTATCAATAAAGGAACGAGTAATAATATTACAATCAATATTATAACTGAAGAATATCTTGAAGCTCCTGTTGTAAAAGGTCAGAAGACGGGATGTGTTCAGGTTTTCTCTGACGGGAAAGTACTTGCTGAATATGATGTAACGGCAGAATCAGATGTCAATAAACTGACATTTTTTTCGGCAGTTTACAGATTATTTACCTGTTTTGAGTAAAAAAAATTTAAACTTTATACAAATTTCTATTGAAAAATCTTTTCAATCATTGTATAATAAACAAAATATTTGTTTTTTTGGAGAGGCGTAAACAATGGCGATTAAACTTAACTGTAAGTACCTTGACAATTTTGTCAATGAAGCTGAACTTGAGGCTGTCAAAGACGAAGTCAGGGTGGCTTACGAAAAGCTGTATTCACAGAAAGCTACAGCTCAGGGAAATGATTTCCACGGATGGCTGACACTTCCTGCTGATTACGACAAAGATGAATTTGCACGTATCAAGGTTGCCGCAGAGAGAATCAGAAAAAGTTCCGATGTTCTTGTGGTTATCGGCATCGGCGGTTCATATCTCGGTGCAAGAGCAGCAATTGAGTTCTGCAAATCAGACAACTATAATGTTGTTGTTGATGATGCACCTCAGATTGTTTTTGTCGGTAATTCACTCAGTCCTGTTGAAATTTCAGAAATTATTGATTTATGTAAAGACTGTGATTTTTCGGTCAATGTCATTTCAAAATCAGGCACAACAACCGAACCCGCAATTGCATTCAGAATTTTCAAGAATCTTCTTATCGAAAAATACGGTAAAGAAGAAGCCGCAAAGAGAATTTATGCTACAACAGACAAATCAAAGGGTACGCTTAAGGAACTTTCAGATAAAGAAGATTTTGAAACATTTGTTGTTCCCGATGATGTCGGCGGCAGATATTCGGTTCTTACAGCAGTCGGTCTTCTTCCCATTGCAGCAGCAGGTATTGATATCGATGCTCTTATGCTCGGTGCTGCAGATGCAATGAAAAAATACGATAATCCCGATATGCTTACAAATGATTGCAGTAAATATGCCGCAATCAGAAACATTCTTCACCGTAAGGGTAAGAATATCGAGATGATGGTAAGCTATGAACCTGATTACACAATGATGAATGAATGGTTCAAACAGCTTTTCGGCGAAAGTGAAGGTAAGGATAACAAGGGTATTTTCCCCGCATCCGCAATTTATTCAACAGACCTTCATTCTCTCGGTCAGTATGTTCAGGAAGGCAGACGTAATTTGTTTGAAACTGTTGTTCTTTTCAAAGAGCCCAAATGCGATATCGTAATTGAAGCAGATGAAGACGACAGCGACGGACTTAACTTCCTGGCAGGAAAAACTTTATCTTATGTCAATTCAATGGCAATGCAGGGAACAATTCTTGCTCATACAGACGGTGGTGTTCCCAATATCGTGCTTGAAATTGAAAAAATGGATGAGTATAATTTAGGTTATCTTATTTATTTCTTAGAGAAAGCTTGTGCTGTTTCGGGTTATATGCTCGGCGTTAACCCCTTCAATCAGCCCGGTGTTGAAAGCTACAAGAAGAACATGTTTGCTCTTCTCGGCAAGCCCGGCTATGAAGCAATGGCAGAAGAACTTTCAAAAAGACTTAATGGTTAACCGTTATTATAAATGTAAAGGAGACAAACAAAATGATTACATTACTTACCGGTACAAAGGGCAGCGGAAAAACCAAGAAGCTCATTGCTCTCATTGCAGATGCAGCTCAGGCTTCAGCAGGTCACGTTATATGTGTTGAGCAGAAGGATGCTCTCAGATATGACGTTAAGACAAGCGTAAGACTCGTATCAACTGATGATTACGCAGTTTCAGGCTATGATGCATTCTATGGTATTCTCGCAGGTCTTTGCGCAGGCGACCACGATATAACCGATATCCTTGTTGATGCAACACTCCGCATCGGTTCAAGAGATATGGACGAACTCGCAGCATTCCTTGCAAAGGTTAATGTTCTCAGCGAAAAAACAGATGTTAAGTTCACATTCACAGTTTCAACAGAAACAGAAAATATTCCCGCAAGTGTAAAGGAATTCTGTGAACTTGTATAATTCATAGCGGCATCCGGTCTGCCGTATGGAGATTTTCATAAAATCAGAACGGTAAAATTATAATTTATTTTGCATAAAACATATTGACAAATTAACTATTTGAATATATAATATTATCCGTTCGTATTTTGGAGGACTTTGCAGATGATTATAGAACTGCGCCGATTTTTTGAAAACGATGACATAAAGCAGGATTTTTCCTATGAATTTGACGCAGAGGATGAAATTATTGATTCACCCGTTGCTGTCAACGGTTTTGTAAAGAATTCCACAGGAATTGTTTCAGTTTCGGCTCAGGCTGTTTTTACTGTTTCAACACAGTGTGCAAAGTGCGCAAAGGATATCAGAAAAAAGCTTACTGTTCCCGTAAATCATTTTCTTATTGATCAGCTTAATGATGAAGACAATGATGATTATATCGTGGTTGAAAATCTTTCACTCAATCTTGATGAACTCGTGCTTGAAGATATTTATCTTTCATTCCCCACAAGATTTTTGTGTAAAGCTGATTGTAAAGGACTTTGTCCTTATTGCGGAAATGACCTTAACGAGAAAGAATGCGGCTGTCAGAAGCCCGTTGATCCTCGTTTGGCGGCACTTCAGTCGCTTTTATCTGATGATGAATGATGTGTAATTTATTAGGAGGTTTTCGATATGGCAGTACCTGCAAGAAGAGTTTCAAGTGCAAGAAGAGATAAGAGACGCTCAAGTGTATGGAAGATGGAAGCTCCCTCTCTTCAGAAATGTCCTCAGTGTGGCGAATTCAAGAGAACACACAGAGTTTGTGATAACTGCGGTTATTACAATGGCAGACAGGTTATCAGTGTAGAAGACTGATTTACTTTTCTTTCTTGACATTAAAGGAAGGCGGAGAGTGTTATCTTTTCCGCCTTTTTAGTGTTGTATAAATCAGGTGATTGAATGGCTGTTATAATCAAAAATGTTAATCCTGATTCACTCTGCGGTAAGAAAGGTATTACTGCGGGGTATGTTTTGTTGTCTGTAAACGGTCACGATATAAATGACGTTCTTGATTACAGATTTTATGCAAATACAAGAAGAATCAATATTATTTTTAAAAATCCTGACGGAGAAACAGTCACTTATCGCTTTAAATCTGCACAGAATGTTGACGAATTAGGTCTTGAGTTTGAAACTTATCTTATGGACAAGCAACATTCATGTAAAAATAAATGTATTTTCTGCTTCATTGACCAGATGCCGCACGGAATGCGTGAGAGTCTTTATTTCAAAGATGATGACTCTCGTCTTTCATTCCTTTTCGGCAATTATGTAACCCTTACAAATATGACAGAAGCAGACATCGACAGACTTATTGAAATGCATATTTCTCCTGTCAATATTTCTGTTCATACAATGAATCCCGATCTGCGTGTTCAGATGATGAAAAATCCCAATGCCGGCAAAGTTTTATCATATATTAATAAACTTGCTGATGCAGGAATAGAAATCAATGCTCAGCTTGTTCTGTGTCCCGGTTATAATGACGGTGATGAATTGCTTTTCACACTTAATGAACTCGCAAAAATCGGCAAATCAATTATTTCTGTTGCAGCCGTTCCCGTAGGTCTTACCAAACACAGAGAAGGTCTTTGTGAATTAAAGGGATATGATAAAGAGAGTGCTGCTGAAGTTATTGATATGATTGATGAGTTTAATTCTGCTCATTACGATGAATACGGCAGAAATTTCTGCTATGCTGCGGATGAATTTTATCTTAAAGCTGAGCGAAAAGTTCCCGATACCGATTATTATGATGATTTCAGACAGCTTGATAACGGAGTTGGAACATGGAGTCTGACAAGAGCTGATTTTCTTGATGAACTGAGTGTGATAAATTCAGTTTCAAATTCAAAAATAGCTGTAATTACAGGTGTTGCGGCATCACCATTGATGAAGGAATTGTCTGATGCATTAAAAAAGAAATTCCCCGAAAAAATTGTTGATGTTTATACTGTTGTAAATGATTTTTTCGGTCATTCTGTTACTGTTGCAGGGCTGGTAACTGCAGGCGATATAATTAATCAGGTCAAAGATTTATCTTTTTATGATGTTGCTCTTATTCCTGATGTAATGCTCCGAAGCGGTGATGAACAAGTATTTCTTGATGACATTTCTCTCGATGAGTTATCAGAAAAATTAAATGTGAAAATAATTCCCGTCTCTTCAGACGGAAGTGATATATTATACAGTATTATAGGTGAAAAGGAGAGTGCGACCGATGAGTAAACCGATTGTTGCAGTTGTAGGCAGACCGAATGTCGGTAAATCTACACTTTTCAATAAACTTTGCGGTAAAAGACTTTCTATTGTTGATGATACTCCGGGTGTTACCCGTGACCGTATTTTCGGCGATTGTGAATGGCTCAATAAAAGTTTTCTGCTTGTTGACACAGGCGGTATTGAACCGCATTCAGACGATGTCATTCTTTCTCAGATGAGAAGACAGGCTCAGATTGCCATTGATAGCGCTGATGTTATAATTTTTGTAACAGACCTTAAAACAGGTGTTGTTGCAACCGATGCTGAAGTTGCAACAATGCTTCTCAAGAGCGGTAAACCCATTGTTCTTGCAGTCAATAAGTGCGATACGGTCGGTGCTCCGCCCGTTGAAATATATGAGTTTTATAACCTCGGTCTGGGTGACCCTATCCCCGTTTCTGCGGCACACGGTCACGGTACGGGCGACCTTCTTGATGAGGTTTTTAAGTATATCGGTGATGTTGCTGAAGAAACAGAAGAAGACGACAGAATCAAGGTTGCTATAATCGGCAAGCCCAATGTAGGTAAATCTTCACTTGTCAATGCTATCTGCGGTGAAGAAAGAGTTATTGTTTCAAATATTGCAGGTACAACACGTGATGCAACCGACACAGAAGTCGAAAACGAACACGGCAAATTCCTGCTTATTGATACTGCAGGCTTAAGAAGAAAGTCCAAAGTTGATGACACAATCGAAAAATATTCCGTTATGAGAGCCGTTATGGCTGTTCAGAGGGCAGAAGTATGCGTTATTATGATTGACGGTACAGTCGGCTTCACAGAGCAGGATTCAAAGGTTGCAGGTATTGCCCATGAAGAGGGTAAGGCTTGTATTATCGTTGTTAATAAATGGGATGCCGTTGAAAAAGACGGTAAAACAATGGATGCATACCGTAAAAAACTTATGAATGATTTCTCATTCATGTCATATGCTCCCATTATTTTTATTTCAGCAAAGACAGGTCTTCGTATCAACCGACTTTTTGAACTTATCAAGTTTGTTGATACTCAGAACGCAATGAGAATCAGAACAGGCAGACTCAACGAAGTTCTTGCAGATGCACAGACACGAGTTCAGCCCCCCACAGATAAGGGCAAACGTCTTAAAATCTATTATATGACTCAGCCCTCAACAAGACCGCCAACATTCGTCTGTTTTGTCAACAATAGGGAACTGTTCCATTACAGTTATCAGCGTTATATCGATAATCAGATAAGAGAAGTTTTCGGTCTTGAGGGTACACCCACAAGATATATCATCCGTGAACGCGGTGACGATAAAGATTAAATTCTTTTATGATAATATTGACATTCCTGCAAATGGGATGTATAATCAACTTAAATTTACGAAAAGGCAGGTGGACAAAATGACAATGACAATTATCTTACGAAATCGAAGTGCCGTTTTGTCCGTTTGTGATTGATGTAATACATATCTTTCTGAATTAACAAGGCATCTTCGGTTTCGGAGGTGCCTATTTTTTATAACTGAACGGTGATTAAAATGAATCCATGGAAAACCAAAAAATATAAAAAAATATATAAAAACTCAAATGTCAGAACAGGGATAACACTTCGTTTTGATAAAGGTGTTCATGAAGATATACGAGCACTGTTTATTGATTTTACAAAATGGCTTCGCATTAATTATGACTTTCCTATTCGTATTGTTGTTTATGTTAAGGAAAGCGAAACCGTAACTTTAAGAAACGGAAACATTGTATGGGGCTCTTTTGCATTTTTTGATACATTCGATGAGCCTTACATAAGAATACCTACAGGGGATTATTTTCAACAAGCGGAAGCTGTGGGTAAAAAAGAAGCCGCCTATACAATATTGTCGTCACTTGTTCATGAATTAACGCATTATTTTCAGTGGGTAAATCAGTTTGAACAAACCGACAGAGGCTCGGAATGGCAGGCTAATTATTATCGATACAGAATAATTGATTTATATCTTGATAAAGAGGATGTGAAATAAATGATATTTGAAGAAAAGAAAATTGTATTGAAAAATAGTGTGGAAGCTATATTAAAAACCCCCGAAATTGAAGATGCCGAAATGTTACTTAACAGTATTAAAACTTCCAGCGGTGAAACAGAGTTTCTTTCTCGCACAATTGAAGATTGGGAAAATGTTACTGTAGAAAGTGAAGAGAAATTTATTCATAATGTTCGTGAAAGTCAGAACACATTGTTTATTGCTTGTTATGT
>JAZSPR010000047.1:0-23144 GCA_045537555.1 Acutalibacteraceae bacterium | reverse complement strand
TCGACAAAAATTCTCAATTCTCAATGCGCAATGCTCAATTGTGGAAAGGGCTTCGCCCTTTGACCCATTTATATAAGTCAAGCCCGAAGGGCTTCCGAAATTGCGAATTGAGCATTTCAAATTGCGAATTTGAAAGAGCTCGACAAATTATTGTTTATATTTCCGGTTTGAACGCGGGCATAAGCTGAAGCTTGAAGAGGTTGTTTCTGTGCTTTGTATCGATGAGTTCTTTTTTTGCTTTGTCTTCAATAACGCCTGTTCTGATATAAACATCAAGTTCTGCATAAGTGAAACCGAGATTTTCTTCGTCTGTTTTGCCGCAAAGACCGTCAATGGGTGTTTTTTCAACAAGGTCTTCGGGAAGTCCGAGTATTTTTCCTATAGCTTTGACTTCAGTAACAGTCAGATTTGACATCGGTGAAAAATCGCCTGCCGCGTCACCGTATCTTGTTGAATAGCCGACCCAGTCTTCAGAAAGATTGCAGGTGTTTACAACTCTGCCGTTTACACACTGAGAAACGGCATAAACTGTTGACATTCTGATTCTCGGAGGAAGATTTGTCTTTGCCTGAGTTGATAATTCAAGGTTTTTCTGAATGCTTTCGGTAATGCTGTCAACTGTAGATTTTATATTTATTTCGTAATGCTTTATGCCAAGATGATTTACAAGCTTGTAGGCACAGTCAATATCATGCTGAACACCGCAGGGCATCAGAACGCCGATAACTCGGTCCTTGCCGAGAGCTTCAACACAAAGTGCCGCCGCAACAGAGCTGTCTTTTCCGCCTGAAATACCTATAACGGCATTGCAACCTTTTCCGTTTTCTTCAAAAAACTTTCTTATCCATTCCACACATGAATCTTTTACTTTTTTTGCATCAAACATGCTCTTCACCGCCAAAATAATTTATTGCTTACTTATTTTACCACAAAAAAACTGTTTTAGCAACAAAACTTATAATAAAAGGACAGTTATATTTTATTAAATATGATAAATTATCAAAACAGATGTTGACGAAAAGACTTAATAGTGTTAAAATAAATTAATAAAAATATATGTAAAGGTGATTGTTATGTCAGGACACTCCAAATGGAGTACAATAAAAAGAAAGAAAGAAAAAACAGATAATCAGCGAGCTAAAGTCTTTACAAAAATCGGCAGAGAAATTGCTGTTGCTGTAAGAGACGGTGGTCCCGACCCCGCAGGTAACTCAAAGCTCAAAGATATCATCGCAAAAGCAAAAGCTGCAAACGTTCCCAATGATAATATCGAAAGAATTATCAAAAAGGCATCAGGTGACGGTGATTCTGCAAATTACGAAGAGTGCGTATACGAAGGTTACGGCCCCAACGGTATTGCAGTTATCGTTGAAACTCTTACAGATAACAGAAACAGAACAGCCGGCGAAATGCGTCATTATTTTGATAAATACGGCGGAAATATGGGTCAGTCAGGTTCAGTTATGTTCATGTTCAACCGTCAGGGCAATATTGTTATTGAAAAAGACGGCGTTGATGAAGATGCTCTTCTTGAAACAGCCCTTGAAGCAGGTGCTGAGGACCTTGTAACAGATGAAGAGGATGTTTTTGAAGTAAGAACACAGCCCAATGATGTCGGTTCTGTAAGTGAAACTCTTGCTGCAGCAGGTTATGTTGCAATTTCTGCAGAAGCTGAATATATTCCTTCCACATATACAAGACTTGATAATCCCGATGATATCAAGAATATGGGTAAGATGCTTGAGATGTTTGAAGATAACGATGATGTTCAGAATGTCTGGCATAACTGGGAAAACGAAGAGGATTACGAAGGTTAATAAACCTTTTCAGGCACCCTTGTTTTCAATGGTGCCTTTCTTATTCTGAATATTATAAAAATTTATAATATTAATAAAAAATGGAGGTTAGCTTATGAAAAAAATAATTTTTAAAGCTATGTCCGTAATGATTTTCTGCTGCGTAATTATGGCAGGATATACCGTTGCTTCATCCGCAATGGTTGAAATCAATGAGGAGAAACTCATTTACGGAACGGATATCGCAGAAAAGAAAGATTATAACATTGTTAACGGCATTACCGAATCATATGTTGTTTTAATGGATGATGACGGTACAAACCGTGTTAATTGTTATGTTCTTGAAGTTGATATGAACAATCCCGAAATCGGTATTGTTGCTTCATACAAGAACTATATGAACGGTCTCGGTAAAGCGGAGTGGGGCATGCAGCATCTTCGTGACCAGGCTGTAGCGGTAGAAGACTACTATGTGAACACAGTCGGCAATAAAGATTTTGAAGTTGTTGCAGGTGTTAACGGTGACTTCTTCAACATGGATAACGGTGCCCCCACAGGTACACTCATAATGAACGGTATCAGATACAATAAAAATAATGACTGGCCGTTCTTTGCACTTTGTGAAGACGGCACTGTAGTTATCGGCGAAAGAGGTGACAAACTTCCCGAAAATGCGGTGCAGGTTGTCGGCGGTCCCGAAGTTCTTATTAAGAACGGTGCGTTTACAGAGGCTATAAATGTAAGCGGATATGGTGTTGAAGCACACCCCAGAACTGCTATCGGTGTCAAGGAAAACGGTAACATTGTTATGCTCGTTTCAGACGGCAGAATGCTTCCCGAATCATCAGGTCAGACATTCCATCAGCTTGCAGAAGCAATGCTTGCTCTCGGTTGTAAAGATGCACTCTGTCTTGACGGCGGCGGTTCTGCAAGTTTTATTTCTCAGCGTGACGGTGAAGATATGCTCACACTCAGAAATACTCCTTCAGACGGTATTGAAAGAACTGTTTCAACAGGTCTTCTTGTTTATACAAACAAAGATACAAACAAATATTCAAACGCATCAAAATGGTTTGAAAAAGACGGTAAAGTCGGTTATTACGGTGCTGACGGTGCTCCCGTAAAAGGCGAACAGAAAATCGGCGGTTATACTTATACATTTGATTCAAACGGTTGGCTTACATCATATGCCGAAGTCAATATTGACGGAACTCTTGTAAGAAACAGCTGGTCCGGAACAAAATATTATCTCGGAGCAGACGGTCTTCCCGTAAAAGGCGATAAGGTAATCGGCAAAACAACATTTACTTTCAATTCAACTACAGGTGTTCTTGAAAAGAGCAATCTTAAAAGTAAATGGTGTGAATGCGGTCCAGCAATCTGTTATTTTGATGAAAACGGTAACAAAGTAACAGGCAGCAAAAAAGTGGACAATTACACATACAATTTTGATGCTGACGGCAAGCTTACTGTTTTTGCTTGTGCAAAGGATGACGGTACGCTCGTAAAGAATCAGTGGGTAGGTCAGTCATATTATCTTGATAAAAACGGTGTGCCTCGTAAGGGCGGTAAATTCAGACTTGATGACGGTCATGTTTATACCTTCGATGCAGATGGTAAGTTTGTCAAGGGTGAGCTCAAAGATGAAGGATTCTACTCTTATTATTATATCGGCGGTGAAAGACAGAGAAACTGGCATATGATTGACGGTTACTGGTACTATTTTGACAGAATGACCGGATTCGGTATGGCTTCTCTTGAACTTGACGGTAAAAATAGTGTTGATACTGTCAAGGACGGTAAGTATCCTATTTCAACAACAGATGCAAGACTTGACTTCAAGTTTGATAACAGCGGCAGACTTGTAGGCGGTGCATGGCTTGAAACCGATTACGGTAAGGCATATTACTGGGGTAATCATCAGAGACTTACCGGCTGGCAGACAATAGACGGCGCAAAGTATTATTTTGATAATAATACATATGCCGTAACCGGTAAAAAGGTTATTGACGGTGTTATGTACGGTTTCACTAAAGACGGTAAACTCGAACATACCTACACTATGAAAGAAACTGTGAATCCGACATGTGAAAATGACGGTTATGCTTCATATGTATGTAACGACTGTGGTGAAAACTATAAAGAAATCTTTAAGTCTCCCGGTCATAATTTTACAGAAAATATAATTCCTTCCACATGTTCTCAGATCGGTACAAAGACCAAGATCTGTAAGGTTTGCGGTGAGAAGAAGATAGAAGTTCTTGAGCTTGCTCCTCATGATTATGCTGAAACGGTAAAGGCTCCCACATGTACTGAAACAGGTCTGAAGACTCTTGTATGTAAGGTCTGCTCACATACAGAAACTGAAGATATTCCTGTAGCAGCTCATAATTACGAAGAAACAATAAAGGCACCCACATGTACTGAAACTGGTCTTAAGACTTTAATCTGTAAGGACTGTTCACATGAAGAAACAGAAGAGATTAAAGTAACAGGACATGATTATAAAGAAGAAGTAACACCTCCCACATGTACAGCTCAGGGCTTCACAACATTTACATGTAATGCATGTGGTGATACTAAAAAGGGAAATTATGTCAATGTTGCAGACCATGAGTATGAAGAAACTGTAGCGGCACCCACATGTACAGAAACAGGTCTTAAAACATCTGTATGTAACGGTTGCGGAAATACATTAACAGAAGTGATTCCTGTAGCAGGACATAAGTATAATGAAGAAGTAACACCTCCCACATGTACAGAAAAAGGTTTCACAACATATACATGTGAATCATGTGGTGATACAAAGCAGGATAATATTGTAGCTGCAAGTCACAGTTATGTTGATGAAATTATTGCTCCCACATGTACAGCACAGGGCTATACAAAGTCAGTTTGTTCTGTATGTAATGATACAAAACAGTCAGCTTATGTTGATGCAACAGGTCATGACCTTGTTGCAACAGTAACAGAGCCCACATGTACTCAGGCGGGTGAAAAAACATCAGTATGCAGTGTTTGTGAATATAAAGAAACAGAAGATATCGCAGCAACAGGACACAAATATGTTGAAGAAGTTGTTGCTCCCACATGTACAGCTCAGGGCTATAAAAAATCAGTCTGTTCAGTATGTAATGATTCAAAACAGTCTGATTATGTTGCAGCAACAGGTCATAAGTTTGTTGTGACAGAAACAGCACCTACATGTACTCAGGCGGGTGTAAAAACATCGGAATGCAGTGTTTGTAAATACAAAGAAACAGAAGAAATCGCAGAAACAGGACACAAATATGTTGAAGAAGTTGTTGCTCCCACATGTACCGAAAAGGGCTATACATTATATGAATGTTCAGTCTGCGGTGAGAAGAAGACTGATAAATATGTTGATGTTCTCAGTCATGACTACTCAGAAGCAGTAACACCTCCTACTGAAGATGCACAGGGCTTTACAACATTTACATGCAAAAATTGCGGTTACAGTTATGTAGGCAATTATGTAGGTGCGCTCAATCATAATTATATAGCTGTTGTAACTCCTCCTACATGTACAGAAGACGGTTACACCACATATACATGCGACTGCGGTTGCGGTGACATTTATGTTGATGATATCGTGAAGGCTTCACATTCACTTGAATTCAAAGAAGAAATCGCACCTACATGTGCAGAAACAGGCGTTAAGATATTTGTCTGTAAAGTATGTGAGTATACAAAAGAAGAAACTGTAGCTGCAACAGGACACAAATATGTTGAAGAAGTTGTTGCTCCCACATGTACAGCTCAGGGCTATACAAAGTCTGTATGTTCAGTATGTAGCGATACAAAACAGTCAAATTATGTGCCTGCAACAGGTCATAAGTTTGAAACAGAAACAGTTGAAGCTACTTGTACAGCTCAGGGTTACACAAAGAATACATGTGCTTGCGGTGAAACAAACACAGTTTATACTGATGCAACAGGTCATGATTTCAAAGAATCAGAAACAGTAGCCCCCACATGCACAGCTCAGGGCTATACAATATATAAATGTACACGTTGTGATGAAACATCAAAAGACAACTATGTAAATGCAACAGGTCATAAGTTTGAAACAGAAACAGTTGAAGCTACATGTACAGCTCAGGGGTACACAAAGAATACATGTGCCTGCGGTGAAACAAACACCGTTTATACTGATGCAATAGGTCATGATAATACAGCTGTCGTAACAGCTCCCACTTGTACAGCTCAGGGCTTCACAACATATACATGTTCGCGTTGTGATGCAACATCAACAGATGATTATGTAAATGCAACAGGCCATAAGAATACAGAAGTTGTTACTGCTCCCACATGTACAGAACAGGGTTACACAACATATACATGTGAACTCTGCGGTGAAGAATCAAAGGGTGAATATGTAAACGCAACAGGTCATAATTTTGAAACAGAAACAGTTGAACCCACATGTACAACTCAGGGTTACACAAAGAATACATGTGTCTGCGGTGAATCAAACATCACATATGTTGATGAAAAGGGGCATGATTACAGTGAAACCGTAACAGCTCCCACATGTACAGAACAGGGTTATACACTTTATGTATGTTCTGTATGTAATGCAGAAATGAAAGACAACTATACAGAAGCAACAGGTCATAAGTTTGAAACAGAAACAGAAGCTGTTGCTCCCACATGTACAGAAAAGGGTTACACAAAGACAACATGTGCATGCGGTGAAACAAACATTGTTTATACAGATGCTCTCGGTCACGACTATGAACAGGTTATGACAGAACCTACATGTACACAGACAGGTTACATCACATTTACATGTGCATGCGGTGATTCATACAAGAGTGCCGATATCGCAGCACTCGGTCATACAGAAAGTGATTGGATTACAGTTAAACCTGCTGAAATCGGTGTAACAGGCAAAGAACAGAAGAAGTGTTCAGTATGTTCTGTTGTTCTCGATGAAAGAGAAATTCCCGCACTCCAGGAAACAAAACCCGATGTTTTACTCGGTGATGTCAACGGTGACGGTAAAATCACTGCTGCAGACGCAAGACTTGCTCTTCGTATGTCAGCAAAACTTGAAACTCCCACAGAGATTCAGTTTGTAGTGGCTGATTACAACAAGGACGGCAAAATAACAGCTGCAGATGCAAGAAGCATTCTCAGAAAATCAGCAAAGCTTGAACCTTAATAAAATGTCGGGGATTTTCCCCGATATTTTTATTTTTATGTCTTGATTTTATTTTTTACATGTGTTAAAATATGCATGATATAATAAAATGCAATGATGGAGAGAGTAATTTCTTTTACGGATTCAAGCGAGCTGACGACGGTGCAAGGTCAGTATCACGGAAAGAAACGAAAATCACTCCGGAGCAGAGGACTGAAATTACAGTAAGTTTCTCCGGTTGCCGACCGTTAAAGCGGACGCATATGATGGTATGTTGTAATCAGGTGGTTTAAAAGCAAAGTATCGGTCTTTGTCCTGTATTACGGGACAAGGGCTTTTTTTATTACCGAAAGGAGATTTTCTAATGTACGATCCCATTTCCCCCAATGTGAATTTCGTCGAGCAGGAAAAGAAAATTGAAAAATTCTGGCGTGACGAAAAGATTTTTGAAAAGAGTATTGAAGAAAAAGCAAAAGGCACCCCCTATGTTTTCTATGACGGACCTCCTACAGCTAACGGAAAACCCCATATCGGTCATGTTCTTACACGTGTTATAAAGGATATGATTCCCCGTTACCGCACAATGAAAGGCTGTATGGTTCCCCGTAAGGCAGGTTGGGATACACACGGTCTTCCCGTTGAACTTGAAGTTGAAAAGCTTTTAGGTCTTGACGGTAAGGAGCAGATTGAAGAATACGGGCTTGATCCTTTCATCGGTCATTGTAAAGATAGTGTATGGAAGTATAAGGGTATGTGGGAGGATTTCTCACGTACAGTAGGCTTCTGGGCTGATATGGATGATCCTTATGTAACATATCACAATGAATTCATCGAGTCAGAATGGTGGGCACTCAAGAAGATTTATGAAAAAGATCTTCTTTACAAGGGCTTCAAAATTGTTCCTTACTGCCCCCGTTGCGGAACTCCTCTTTCATCACACGAAGTTGCTCAGGGCTATAAGCTTGTTAAAGAACGTTCAGCGGTTGTACGTTTCAAGGTCGCAGGTGAAGATGCATATTTCCTTGCATGGACAACAACCCCTTGGACACTTCCTTCAAACACAGCTCTCTGTGTAAATCCCAAGGATACTTACTGCAAAGTAAAGGCTGCAGACGGCTACACATACTATATGGCAGAGGCTCTTCTTGACAAGGTTCTCGGCAAACTCGCTACAGAAGATGCACCTGCATACGAAGTGCTTGATACTTTCCCCGGTCAGTCTTTGGAATATAAAGAATATGAACCTCTCTTTGACTTCATTGCTCCCGTCTGCGAAAAGCAGAATAAAAAGGCTTTCTTTGTAATGTGCGACAGCTATGTAACAATGACAGACGGTACAGGTATCGTTCATTGTGCTCCCGCATTCGGTGAAGACGACGCAAGAGTCGGCAGAAAGTATGACCTTCCCTTCGTTCAGTTTGTTGACGGCAAGGGTAATATGACAGCAGAAACTCCTTATGAAGGTATTTTTGTAAAGGAAGCAGATCCGAAAATTCTTGTTGACCTTGATAAGGCAGGAATGCTTTTCGATGCTCCCAAGTTTGAACACGATTATCCCCATTGCTGGAGATGTGACACTCCTCTTATCTACTACGCAAGAGAATCATGGTTCATCAAGATGACAGAAGTCCGTGATGATCTTATCAGAAACAATAACACAATCAACTGGATTCCCGAAAGCATCGGTAAGGGCAGATTCGGCGACTGGCTTGAAAATGTTCAGGACTGGGGTATCAGCCGTAACAGATACTGGGGTACACCCCTCAATATCTGGGAATGTGAATGCGGCCACCGTCATTCAATCGGTTCAATCGAAGAGCTCAAGTCAATGAGTGATAACTGTCCCGATGAAATCGAGCTTCACAGACCGTATATTGATGCTGTTACAATCAAGTGTCCCGAATGCGGCAAGCAGATGACAAGAGTTCCCGAAGTTATCGACTGCTGGTTCGACTCAGGTGCAATGCCCTTCGCACAGCATCATTATCCCTTTGAAAATAAGGAACTTTTTGAGTCACAGTTCCCCGCAGATTTCATTTCAGAAGCTGTTGACCAGACCCGTGGCTGGTTCTATTCACTTCTTGCAATTTCAACTCTTATTTTTAATAAAGCACCATACAAGAATGTTATCGTTCTCGGACATGTTCAGGACGAAAACGGTCAGAAGATGAGTAAGTCAAAGGGCAACGCTGTTGACCCCTTCGATGCACTCGAAAAGCACGGCGCAGATGCTATCCGTTGGTATTTCTATACAAACTCTGCTCCCTGGCTTCCCAACAGATTCCACGATAAGGCTGTTACCGAAGGTCAGCGTAAGTTCATGGGTACACTCTGGAACACTTATGCATTCTATGTACTTTATGCCAATATCGACAAGTTCGATCCCACAAAGTATGACATCAATGACTGTCAGCTTACCGTTATGGATAAGTGGCTTCTTTCAAAGCTCAATTCAATGGTAAAGACAGTTGATGATAACCTCGCAAATTACCGTATTCCCGAAGCAGCAAAGGCACTTCAGAGCTTTGTTGACGAAATGAGTAATTGGTATGTCCGCCGCGGCAGAGAAAGATACTGGGCACAGACTGTTACAGAAGACAAAAAGGCTGCTTACATGACTCTTTACACTGCTCTTGTAACAACTGCAAAGGCAGCAGCACCCATGATTCCGTTCATGGCAGAGTCAATTTATCAGAACCTCGTATGTAATGTAGATAAAGATGCTCCCGTAAGTATTCATCTTTGTGATTACCCCGAAATTAACGAAAACCTCATCGATACAGCTCTTGAAACAGCTATGGATGAAGTTATGAACATCGTTGTTCTCGGCAGAGCAGCAAGAAACGGTTCAAACATCAAGAACCGTCAGCCTCTTAACACTATGTATGTTCAGTGCGATAAGAAGCTTGAAGAAAACTTTGTTGAAATCATCAGAGACGAACTCAATGTCAAGAATGTTGACTTTGATTCAGATGCAGATTCACTTGTTTCTTATACATTCAAGCCTCAGCTCAAGACACTCGGACCCAAGTTCGGCAAGATGCTCGGTGAAATCAGAAATGCACTCGCAGAGCTTCCCTCATCAGCCAAGAAGACACTTGATGACGAAGGTAAACTCGTTCTCAGTCTTTCAAGCGGTGACATTGAACTCGGCGTTGAAGATGTTCTTATTGATACAAAGCAGAAAGAGGGAGTATTCACAGTTTCCGATAAGGGCGTAACTGTTGCTCTTGATACACTTCTTACTCCCGAACTTATCGAAGAAGGCTTCGTAAAAGAACTTGTAAGTAAGATTCAGACAATGCGTAAGGATTCAGGCTTCAATGTCACAGACAGAATCAATGTTGCAGTTGCAGGTAACGCTAAGGTCTATGACATTGCAAAGAAGAATGAAGGTGCAATTTCATCGGTTGTTCTCTCAGACAGCATTTCAGATGCAGAGCTTGCAAACGGCAAGGAATGGGATATCAACGGCGAAAATGTTACAATCGCAGTTGCTAAAGTTTAATTTATAATAACAAAAATTGACCGCAGAGTTTTTCTCTGCGGTTTTTTGGTACAGACTATATTTTTCTTTTCATCTCTTTTGGTTTTTTATAAAGATTTTATAAAGTTAATTGACTTTCAGATGATATTCTGTTAATATTTAGTAGAAAAGGAGTGACTCGATATGGACAAAAGAGATAATGTAGAGTATATGTATAATTATCTGAAACATGCGTTTAAGTTTGAAACATATAAATATCTTTGGAGTGAAGCGTTGCAAGCTTCAAATCAGGAATTGGCAAGGATGAATCAGGAATATGCAGATTGTGATGCAAGCATAACAACATCAAACGAAACATTGATGCTGCTTGACAGTACAACGAAATCTGAAGTTGAAGAAATCAGAAAACAGGTGAAGCTTTATAAAATCGGAAAAATATTAGCTGTTTTATTTTTTGCCATTTTTCCGTTTAATTTTCTTGTTTTTTATTACTTGCATAAAAAACAGAAAGAAGAGCAGGAAAGACTGGATTATATATCTTCGCAGCAGTTAAAAGACATCCGTGTAATGTGTGAACATGAAAATATAAAAAACAATAAACTCAATATGGAGCAATTGAAGATTGATGCGCAGAATCTGAAACAGAATCAGCAGGCAATTGTAAAAAATCTGAATTATGCTCAGAGTGTTCTTGATAAAATTTATTCTGAAAATGTGATTCATTCGAAATACCGGTCACTCGGCATAGTCGGTACACTCTGTGGTTATCTTGAAACAGGAAGATGTATAATAATAAGAGGGCATGGCGGAATATATGATACATATGAAGAGGATCTGAAAGCAAAGCTTATTTTGATTGAACTCCAGGAGATTAAAGCACGTCTTGCGAATATTGAACATTATCAGAAACTCATTTATCAGGAAATGACTGCTGCAAACAGATCACTAAATGAAATAAAAAGTACGCTCAATCGAATTGACAGCAATGTCTTGGATATTAAATGTAATACAGCAATTTCTGCAGCTGCCGATACGCAGACTGCTGCAGCGGCAAATTACATGGCATGGACAACATACGGAAATGCAATGAGATAACAGGGGGGAAATAATATGACAGAAGCACAGGCTCGTGAATATATTGAATCAAAAAGAGAATATCTGTTTCCTAATAACAAATATTCAGAAAATGATCTTGTCAGAGTTCTTGTGAACAGTTCTGATGTCACTCTCAGATTTTTTAATGGTGAAAATTTCATTAAACCGGATACATATTTTTTCATTTCACTCTTTGTAGGCCATCTGGGAATTGATCGTTTTCTGCTCGGCGATTTTTTGATAGGTGCTTTGAAATTGTTTACTTTAGGTGGTTTTTATATCTGGTGGATTATTGATCTTTTGAATATGAAAAAAGTTTGCCGTGCAAAGAATTGCAAAAAAATAATTGATCTGACAGAGAAATACAAAACTAATGATAATTATCTTTACAAAGAAGATTCAAGTTTAACTGATATAATTGCAAAAGCAGAACAACAGCAGGCTACAGATGAAAACGAAAAACCGTCTATTGATGCTGCAGAGCTTAATGCATATCTTGACAGAGCTCTGAAAGAAATGCAGGAATCTAATAACTGATAATAAAAAGAAACAGCAGTTACTTCCGTCGGGTTGTAACTGCTGTTTTTATAAAGAATACTTTTAAAAATTATTGATATGTCTTACTGTTTCTGCAAGAGGCAGTCCCACAACATTGAAATAATCGCCGTGGATGCCTTTTACGAGAACAAAGCCTTTGCCCTGAATACCGTAAGCACCTGCTTTATCCATAGGTTCTTTTGTTGCAATGTAGTTCCTGATTTCTTTTTCCGTCAGGTCATAAAATTCAACTTCGGTTGCAACGTGGAAAATATCAGTCTTTTCTTTTGTTTTTATGCATACACCCGTGAAAACAGTATGTCTTCTGCCCGAAAGTGATGATAACATATTGAATGCATCAGCTTCATCCTTTGGTTTTCCGAGGATTGTGTTTCCGAGGGCAACAACCGTGTCTGCAGCAATAACCATTGCATCGCTGTTGCGAGAAAAAACATCTTCCGCTTTCTGTCTTGCAAGCTCTTCAACTGCTTTGTCGGGTGTGATGCCGTCGGGAAGTGTTTCTTCGCATTGCGAAACAATAACTTCGTATTCAATCCCTGCTAAAGTCAGCAGTTCTTTTCTTCTCGGTGATGCCGAGGCAAGTATAGTTTTCATCGGAACACCTCATTATATATTTTTTCCGCTTTTTCTGAGTCAATTTTCAGTTGTTCTGAAAGGGCTTCGAGAGAGGGAAATTTTTTTTCTGTTCTTATAAGTTTTATAAGTTTTACTTCGGGGAAAGTGCCGTACAAATCGCCGGAAAAACCGATAATGCAGGTTTCACTTCTGAGTTCTTCACCGCCGACAGTAGGTCTTTTTCCGATGTTTGTCATTGACGGATACAGCTTGCCGTCAATTTCTGTTGCAGAGGCGTATACACCGTTTTTCGGCACAACGTGATAATCGGGAAATAATTGATTTATGGTAGGGAAGCCGAGGAGTTTTTTTCCTATTCTGTCACCGTGGACCACCTGAGTGTCATATGCAAAGTATCTGCCGAGCATATTGTTTGCATTTTCGATATCGCCGTTTTCTATAGCTTGTCTGATTCTCGTTGAACTGATTACTTCGCCGTCATAAAGCACTTCTTCGGCACATTTAAAGCCTATTTCTGCATTTTTGCACAGCTTACGGAGCGTTTCTGCCGTACCTTCACCGTTTTTGCCGAAACGGTAATTGAAACCGCATGAAACAAAACCTGCATTGAGTTGTTTTTTAAGAATTTTATTGAAAAACTCTTCGGGAGTCATATTTCTGACTTCTTCAAAGGGTATTCTGACTGTTTCACAGCCGAGTTCTTTCGCTGTCTTTTCGCAGAGACTTCTTGTCATGATTTTTTTCGGTGCCGAGCCTCTGAGAGTCTTCTGAGGGTGTGATTCAAAGGTCAGGATGCAAGGCAAAAGACCGTTACTCTTTTGCGTAACAGCCTCGTTTATAACGGCAAGATGCCCTTTATGCAGTCCGTCGAAGTTACCGAGTGCGACGGCTGTTTTTCTGCCATTTAATTCAATCATTTACAAAAACCCTTTTAACAAAAAGATTTGTTTCGTTTTCTCTGTATTCGCCGAGTCCTAAAAATTTATTATCGGGTGAATAGACTCTGTAAAGTGACGGTACAAGCTTCGTGTGAAGTCTTGCAGAGTCAAGTTCACCGCCGTTTCTGAAACGCTTTGCCTGAGCTTTACTCACTTTTATTGCGGGGTAAGCTTCAAGTGCCTTGTCAACGGGAATGATGAATGCGGAAATATCTTCTGCACTTTTAAGTTCATCTTCCGTATGAGCTTCATCAATAGAAAAACCGTTTGAAAGTGTACGTCTGAGTGCAGTCATAACAGCACCGCATCCGAGCATTTCTCCGATATCGTAAATGAGTGAACGGATATATGTACCTTTTGAGCATTTTACATCAATGGTGTATTCGCCGTTTTCAAAAGAGACAAAATCGCAGTTATAGATTGTGACAATGCGTTTTTCTCTTTCAACTTCAATGCCCTGACGGGCAAGCTCATAAAGTCTTTTGCCGTCCTTCTTTATAGCTGAATACATAGGCGGTAACTGCTCAATTTCTCCCTGAAAGTGAGCAATTATTTTCTTTACGGCTTCTTCATCGGGAATATTGTCAGTTGTTGAAAGAACTGTTCCTGTTATATCAAGTGTATCTGTTGTTGTTCCGAGTCTGAAAGAGGCTCTGTATCCTTTGTCGTGTGAGGGGAGAAGTTCAATAAAACGGGGAGCATTTCCTCCCACAGCAACAGGCAAAACACCCGTTGCCATAGGGTCAAGGGTGCCTGTGTGTCCTGTTTTCTTTTCGCCTGTAACACGTCTGACAATCGCTCCGCCGATAAATGATGAAATACCTTCGGGCTTGTCAAGTATTATAAATCCGGTCATAATAATCCTGCAATTCTCAGCTGATTTTCTGTGTGTTCAAGTACGGCTTTGAGTGCATCGTCTTTGTTTCCGACGAATGCACAGCCTGCCGCCATAGGATGACCGCCGCCGCTTAAGTGAGAAGCGATTTCTGCGGCATTTGCTGGCGCATTTGTCCTGACGGAAATCCTGAAAAAGCCTTCTTCTTTTTCTTTCATTGTGATGCCCACAAAAACTCCTTCTATCTGACGGGGCAGGGAAGAAAGTGCCTGAGTTTCGCATTCGAGTGCACCGCTCTCCTTAAACATATCAAGTGTGAGCATCATAACGGCACATTTGCCGTCAAAATAAGTTTTAAGAGAGTTCATTGCCATTTTTTCAAGGGCAACGTATTCCTTGGTTTTTGTTTCAAACTGAATGCGGTTGATTTCAGCCGAATCAATTCCGCAGTCAAGAAGTGCCGCCGCAGTACGGAGTGTACGGGCTTTTGTATTTCCGAAACGGAAACAGCCCGTGTCTGTAGAAATTGCGATGTACATGCATTCAGCCATTATTTTTGTGATTGACACACCCATTGTGAGAAGTAAATCATAAATAACCTCACCCGCCGCCGCAGATTCGGAGTCGAGATAGGTCTTTTCAGCATAGAGAGTGTTTGAAAAATGGTGGTCAATTGCAAGCTCGACTTTTACATTTTTGTCATAACCGCAACCCGCACCGAGAATGCGTTCATCTGCCGTGTCTGTTGTGATAATGTGCTCAGGATTGAATGAACCGTCAAACATTATGCCTTCTGTCAGGTAAACATCGTTTTTCGGGATTCCGTCGAGCCATACTGCCGCTTTTTTACCCAAAGAAATAAGCCCGTGACATAATGCACAGGCACTGCCCACAGCATCCCCGTCGGGGTTTTCGTGGGCAAAAATAAGAATATTATCCATTGAAAGGAGCATTGAAGCTGCTTCTTCTTTAGTTATTCTCATCATCAGTATCCTTTCGGGTCTTGCTTTCATATTCCTGCCAGAGTTCGATACCCTTACGCACGGAATCGTCTGCAATGAACTTGAGTTCGGGAGATTTTCTCAGGTGAAGTCTGTTGCCGACTTCTCTTCTGATGAGTCCCTGAGCGTGAGTGAGAGCTTTTGCCGCACCCACTGCTGTTTCATAGCCCTCGAGGGCACTTATATAAACTTTGCCGAATGAAAGGTCGCCCGCAAGTTCAATCCTTACAACGGTAAGAAGCTTGTCCTTTACACGAGGGTCTTTCAGTTCTCTGATGACAGCGGTGATTTCTCTTCTGATATCTTCAGCCGTTCTGTCGTTTTTATACATTGACAAAACAATTCATCCTTTCGTCAATGCACAATGCATAATGCATAATGCATAATTATTTAATAATTCGCAATTTCGGAAAAGGCTTCGCCTTTTGATTCATTTAAAATCAACACCGAAGGTGTTCCGATAATTGCGAATTGATAATTTATAATTGCGAATTTTTAGTTATCTCTGTATTCTTCTGTGATATATGCTTCGAAGATGTCGCCTTCCTTGATGTCATTGAACTTGACAAGACCGATACCGCATTCGTAACCGGTGTTTACTTCCTTGACATCGTCCTTGAAACGGCGGAGTGAATCAATTTCATCTTCAGCAATAACGATACCGTCACGGACAACACGGATTTTTGCGTTTCTCTGAACCTTGCCGTTGAGGACATAACAACCTGCGATTGTGCCGACACTTGAAATCTTGAATGTGCTTCTGACTTCGATTCTTCCGAGTTCAACATCTCTGTATTTGGGAGCAAGCATACCTTTGATAGCTGCTTCAACGTCTTCAATACAGTCGTAAATAACCATATACATACGCATTTCAACGTGGTCACGCTCTGCGTTTGCAGCTGCAACGGGGTCGGGTCTTACGTGGAAGCCGATGATGATAGCGTTTGATGCGTGAGCGAGCATAACGTCTGATTCGTTGACTGCACCTACACCGCCGTGGATAACACGTACACGTACTTCTTCGTTTGAGAGCTTTTCGAGACTCTGCTTGACAGCTTCAACAGAACCCTGAACGTCAGCCTTGACGATGATGTTGAGTTCTTTCATTTCACCTGCTTCAATTGTTGAGAAGAGGTTGTCAAGAGTAACTTTCTGAACAGAATTGAACTGAGCTTCCTTTTCTTGCTGTTTTCTCTGTTCAACAAGTTCTCTTGCGAGTCTTTCGTCTGAAACAGCGTCAAATGCATCACCTGCATTGGGAGCTTCTGCAAGACCTGCGATTTCGACGGGAACTGAGGGACCTGCTTCATCAATCTTCTTGCCCTTGTAGTCTGTCATAACACGGACACGGCCTACTGCTGTACCTGCAACGATGATGTCGCCTGATTTGAGTGTACCGTTCTGGACAAGGAGTGTTGCAACGGGGCCTCTGCCCTTATCGAGCTTGGCTTCAATAACAATACCCTTAGCTTTTCTGTTGGGATTAGCCTTGAGTTCTTTCATTTCTGCAATGAGAAGAACTGATTCAAGGAGCTTATCTATATTCATGCCTGTCTTTGCAGATACGGGAACGCAGATTGTGTCACCGCCCCATTCTTCGGGAACGATTTCATGCTCTGTGAGCTGCTGAAGAATTCTGTCGGGGTTGACATCGGGTTTATCCATCTTGTTGATAGCAACAACAACCTGAATACCTGCCGCTTTTGCATGGTTGATAGCTTCAATTGTCTGGGGCATGATACCGTCGTCAGCCGCAACAACGAGGATTGCGATATCTGTAGCCATTGCACCTCTTGCACGCATTGATGTGAATGCTGCGTGGCCGGGAGTGTCAAGGAATGTGATTTCTTCACCGTCGAGATTTACTCTGTAAGCACCGATGTGCTGAGTGATACCGCCTGATTCGGTTGATGTGACGGATGTGTGTCTGATAGCATCAAGAAGTGATGTCTTACCGTGGTCAACGTGACCCATAACACATACAACGGGGCTTCTGGGGATAAGGTTTGCCTCATCGTCTTCAGAGTCGTCGATGATTTTGTCTTCGATTGTTACAACAACTTCTTTTTCAACTTTTGCACCGAGGTCTGTTGCAACGATTTCAGCTGTGTCGAAGTCAATAACCTCGTTGATTGAAGCCATGATACCGTAAAGGAAAAGCTTTTTGATAACTTCTGCTGCTGTTACCTTAAGACGGGATGCGAGTTCACCGACTGTGATTTCGTCGCCGACTTTGATAACAATCTGCTTCTTTGCTCTTTCAGCGGCAATTCTTGAAAGTCTTTCCTGTTCAGTTTCTTTCTTTCCCGAACGCATACCCTGTTTGCGGTACTGCTTTGACTTCTGATTAATCTTCTGCTTCTTTGCAGTATCTCTGTCCTTCATTCTGGACTTTTCGGGAGCAATCTCATCGTACTTTTCATTGTATTTTTCAAGGTCAATGTTTGAACCTCTTGTATCGATAGTACGCTGGTCACCCTTTGTTCTTGCCTGAATGGGTGTGTCGTTATTCTTTTTCTTGTCAGCCTTCTTTTCAAAAGGCTTTGATTCATTCTTTTTTTCGGGTGCCGGCTTTTTGTCTGCGGGAGTAGTTTTCTTTTCGGGTTTTGCTTCTGTTTTTGTTTGAGCCTCTGCCTTTTCTTCTTTGACGGGTTCTGCTTTCTTTACGGGCTCTTCTTTCTTTTCTGCTGTTACTTTGAAATATTCATCAAAGCTCTGAACAGCCTTCATCTGAGTGAGAGTTTCAAAAACTATATCAAGCTCTTCATCTGTGAGAGCTGTCTGATGCTTTTTCGGATCTTCAAAATATCTGCCGAGAAGGTCAATTACTCCGTTGCTCTTGACATTGAAGTCCTTTGCAACTTCATGAACTCTGTATTTATTTACCTGTGCCATATATTGAGTCCTCCTTTAATGTTGATAATACAAGGTCTTTCAGTCCGTTGTCGATAATTGAGAATACACCTGATTTTTTGCCTATGCCGTAACCTATTTCCTGCATGGTGGCATCCGTTCTTATAACGGGAATGTTTTCTGCAATGTTGTTCATTTCTTTTTCGAGTCTGGGGGATGCATCCGAAGCCAGAAGCACAACGAGTGCTTTTCCGTTTTTGACGGATGTTTTTACTTCGTCGTGACCGATGCAGAGTTTCTTTGCACGTCTGCAAAGCCCCAGTGCATTAAAAAACTTATCTGTCATTATTCTGTCAGCAACCTTTCCGCTTCTTCATAAACGCTTTCGGGAACAGTTACTTCAAGAATTCTGTCAATACGCTTTGACTTGACGGCCTTTTTCAGGCAATCTGCAGACGGACAGATATAAGCGCCTCTGCCTGACTTCTTGCCTGTTGTGTCAAGACTTATGTCACCCTCGGGTGACCTGACAATTCTGACAAGCTCTTTTTTTGATTTTGATTCGTTGCAGCCTACACATTTACGCATAGGAATTTTTTTCTGCTGCACAGAAAGACCTCCGTTAAAGTTTAGTCAATTAAAACTGAATGGTTATATTAATTCGCAATTTGAAATTCGCAATTCGCAATTTTGGAAAAGGCGTTGCCTTTTGAACCATTTATAATGGGGTAAGGGGGGGGACTCCCTTCCGCAATTGCGCATTGAGCATTGCGAATTGGTAATTATAACTGAATCATGGGCTGATAGAAACCGCTTTCGGGTTTGATATCTATTTTCCAGCCTGTGAGTTTAGCAGCAAGACGGGCATTCTGACCCTTGTTGCCGATTGCGAGTGAAAGCTGAGTGTCGGGTACTGTTACCTGACATGATTTTACAACGTCGCTGATGATTTCAACGCTGAGAATTTCAGCGGGAGCGAGAGCTGCTGCGATGAATTCTGCGGGATTTTCGCTGTATTTTACGATATCGATTTTTTCACCGCCGAGAACTGATACGATCTTGCTTACACGAGCACCTCTCTGACCGATACATGCACCTACGGGATCAATATCCGCATCCTTGCTGTAAACTGCAAGCTTTGTTCTTGAGCCTGCTTCACGGGATACGCCCTTTACTTCGATGTTGCCGTCGAAGATTTCGGGAACTTCCTGTTCAAAGAGTCTTTTTACAAGGCCGGGATGTGTTCTTGAAAGCATAGCCTTGGGGCCTTTTTCCGTATCTCTTACATCAACGATGTAAACCTTGATGAGCTGACCTACTTCAAACTTTTCACCGGGAATCTGTTCATTTTTGGGGAGAATTGCTTCTGTCTTGCCGATTTCAAGAGTGAGGTTGCCTGTCTTGGGGTCAATATTCTGAACCTTTGCTGTAACGATTTCCTGATTACGGCTCTGGAACTCCTGAAGAACCTGACTGTGTTCAATTTCTCTGATGCCCTGACGGAGAACGTGTTTAACTGTCTGAGCTGCGATTCTGCCAAAGTCATTGATTTCGAGGTCGATTTCAACAACATCGTCTGTTACTGCACCTGATTTGTATTTCTGTGCTTCGTCAACACAGATTTCGATTGCAGGGTCCATAACATCTTCTTCTGTGGGAACAACTGTCTTTCTCATGTAGAGATGAACGCTGTATTCTTCGGGGTTGATGTCACAGAAAATACCTTCTTTTGTGCCGTAGTTATGACCTGCGGCAATTACAAGAGCATTTGCAATCTTTTCATAGAGTGCGTCAGCTGAAATATTTCTTTCTTTCTGAAGAAATGATACGGCTTCAAAAAATTCTTTATCCATTTTTTCGGGGTCATCCTTTCTTATTGTTTATGTGAAAAATTTTTTACCTGATTAATTAAATCCGGGGAAATCGTCTGCTCTTATCCATGAAGTTTCTCTTCTGTTTACGGTAAGTGTTTTACCGTCACCGTAGGAAAGAGTCAGTTCTCCGTTTTCGTACTTTTCGAGAATGCCGTGGAATTCTTTTATTCCGTCAACGGCACGGGGGAGCTTGAGCATAATTTTCTCACCCACATAACCTGCGAAATGTTCGTCTCTCACAAGGTCACGCTCGATGCCGGGGGAAGAAACCTGAAGATTGTAGCTCTGCTCAATGGGGTCGAGCTCGTCAAGGGGAACTTCGATGGCGTGGCTCATGTTGACACAGTCGTCAATCTCGATTCCGCCTTCTTTGTCAATGAAAATTCTGAGATACCAGATGGCGCCTTCTTTCTGGAAACGGACATCCCAGAGGATAAGTCCCAGAGAATCTGCAATGGGTTTAGCAATATCCCACACAACGGCAACCGTGTTTTTCTTATCTGCCAATTTCATACCTCCGATAAAAATACTCGATAGCAAAACAAAAGAGCGAGGGGAACCTCGCTCAAGTAAAATATACTATCACTATACGGTATTATACCACTAAAACAACGGTAATTCAAGGGCTTTTTTAATTTTTATGATAAAATTTCTTACAAAAATATATAAAATCTACTTGTAATATTTATAAATTAAAGCTATAATAAAGTGATTAAGTGTTTAGACAAACAATAATTTATCGGGCTGATGCCCGACAAAAATGAGCAATGAGTAGTGAGTAATGAGTAATGTCGGAAGTCGCAAGCGACTTATGTTCCGCTTCGCTCTATAATAGGATTTAAAGGGCGTAGCCCTTTCCACCATTACTCATTAATCATTGCTAATTACTCATTAATTTGTCGAGGGAGCCTCGACAAATTCTGATTTAAAAATAAAACTTTAAGGTGATTTTATGTTATTCTCTCAGGATATAGGAATAGACCTCGGTACTTCAAATACTCTTGTTTATGCAAAAGGCAAGGGTATCATTATAAGAGAGCCTTCCGTTGTTGCTCTTGATGTAAAAGAAAAGCCGTCAAGAGTAGTTGCCGTCGGTGCTGAAGCCAAAACAATGATAGGCAGAACACCCGGTTCAATCACAGCTGAAAGACCGCTTAAAAACGGTGTTATCGCAGACTATGAAATGACTGCGGACATGCTGCGTGAACTTATCAGAAAGGCTCAGGGTAAAAGTCTTTTCAACAGAACAAGAGTTATGCTTTGCATTCCGTCGGGTGTTACTGAAGTTGAAAGACGAGCTTTCCACGATGCGGCAAGAAATGCGGGTGCAAGATACGTAAGCCTTATTGATGTTCCCATGGCGGCGGCTATCGGTGCAGGGCTCCCCGTTACTGAGCCCGTAGGCAGTATGATTGCCGATATCGGTGCAGGCACATCTGAAGTAGCTGTTGTTTCTCTCGGTGATGTTGTTTCATCAAACTCAGTCCGTGTCGGCGGTGATGATATGGACGAAGCAATTATTGCTTACATAAGAAGAAAACACAATCTTCTCATCGGTTCAAGAACTGCTGAGGATATCAAAATAAAAATAGGCTCAGCATACCGATATGACGGTGAAGCCGCACTCAATATCAAGGGCAGAAATCTTGTTGACGGTCTTCCCAAGAATGTTGAAATCACTTCTGCAGAAGTAAGAGAAGCCGTATCTGACTGCGTAAATCAGATTGTTGATATGATCTGTGATACACTCGAAAAAACTCCTCCCGAACTCGCAAGCGATATTCTTGACAGAGGTATTACCCTTACGGGTGGCGGTGCTATGCTCAGAGGTATAGATAAGCTTATCTCTCAGGTTACCAAAATGCCTGTCAGAGTCTGTAATGACCCGATTGACTGTGTTGCACTCGGCACGGGCAGATGTCTTGAAAAGAATGTTCTCGGTGTATAATGCACCACAGGTGATAATTTATGAAAAACTTTTTTAAAAGTACAAAAGCAAAGGTTATAATCTGTGTTCTGTCAGCTCTTCTGGCAGGAGTTCTGCTTGCCGCAGTCACGGAAGATGCCGTTTCACCCTTCACGGGCGTTGCGGGAACAATTTATGCTCCGTTTCAGAAAGCGGCTACATTCATAGCGGAAAAAACAGCTGACCGTAAAGACTCTTTTGCATCAGCATCGTCATATAAAGAGCGTGTTGAAGAGCTTGAAAGCGAAGCGATTGATTACAGGGCACAGCTTGTTGACTACGAAAGAACAAAACAGAAGCTCGCATCATATGAGGAGTTTCTTAAAGTCAGGGAAGACAATCCCGATTATCAGTTCTGTCCCGCATCGGTTGTTACAAGAAATACTGCGGATGTATATGATTCATTCACTCTCGATAAGGGCTCCGTGCACGGTGTGAGTGTCAACAATCCCGTTATTTACGGTAACAATATAGTCGGTCTTGTAAAGGAAGTGGGACTTACAACATGTGTTGTAAAAACAATCCTTGATCCGACTCTCAATATAAGTGTGTATGAAATCAAATCAAGGGAAAACGGTTATTCAAACACAACTGCCGCTCTGTCTTATGACGGACAATGCAGAATATCGGGTCTTTCAAAAGACACAGCCGTTGCCCCCGGAGGAATTGTGTGTACATCGGGTCTGGGCGGTATATTCCCCAGAGACCTTACAGTCGGCACGGTTATATCGGTAAAGAGTGAGGAAATTGACGTTTCCGTTTACGGTGTAATTGAACCTGCCGTTGATGTGCGTACGGTAAATGATGTTTTTGTCATTACGGCATTTGCACAGATGACGGAAGAGGAAATGACTCAATAAACAATAATTTGTCGAGCAGAGCTCGATAAATTATTGAGTGATGTTTGCCTGACGGCAAGTGATGTATTGCTACGCAAAATGATGAATGACCTTCGGTCAAGTGATGTTTTTGCCTTCGGCAAAAGTTTCGGAAGGGCT
>JAZSPR010000157.1:0-2887 GCA_045537555.1 Acutalibacteraceae bacterium | reverse complement strand
TCATTTACAACAATCTTATTGAATCAAATTTTTCAATTTGCGGAAATCTGAGATTTCCGATTTGTCTTCGACAAATGCGGACCGATGTGGGCATCGGTCCCTACGATTGGTTTATTCAAACAATTCGACAAATTCTGATTTGTTAAACTTATTTCAATTTATCTGCCATATAATGTAAACGGAGGAAAAATGAAAGATTTATTTGACATCTATGTTCAGTCATATTCTCTTTCGGCTGAAAATCAACCTGAATTCTTTGAAATAATGAGTGATATATATTCAACTTCTGAATTTCAGAGTATGGCAGAGTATATCCAGCACGCAGACATAACAAGATTGCAGCATATTATGAGCGTTGCATTTATGAGTTACACAATCACAAAAGAAAAGGGGCTCGACTTTGTTAAAGCCACAAGAGGTGCTATGCTTCACGACCTTTTCTATTATGACTGGCATGTTCCCGGTGACGGCTCTCACAGGCTCCACGGCTACAGACATCCCGGTTTTGCTCTGAAAAATGCAAAGGCGCTTTTCACTCTTTCGGAAATGGAAGAGAATATAATAAAACGGCATATGTGGCCGCTTACTCCCACACCGCCGGGATACAAAGAGAGCTGGATAGTATGTCTTTCGGACAAATACTGTGCACATCAGGAGTCAACAATAAAAATGTTTTCCTCAAAAAGAAAAAAATTCCTTAAACTCCGTGAGGTAAATGAAAATGGACTTAGTTCTTGATTATGTGTTTTACTTCTTTTTATACAGTATGTGCGGTTGGATTCTCGAAACAGTCTGTTGCTCAATTTATTACAGAAAACTTATAAACAGAGGTTTTATGAGCGGACCGTTTGTGCCGATATACGGTGCGGGAGCTGTCGTGCTGTGCGGTCTGCTTATGCCGTTTTATAATAAGTTCGGATATACGTGGTATATGATTCCCGTTGTTATTCTGCTGGGTATCTTTTTTGCAAATGTGCTTGAATATATGACAAGCCTTGTTATGGAAAAGCTTTTTCATGCCCGATGGTGGGATTATTCAAATGAAAAATTCAATCTTCACGGAAGAATCTGCCTGAAACATTCAGCTTACTGGGCATTGGCAACAGGTGCAATAATATATATAGTTCATCCTTTTGTTACAAAACACATGGAACGCCTTGTAAGTGATGAACTCCGTAATATTATGATTTTATTTATCGGAATTATTTTCGGTATCGATTATATTATAACTTTTATAAATGCAAAAAATAAGAAAATGAGAAATATTGTTTCTTCGGATAACAAAATAATTGAAGACGGAGAAACTCCGGAAAAGGAAAATGAGCATAAGAAATAACTATAAGCACACACTCATTGCAGGTTATATAAGCTTTATAACTCAGGCAATTGTAAATAATTTCACACCGCTTCTTTTTGTGACTTTCCAGAGAGACTGGGATGTGTCACTCAGTCAGCTTGCATTCATTTCTACATATAATTTTGTTATTCAGCTTATAACAGACCTTCTTGCCGCAAGATATGTTGACAGAATCGGTGTCAGAAAATGTATTGTCGCAGCTCATATTTTTGCCGCAACGGGGCTCGCAGGTCTCGGTATTTTTCCGTTTATTTTGCCCGACCCTTATATCGGGATAATTATTGCAATAACTTTCTATGCTGTCGGCGGAGGTCTTATTGAAGTGCTCACAAGCCCTATAATCGAGGCTTGTCCCACCGAAAACAAGGAATCGCATATGAGCCTTCTCCATTCATTCTATTGCTGGGGACAGATGTGTGCAGTTCTTTTTTCAACGATGTTCTTTTACTTTTTTGATATAGAAAACTGGCGTGTAATAGCTTTTTTATGGGCTATGATACCCGCACTCAATGCCGTTTATTTCGCTCTTGTGCCGATTGTCACCGTTTCACAGTCGGATAAAGGTGTTCAGAAGACTTCGGAACTTTTTAAAAACAAGCTTTTCTATATTCTGCTTGTGATGATGCTGTGTGCAGGTGCAAGCGAGCTTTCAGTTGCTCAGTGGGCATCGGCTTTTGCGGAAGAAAGCCTCGGTATTTCAAAAACTGCAGGCGATATTTTAGGTCCCTGCCTTTTTGCGGCTCTTATGGGCATTGCAAGAGTGGTGTATTCAAAGTTCAGCCATAAGATAAATCTTGAAAAATACATTCTTTTCTGTGCTGTGCTGTGTGTTTTCGGTTATCTTCTCACGGCACTTTCACCCGTCCCCGTGCTTTCACTCATCGGCTGCGGAATATGCGGTTATGCTGTGGGTATTATGTGGCCGGGCACATACAGCATTGCGGCGAAGAGCTGGTATAACCCGTCAACGGCACTTTTTGCAATGTTTGCTTTGGCAGGTGATACGGGTTGTTCAACGGGTCCGTTGCTCCTCGGTACTGTTTCGCAGTATTTCGGCGATAACCTGAAAACGGGTGTTCTTGCGGGAACGGTTTTCCCGTTTGTGATGATTTTTGCGGTAATTGCACTTCTTAGATATAATAAAAAAACGGAGGGAAAATAAAATGGATGCACTCATTTATGTGGCACTTTGTCTGCCTGCCGTATTGATGATTCTTGCGGGACTGCTGATAGTTTCGGTTAAAAAGGACTCAACAATGTCGGCTCATCATTTTACAAGGAAGTATGACATCAAAAGCTTTTCAAAGAAGATTATAAAACTTTTTACTATAACGGGAATTGTCTTTTCCGCAGGCGGTTTTATGATTTTCAAGGAGTTGTTTGTTGCGGGAATAGTTGTTCTGTTTGTGATGCTTCTTGTGTTTGTATTTTCATTTGCATCAATTTACAGAAAAAGCTGAGAACACCGAAGGGTGTTCTTTTTTTTGACAAATCAGAATTTGTCGGGATGATTGAACCGAGTGTAGGGAC
>JAZSPR010000154.1:0-9235 GCA_045537555.1 Acutalibacteraceae bacterium | reverse complement strand
TACACAACAGCAAGCATAATCTTAACCGACTTCTTTGTTTTAATTTTTGGCGTTCTGTCATGGGTGTTAAGTCTCATTGTATCACCTCTTTATTTATAATAGCATAATTTTCCACTGCGACTCAATATTTTTTAATGAAATATGATTATTTTATTCTTTTTAAAAGTTATCAGAATTTCAATTTTAGATATAAAAAACACAGACACCCGATTGGATGTCTGTGTTTTTGGCGAAGAAGGAGAGACTCGAACTCTCGCGCCGGGGTTTAGCCGACCTACGCCCTTAGCAGGGGCGCCTCGTCACCAACTTGAGTACTGCTCCTTGGTAACCTTATATTCCGTTTTTGGATAAAAAAAATGGCGGAGAGAGTGGGATTCGAACCCACGGTACCCGTAAAGGTACGACGGTTTTCAAGACCGTTCCGTTATGACCACTTCGGTATCTCTCCATAATGCTAAATTATAATATCACAACATTTCCACTTTGTCAAGGGTATTTTTGAAATTTTATTGCTTTTTTTATTAAAATATGTTAAGCTGAGATTAAACAAAAACATGGAAGGTGTTTAAAATGAAAGATATCACATGTGCAATTTACGGTGCAGGTTCTCTCGGAACTGTTCTCGGTGCATACATCACAAAAAACGGCGGTCAGGTTGACCTTATCAACCGCAACAAGGCTCACATCGGTGCACTTAAAGAAAAGGGTGCAATAATCAAGGGTACAATTGAAATGACAGTTCCCGTCACAGCTCTTACTCCCGACGAGATGACAAAGAAATATGATGTCATTTTCCTTATGACAAAACAGCTTCTCAACAAGGAAGTTGTCACTTTCCTTAAAGATTATATGACAGAAACAGGCGTTATCGTTACACTTCAGAACGGTATCCCCGAGCCCGGTATTGCCGAAATTATAGGCGAAGAACACACAATGGGCTGTACCGTTGAATGGGGTGCTGAACTGACAGAACCCGGTGTATGCGTTCTTACAAGTGAGCCTGACAGCCTCTCATTCCACATGGGCAAGATGAAAGGCATCACAGACGAACAATTCAATATGGTTAAAGATATTCTTGAACTCATGTGTCCCGTTTACGAAGAAACAAATCTTATCGGTGCACGCTGGTCAAAGCTTCTTATAAATGCAACTTACTCAGGTCTCGGAACTGTTGTGGGCGGTACATTCGGTGATGTTTCCGAAAACGCAGATGCAAGAAAAGTTGCTGTCCGTTGCATGAAAGAATGTATCGATGTCGGTCATGCAGCAGGTGCAGAGTTCGTACCCGTTCAGGGCAAGGACATCACAAAGCTTTTCTACTACACAAACCCCGTAAAGCGTGCATTTGCAACACTTCTTGTCCCCATTGCAATGAAAAAGCACAGAGGTATTGTTCCCTCAATGCTTCAGGATATCAGAAACGGCAAGCCCTGTGAAGTTGACGCAATCAACGGCGTTGTATGCGAATGGGGCAGAAAATGCGGTGTGCCTACACCCATAAATGACAGAATTGTTGAAATTATCAAAAAAGAACAGGCAGACGAAAGAAAACCCGTTCCCTCAAACATCAGATTCTTTGACGATTTGCTGTAAAGGAGTACTTTTATGGGAAATAAGATTATCGTTGCCGGCGGCGGACACGGCGGTATAACAGCCGGTATGCTTCTTGCAAAGCACGGCTATGATGTAACTGTTTATGAGAAAAATTCAAGAGAAAATATGGGGCACGACTGGACCGATATTTTTGATAAAAAAGGTTTTACGGCACTCGGTCTTGACCTTCCCGATAAATCACGCTGGAATCTCAAGCACGATATGACTTTCTACGGTCCCGCAATGGAAACGGCACTTCATCAGAATACTCCCGTTGACCAGCTTGAAATTCAGATGGAGCGCAGGGATATATACAATTATATCATTGAACACGCTGAAAAAGCCGGTGTAAAGTTTGTTTACGGCTGTGAAATCACAGGTGCTGTTCTTTTCGGTAACAGAATTGTGGGCATAAAAACTGCTGACGGTGATGTTTACGCTGACCTCGTCATTGATGCGGCAGGCATGAATTCACCCGTGAGAAAATCTCTTCCCCATTGGCTCGGAATACAGAATAATTCAATTGATTACGAGCAGTTTTATGTTTACAGAGCATTCTGGAACAAGACTGCAGAGGTTGACGATATAAACGCATTCAAGGTGCTTATGCTTCACGAAAACAAGCTCGGCATCACATGGGTCGCAACGGAAGAAGAGCATACAGACGTGCTTATCGGCAGATTTATGCCCTTTGATATGGCTGAAGTTGACAGAACTATGGCTTCACTCCGTAAGGATAACGACAGCATCGGCACCGAAATTCAGCGCGGCGGTCAATTTGTCAATATCCCCGTCAGACAGCCTCTCGGCGTTATGGTTGCAGACGGCTATGCCGCAATCGGTGACAGCGCATTCATGACTGTACCCATTATCGGCTCAGGTATTGCAAACAGCTTCAAGGCGGCAAGAATCCTTGCGGATGCAGTTATTGCCGATAGAGATAACGCTTTCAGCGCAGAAACACTCTGGCAGTATCAGACCGAATATTACAAAAAAATCGGCAGCGGTCTGGCTCCCCTTGCATGCGTAAAACTTATGCTCACCCGTCTTGAAGGACACGAACTTGACTACATATTCAGAACGGGCATTCTCAATGCTGATGATATGACAATCGGTGCCGATTCAACAAACCTTGCCGCAATGCTCGGCGGAATGAAGCCCGAAGACATCATCACAAAGCTCAAGGGACTTATCAACAACACGGTTGTCCTTAAAAAGGTTGTCAGAATGGGACTTGAACTCCTCAGAGCCACAGCTGTCACATCAGCAATGCCTAAAAAATACGACCGTAAGGCAGTTCTTAAATGGGTGAAGCAGTATAATAGTTGTTTTAAACACTAAACAATAATTTATCGGCGGAGTCGATAAATTATTGTAGTGAGGAGTGAGGAATGAGTAGTGAGGAGTTTAGGAAGGGGCAAGCCCCATAAACCCCATTTATATAATCTAAGCCCGTAGGGCTTCCGAAACTCCTAACTCCTAACTTCTAACTCCTAACTCTTCCATAAATTATTGTTTACCCAATACAAAGGAAGTATCTTCATGAAAAAATTTATTCCCGCACCGCTTGATTCGGGTTTGTTTGTCGATTATGCAAACGAGCTTAACAATGAATATGAACAGTGTCTTGACGAAGGGCTTGAAATCGAACAATACAAAGATTTACTCTTTACAATAAAAAATATGCCGAATAGCGAATTTAAAGAGAATCTTGCCGATACGGTTGGTGAAATGATTCCCAATCTTCCGCAAAAAGCTGATTTTCCTTACAATGAGCCGTCAGAGCTTGATGAAATTAAATCACTCCGTAATACTTCTTTATGGACAGCAAAAAAAGATATTACTGACCTCGGAAAGAAAATTGCAGGTGCATGGTACGGCAGAATTTCAGGCTGTCTGCTTGGTAAACCCATTGAGGGAATAAGGGATGAACTTATCCCGTTTCTCAAAGACACAAACAACTATCCCATGCACAGATACATAACACAGGCAGACCTTACGGAAGATATTCTTTCAAAATATAAATATGATTTCAGAAGTAAATGCTATCCCGATAATATTGAGTGTGCTCCCGTTGATGATGACACAAATTATCCCGTACTTTATCAGCAGATAATTGAAAAATACAGCATGGATTTCACAAGTGAAAATGTTCTGTCGACATGGCTTGTTTCACAGCCTGTAACAGCATATTATACAGCAGAAAGAGCTGCATATGTAAATGCTTTTCTCGGATATAAAACTCCCGATACGGCAGTAATACGAAACCCTTACCGTGAATGGATAGGTGCACAAATCAGAGGAGATTATTTCGGATATATCAACCCCGGTGAACCGGAAAAAGCGGCTGCGATGGCATTCAGGGATGCTTGTGTTTCCCACATAAAAAACGGTATTTACGGCGAAATGTGGGCTTCGGCAATGATAGCTTGTGCAGCAGTCTGTGACACCGCAAAAGAAGCAATTCTCGGCGGTCTTTCACAGATTCCGTCAACATCAAGGCTTTATAAGGAGATAACTGGAATCATTGAAAAATATGAAAATGGCGCAACTCTTGATGACCTGTACAAATTTATTCACACAAAATATGACCACCACAATTCACATCATTGGTGCCATACAATTTCAAATGCACTGATAGTCACAACAGCACTCCTTTGCGGAGATGATGACTTCGGAAAATCAGTCTGCATGGCGGCACAATGCGGTTTTGATACAGACTGCAACGCAGCAACAGTCGGTTCTGTTGTTGGTATACTTAAAGGCATTGATGCAATTGATGAATACTGGATAAAACCTCTTAACGGCAAACTGAAAACGCAGGTATTCGGCTGTGAGTGTATCAATATTCAAGCTCTTATTGATACAACACTAAAACATATTACTATATAATTAAACAAAAAAACAGACCCCAAAAGCTTTTTCGCTTTCGGGGTCTGTAATTATCTGCTATTTTGCAATTCTGATTACAGTTGCAGAATACTGAGGAACCGTGTAATTAAACTGTCCCGAAACACCGTCAACGGTGAATTCTTCGAGCGTACAGACTTCCTCTGCACCGAGGATATTGTCATTATCAGGGCTGTCACCTGCAACCTGATAAACAGTTGCTTCTGATTTTACATCAGCATTTGCTATATCAATTGCAAATGTTCTGTCTGAGCCTGTTACATTGACAAGCTTGATGATAATATCTCCGCTTTCGTCCGTTGAAACAACCTGATAGCTTTCAGCGTTTGCCTTTAGTGCTGTTTCATATTCAAACTGCTTTTCGCCGTCGATATATCCGCTGATAACAGTTCCGTCAACAACAATTTTAATCTGATATGTTCTGCCTGTTTCAACCGTGAAATCAGTTATTGTGCCGGGGATTGCATCAGACTTTGCACCGTTCTGTGTTCTCTGAAGAGCTGACTTTGTGTTTTCCCAACCGCCGATATTCCAGTAGAAGCAGTTGTTTTCATCTTCAATAAGGAAAGGAATAAAGAAGCCTTCTGCGCCAGATGTCTTTGTTGCATCAAATGTATAGGTATAATTTGTCCATTCTGTATCGCCGAAGTATGCAGATGTGCCGAGATCGTTATAAGGATGATCGGAAACTGACTGAACAGCCTTACCGTTTTCTACAGACCACTTACCTTCTGCTTTGCGGCTCCAGTTCCACCAGAATGTAGGCATGCTGAAATCATCACTTCCGAGAACTTCGCCTGTTTCGTTATCTGTGACTTTTACATTATCAAATTCAGCAGTTGTCCACCACGTGCCGAGACCTACAGCGCCTTTGAGATCCTCAGAGGGAATCTGAGCACCGTCAAACTGAGTGCCGAGAAGTGTTGTTCCCGCATTTGTTGAGAAAAGCTTCTGCATATAGTAATTGATTGAAGCTGTTGAAGTATTATTGTTGAACCAGATAAGGTCGGGTGCCCAATGAGTTGCGGTAAGATTGCCGAAAAGAGGAGCATAAGCCGCCATTTCAACAATATCGCCGTTGCGTTCAAGACCTGTCATATATGCCGCTTCGGCAAGGGCAGACCTGAGAGTGTTCGACCACGATGCATACTCGCCGAGGAAAACTTTTATGCCTCCGCCGTAAACTGTATCAAGCATACCGTCCGCTTCACGTGAATAGTTGTCTTCATCATAATAATCTGCATGAGCTAAGAACCAAGAGGGATCTCTGTAATAATGATGGTCGGTTGCACCTGCAAATTCACCGATTGACATATTGTTTTCTTTGATGTAATCATATGCATTCACATATGAATCATAGTAATTTGTGCTTGATGTGCCTTCGTTTGCACCTGATGAATAAATAAGCTCAAGTCCTTCATAAAGCTCGGGATTCTTTGCTTTTTCTTCATTGAATCTCTCAAGGAAAGCCTCATATCTTTCAAAATAGACTTCCCCTTCGTTTTCATTACCGATGCAGATGTATTTCAGTTCAAACGGTTCGGAATGACCGAGAGATGCTCTCACTTTACCCCATGTTGTATTTTCGTCACCACGGCAGAACTCGACAAGGTCAACCATATCCTGAAGATACTGATTAAATTCAGGAGTATACATTTCAACGGGACCCATACCTCGCATCTGACAGAAAAGACCGCAATTGAGCACGGGAACACCTATTGCACCGATATCCTCTGCAAGAACAAAATATTCATAGAAACCCAGACCGTAACTCATATAACAGGGCAGGGGATCTTCCGTCATTGAAAGATTTGTCCATAAATTTATGCCGTAAGGACGTGCCGCAACATCACCGTATGTGCCGTTGAACTCAAGAGGAAGCCCGTCGGGACCCGTGCCGATTGAATCTTTCCAGTTATAAGCCGAATTTTCATCATAACCTTCAATAACACATCCGCCCGGGAAACGAAGAAAAGCAGGTTCAAGGTCTGCCAGTTTTTCTGCAAGGTCTGTTCTCATGCCGTGATTCTTGTATGTGGGCGGGAAAAGTGAAACCATATCAAGACATACACTTCCCTTTCCGACAAGAACCTGAAGATATACTTCACTTGCAGCTGTAAGAGATGATGTGAGTGTTGCAGAAAGCTTCTGCCATTCGTTTGTTACACCCGATACTGTTGTTTCAGCGGCAACTTTATCACCTGTAACAAGTCTTACCGTGATATCACCGTCATAACCGTCAACAGACCTGGCATAAACAGAGAAATCGTATGTGACATCTTTTTCAATTGCCATTCCGTCAAGGAAACCTCTGTTCTGCACACCTGCGAGGACATCCGATGTGTTATTTATAACAAGATAGTTTGTATTATTGGCATTAAGTCCGTTTTCGGCATCGCCGACTGTGACTTTAATGTCAGCGGTACCCACCTGACTCCAGCCGTGAAGCTCGTCACCTGCGGCAAGTTCACCGTATTCAAATGAACGGTTGATAACAAGCTCACCGTAAAGACCGCCGTCAGCAGCAAAGTTGATATCCTCAAAGAAAATACCGTAAAGAAGCTCGCTGATATCGTGAACCTCATTCCCTGCATCAATGCTGAGTGTATAGTCTGCGTTATTTTTATCGTAAGCAGTAACAGTATTCTCTTCACCACGCTGAATATCGGGTTCCTGAGCTGTACCGCCTGCAAGTCCGAGCATCATCATAACACTCATAAACCATGCCGCAATTCTTCTGAGAAAAACGAGTAATGTAAATTTCATAAAATCAACTCCTGATTATAACCGATAAAAGAGCAGAACTGAGTCTGCCCTTTTTATTTTACAATATTAAGCCATGGGAATGAATGAGAATATCTTTTTGAAGAAATCAAAAATCATTCTGAAGAAATCGCCAATCTTTTTGATGAATGCTTCAAAACCTGAAAGCTTTTTGTAACCTTCAAGTGTTACATTGTTGTCTGCAGGTGATCTGTCTGTTGTAAATTCGGCAACAAGAGGACGAAGAACAACAGAAACGAGTATATCAATACCTTCAATTCTTTCCATTGTGCTTCCTGCAAATCCGAGAAGACCTTCGGGAATATCAGCACCTGCCCATTTTACAACAAATTTAAGAACTGTTGTATAGTCTTCAGCTGAAACATTTTCAAGGCAGTAACAGAGAACTGTTGAAACACCGTTCACAAGAAGCTGGATTTCTGTGCTGTTTGCGGGATAATATTCGTCACCTACACAATGTGCCTGATAAAGTGTGATTGCAAGGTCAATAAGATCTGTGTATTCACTTGCGGGAAGAGTTTTGCCGTATTTTGCGGCAAGAGAAGAAAGGTTATTGCCGTCTGCGCCGTAGAAAGGCATCTGAATTGATTCCGCAAGCTTATCGCCGAGAGAAGTTATGATTCTTGCCATATCGGCATCTGTTTCGGGGTCAATACCGAGCAGATTAATAAGTGCTTTTGCATTAGTGTAACCTGTGAAAGTCTTTCTTAAGCCTATCCACATAGTCTTTTTTGAATATTCGGTAAAGTTGCTTTCTGCAAGAGCCACAGCTTCATCCGAAAGACCTTCGGGAATAAGAGCAGTATCTACATTATCTATGTAGTTTACTTTAAACTGAGCATTTTTGCCGAATGAAACCTCTCTGTAAGCACAAGGATATGCATTGAGTGTGTTTGTAACAACATCATAAATCACATTGCCTGATGCAGATGTGTAAGAAGCGATATCCTGATCGTGTGTATGACCTGTAAATATATATTTTACGCCGCCGTCTGCAAGAACACCTGCAAGCTCTGCTGAAGGAACAACTGCGCTTGAATGAATCATATCAGCAAGAATGAAATGCTCAATAAGATTGTGATGCATCATTGCAACAACCTTTTTACCGTCTGCATTTGCCTTTTCAAGCTGTGTCTTTATCCAATTCAGTTCGTCTGCATCAATTTCAGGCTTACTTTCACCGGGGATTGTACTGTCAATTGCAAGAAGTCTGAAATCATCTGAAAGCTCTGCAACATATGATGCGTTGTTTTCATTTTCTGCAATTGCTTCACCGAAACCGAAAGCAGAATAAGTTGCTTTGAAGAAAGCAAGGTCAGATTTGAAGAAATCGTGATTTCCGGGAACAACAAAAACAGATTTACCTGTTTCAGCTTCAAAAGCGGTGAGTTTTTCAGCCATAAGAATATGTTCTTCTTCGGTACCTGCATCAACAAGGTCACCGGGAAGAAGGACAAAATCAGCATCACTTGCTCCTGCTTTTTCAAGGAATGCAGTAATGATTGCATTTGACTCAATTATAAGCTGACCTGATGATGCAACATGTGCCCATGCATTTGTCTGAGTATTACCTGTGTAGGGTTTATATGATTTTGCCGAAAGGTGCAGGTCGTTTGCAACAATAATCTTCATATCATCATCTGCCGCGAAGCTGACAAGTGAAAATGAAGTGAACAGCATTGCAATACAGAGTAAAACAGAGATAATTTTTTTCATAAACAAGAATCCTTTCCTATTATTCTTTTTTTCAATAATAGCATATTATTCCAACAAAGTCAACAAAGAGTATGGGTTTGTATATTATTTTTGTAAATCAGAATTTGTCGAACTGAAGTTCGACAAAAATTCTCAATTCTCAATGCGCAATGCTCAATTGTGGAAAGGGCTTCGCCCTTTGACCCATTTATATAATTCAAGCCCGAAGGGCTTCCGAAATTGCGAATTGAGC
>JAZSPR010000076.1:0-6155 GCA_045537555.1 Acutalibacteraceae bacterium | reverse complement strand
CCAAGGATATTGTGATAGCCGCCACTTTAAAACAGAGCTCTTACCCCAAATGCCTTCTCTGTGTGGAAAACGAAGGCTATGCCGGCAGACTCAATCACCCTGCCAGACAGAACCACAGAATAATTCCCATAGAAATTGACGGCAAGCAGTGGGGCTTCCAGTATTCACCCTATGTTTACTATAACGAGCACTGTATCGTTTTCAACAGTGAGCATACACCCATGAAAATCGATGAAGGTGCTTTCAGAAAGCTTTTCGACTTCGTAAAGCTCTTCCCCCATTACTTCGTAGGCTCCAACGCTGACCTTCCCATCGTAGGTGGCTCCATTCTCTCTCACGAGCATTTCCAGGGCGGTAACTATGAATTCGCTATGGCAAAGGCTCCCGTTGAAGAAAAAGTCACATTTGACGGCTTCTCAGATGTCGAAGCAGGTATAGTAAAATGGCCCATGACCGTTATCCGTCTTTCAGGTAAGGATACTGACAGAATAGTTGACCTTGCTGATAAGATTCTCACATCATGGAGAGGATATACGGACGAAGATGCATTCATTTTTGCCGAGACTGACGGTGTGCCTCATAACACAATCACTCCCATTGCAAGAATGAGGGACGGCAACTACGAAATTGACCTTGTTCTGCGTAACAACATCACAACTGAAGCCTATCCCGACGGTGTATATCATCCCCATCCCGAGCATCATCATATCAAGAAAGAGAATATCGGTCTTATTGAAGTTATGGGACTTGCCGTACTTCCTGCAAGACTCAAGGGTGAAATGGAAAACCTTGCAAAGGCTATGATTTCGGGTGCCGATATCAGAAATGACGAAGTCCTCGGCAAGCATGCTGACTGGGTGGATGAACTCAATAAGAAATATGCTGATATCAACGCAGAAAATGTTGATGACATAATCAGAAAAGAAATCGGTATTGTTTATTCCGAAATCCTTGAACAGTGCGGTGTATTCTCAAGAGATGAAAAGGGCAGAGCACAGCTCATAAAATTCATAGAAAGTGTGAAATGATATGCAAAGATTTTTTGAAGACGGCATGACAATGCTCTTTCAGGGCGACAGCGTAACCGATACAGGCAGAAACAGAGATATCCCCGAGGGTCCCGAATGCTTGGGTGAAGGTTATCCCAAAGTGTTTCAGGAGTTGTATGACACACTTTTTCCCGCAAATAAAGTAAGATTTGTCAACAGAGGTGTTTCCGGTGACAGAACCAATAATCTTCTTGAAAGATACGAGAAGGATTTCAAGGACGTTAAACCTGATGTTATTTCAATCATGATAGGCATTAACAACACATGGCGTAATTTTGACGGCGGTGACGATTACTGTTCTGCTGAGAGATTTGAAGCGGAGTATGAGGAGCTTCTTGCAAAAATCAAGGCAGATATGCCCGATGCAAAGATTATGATTATCGAACAGTTCGCACTTACGGCTCATCCCGACAGAAACACATGGCAGGAAGACCTTGATGCAAAGCGTGACGCAACAAGAAAGCTTGCATTTAAGTATGCAGATTGGTTTGTGCCTATGTATGACATAATCACAGATGCTTCTGAAAATGATTTCGATTTATATGAGCTTTCACCCGACGGTGTTCATCCCGGTGCTACAGGTCATTCACTTATTGCAATAGAGATGCTCAAAGCATTTGAGATAATTTAAGAAAAGTTTATGGGCTGTCTCCGGTTGAGAGACAGCCCTTTTCAGTTATTTAATAACGGAAGTATTTATAGAAATTGGGGTACGAATTAAGGAATTGCTGAAGTGTTGTTCTTGAAACGGTTGCGGGGTCGTTAATAATGAAATTTGAAGCAGTAAGATTACCGCCTCTGAAGCCTTTTATAACAACCCAATGCTGACCGCCCTGGGAATTTTTTGCTCCGAAAAGAACGGGTTTTCCCGATTTGAGAATATCATATATTTTTGCAAGATAACCCGAACTGCTTGTTGTTACAATGTAGTCCGAGGGCCAGTAAACATTGCCCGAAGACGAATAACTGAGCTTTTTCGACATCGCATCGGGATAAATTGTTTTTCCTGTGCGGTAAGACTCCATCATTGCAATTCCCGTTGTAACGCAACCGATAGTGCCTATCGTTTTTCCTGAATTACCGATAATTACATTTCTCCATCTTGAGTCGGTCTGTTTGTAATCGGGAACGCTTAGCGAAATCGGATTATAGCCGTTATCTGATGAGCTTATTCGCAGATAATCTGATTTTACGTAGCCGGTTTTGGTGCCGTTGTAAAGAATGCGGTACCAACCACCCGTTGAAGATATGACAAGAACAGTTTCATTTCTGTAAAGTCTGCCGACAACCGAAGAAGAAACTGATGCATTGCTTCTTACATTCAGATAACCTGAATTAATTGCAACCTGAGCGGGCAGAGAAGCCTTTTCGGTTATATATGATTTGTGGCAGTAACCGTATTTTCCGTCTGCATATTCAACATACCACCAGTTACCGTCAATGCTCATAAGTGTTACATATGTGTTCTTCTTTAAAGAAGAAATTACGGCAGATGATGTACTTTTCCCACTTCTGACATTTAGTGCTCCTTCGGAAATCCGTACATAACCCGCCTTTGATGATATGTTTGCAGCATGCGTGTTTACGGGTAACAAAAGTATTCCTGTCATAACAACAGAAAGAATAAAAGATATTATTTTTTTCATTTTACACCTCGTTTTCTCTTTTGTGCATATATGCAAATAAATGATAACACAAACAGAGTGTTTAGGGAATACTCCAAATGTTGTAAAGGCATTCAACAAATTTTGATTTTACTATTGATGTTAGAATTCAATGATGATATAATAAATTAATTCTTTATAAAAAGAAAGGAAGAAAAATATGCTCACATCACAACAGATCGACCGTATGCTCGGCAAGCTCAAGAGATTTGAAACAATCCTTGATCCTTTGCTTTTCAAAAAGGTCGCAAAAATAGAAACTGTCAAAGCTTTTGAAACAATGGACAGACTCTATGAAATCCCCGCAGACGACAAATACACCGAAGCAAAAGCCGGTGAATACGTATGGGGTGACAATGAGTTGTTCTGCTGGTTCAAGACTGATTTTACAGTTCCCGCAGAGCTTGACGGCAAAAACCTTTTCATTATGCCTCACACAGAAGGTTACGAAACACTCCTCTGGGTAAACGGCAAGCCTTTCGGTACATTTGCAACAAAAATCGTTTTCACAGGTCACGGCAACCATTACTGTGACCTCCTCAAGCAGAATGTAACTGCAGGTGAAAAAATTGATATTGCACTTGAAGTTTATTCAGGTCATACATACATGGGTTGTGACCCCCTTGAAGGTCTTCAGCTCAGAGAATACAACTACCATTTCGACGGTATTGACATCTGCCTCAAAGATGAATTCATTCAGGAGTTCTATTTTGACCTCAAGGTTATCAATGAACTCACAGAAACTCTTCCCGAGTCATCATACAGAAGAGGTCAGCTTGTAAATGCTCTTTACGAAGTTCACAAGAGACTTTACTATTCGTATGAAGATGTCGATGAAGAAACATTCCTTGAAGCAATGAAGGAAGCTCATCCCTTCCTCAAGGAAGTTCTTGCAGTCAAGAACGGCCCTGAAGCACCTTTCGCCGGTATTATCGGTCATTCACATATGGACACAGCATGGCTTTGGATGTCTTCAGAAACTATCAAAAAGTGTGCAAGAACATATGCAAACCAGATTGCTCTTATGGAGCAGTATCCCGAATATAAGTTCGTTCAGTCGTCAGCCTGTCACGGTGATATGATTCTCAAGCATTATCCCGAACTCTTTGAAGACATCAAGAAGAAGGTTGCAGAAGGCAGATACGAGCCCAACGGCGGCGTATGGGTTGAATGTGACTGTAACATTACATCGGGTGAATCAATGGTACGTCAGTTCCTCTGGGGACAGAGATTCACAAGAGAACACTTCGGCTACACTTCAGACTGCTTCTGGCTTCCTGATACATTCGGTTACTCAGCAGCGATACCTCAGATTATGAAAGGCTGTGCTGTTGACTATTTCCTTACAACAAAGATTGACTGGAACGATACAAATACTTTCCCCTATGATACATTCTGGTGGGAAGGTATCGACGGTACAAAGGTTCTCACTCATTTCAATAAAACTCATTGCTGGCCTGCTCCCGCAGCTCTTCACGATATGATTACAGGTCCCAGAGAGGAAACTCACTCAGTCAAGGAAAGAAGCGTCACAAACAAGCGTCTTATTGCTTACGGTTACGGTGACGGCGGCGGCGGACCTCAGTATGAAATGGCTGAAACAGCACGAAGAATCAAAGACCTCAACGGCTGTGCAAAGGCTGAATACACAACTGTCAGCGACTTTATGAAGTCAGTTGAAAAAGATGTAAAAAATCCCTCTACATTTATGGGTGAGCTTTATCTTGAACTTCACAGAGGCACTCTTACAAATCAGCACAATATCAAGCACAACAACAGAAAGTCAGAAATGGCTCTCCGTGACCTTGAATTCCTTACAGTTTCAAACGCTGTAAAGAACGATGAAGTTGCAAGTGATGAAAAGATTCATCCTCTTTACGAAACACTTCTTCTCAATCAGTTCCATGATATTCTTCCCGGCACATGTATCGCAAGAGCACATGAGCTTTCACTCAAGCAGACTGGTGAACTTCTTGAAACTGCTGATAAGCTTATCACAGAAGCTGTTACAGGCGAAGGAAATGTTGTAACAGTTACAAATACACTTTCATTTGACAGAAATGATCCTATTTTCCTTGAATGTGAAGAAGGCTACATTGCAGATATGCCCTGCAAACAGCAGGCTTACAAGAACCTTGACGGCAAGAATATCCTTGTTATCAGCGGTATAACTGTTCCTGCATTCGGCACAGTTAAAATCAATCTTGTAAAGGGTACACCCGATAATGCAACAGAACTTGCTGTTTCAGAAAACGGTGTTACAACTCCCTTTGCAGAAGTTAAGTTTGATGCAAAAGGCTATATTTCTTCATTTGTTGATAAGAGAGCAAACCGTGAGCTCTGCGGTGAAGGATATTCTCTCAATACATTCCTTATGGCTGAAGACCTTCCCGCACATTGGGACAACTGGGACATTGATGCTGACCTTGAATGTAAATTCAATGATACATCAGCTCTTCTTTCAAGAGAAGTTGTTTCAGTCGGTGCTGCTGCTGTTATCATCAGAAGCAAATATTCCATTTCAAAGAAGTCATCAATCACTCAGGATATGATTTTCTTTGCAGATTCTCAGGAAGTCAGATTCGACACAGTTATGGACTGGCAGGATGACCACAGATTCCTCAAGACAGCATTCGATACATCAGTTCAGAACAGCTTTGCACGTTTTGAAATCCAGTACGGTAACGTTATGCGTCCCACAACAAGAAACGATTCAGTTGAAAAGGCTAAGTTTGAAGTTGTCAACCACAAGTTTACAGACCTTTCGGAAACACGTTTTGGTGTTGCAATGCTCAACGACAGCAAGTACGGCATTACTGTTGAAGGCGGAAAGATGCGTCTTTCACTCCACAAGGGCGGTAACAGACCTGACTACGAAGGTGACAAGGGTGTTCATAAGACTGTTTATTCATTCCTTCCTCATAACTCAGGCTTCACAACAGAAGACGTTATAAGACCTGCTTACGAACTCAATATGCCTGTTGTTCAGGGTAAGGGTGACTTTGAATCTGTTGCACTTGTTATTCCCGCAGCTGCAAATGTTATCGTTGAATCAATCAAGCCCTGTGAAGACAACGAAAAGGCATTCATTGCAAGACTTTATGAAACAGAAGGTACATACACCAACTCTGCAATTAAGTTCTTCGACGGAGCAAAGAAAGTTGAAGTCACAAATATGCTTGAAGAAGTTGAAAGTGAAGTTTCAGGCAACGATTTCACATTCAGACCCTTTGAAATCAAGACTCTCAAAATTACATATTAATCATTATAAGACTGCGGAGAAATCTGCAGTCTTTTTTCTGACAAATCAGAATTTGTCGAACTGAAGTTCGACAAAAATTCTCAATTCTCAATGCGCAATGCTCAATTGTGGAAAGGGCTTCGCCCTTTGACCCATTTATATAATTCAAGCCCGAAGGGCTTCCGAAATTGCGAATTGAGC
>JAZSPR010000027.1:0-4720 GCA_045537555.1 Acutalibacteraceae bacterium | reverse complement strand
AATAGCCGTCCGAGATAATCGGGCGGCTTTAGTGTTTATACATATATAAGTTCTGCGTTTACGATTTCGGTAGCACGGTGGCGGATATTGTTCATTCGATGTACCCATTCGAGTTGGTTTTGGTCTTTAAGCTGTTCGGTGATGCCTTCGGCGGTTGCCATTTGTTCAACCAGCCGGGAGAACATTTCCTCTGCCTGACTGTCGATTTCGGCAAGGTGAGAAAACAGAGTGCCGGTCATTAGCATTATGTTGAACTGCACGCTTTTGTTGTGCAGGAGATAATCGCGGCGGACAATGCCCCATCTGCCGATGGGTTTGCTATCCTCGGGTGAAAGTGTGATATTTGGGATTTGGTAATCGCCGACGGTGCGGTAAGTTATATTCATTTCGTTCATCCTTTCTTCTTTTCAACAAATGTATCGTATGTAAATCTTGCACCGAGTCTGAAGCCTGCTATAAAGCTGTCCGCATTGCTTACACAAAGAAACTCGCTCGACTGACTGGCATACTTTATAAACAGATCTTTTTCTTCATCGGTTAGTTTTGATGTAAGCTGTTCTTCAGCTTGTAAAAGCGAGTCAAGTTTTCTTTTAAGTTCGGTGCTGAGCGTTGTGCTAATCTCCTGCGGCTCGATGTTTCCGTAGTAAAAATCCTCAATAAAGTCTGACACGGTATCACCCCTTATCTCTCGGATTTGCTGATGATTTTAATGAGCAGGTCGTCAACGTCTTCTGTTGTTATGCCCTCTGCGAGAAGCATATTGCGAAACTCGTTCATTCCGTTGATTAAAAGGTTACACTCAAAATCCGTGAGCTTCAGTTTGGTTTTCTTATTGAACATAAAAATGACCTCCTTGTATTTGGTAACACCATTTTACAAGGAGGTCTGTGTTTTGTCGAATGTGCGGGATTATTACAAGGTTATTATTTCGCCCAAAGTGCAATTTAAAGTGACATCCAAAGTAACATTTTGCAAATCATTTTGGCAATTTGGAGCTTCTAAAGTGCAAATATGCATGTTTCGTAATAAAGTTTTTTAAAAAGCACGGAATGTCAGCATTTCATCAATGTCAACATTTTCAATTTCGCATTCGACACCGCCACGCAAAAACGCTTTTAAACGGAAAAACTCCATACAACCGTTAACATAATCTACCAGCATTTTTGAGCGTCGCTTGTAGCCGTATTCTTTTAATAATGTTCTGAGCTTTATTCTCACATAATCCTTTGAACCGTCAACAACAATTCGGATTCTCATGTTTTTAAAAAACAAATCCAAGCCTAAAAAATCACTTGTGTAGTTGTCTTTTTCTAAGTTGCTTCCCAAATCAAACATGTCTTTTTGTATTGAAGGGAATTCAGCATCAATTGTTGTTTTATTGTAGAAATAATGTGTCCAATAGAATGTATCAAGAATCAGTTTTCGAAAGTTATTTCTGTACTGCGGAGCAAGATAATCATTATCTTTTTCCCAAACAGCTTCAAGAAACTTCGCGATTTCTTTTTCGGTGAGTTCTCTGGCACTTACCAAAATTGCAAGGTCGAGTGCAGAATAATATAATTCATCCATTACTTGTCACCCTTTGTTCCGTTGCAACGGCGGCAGAGAATCTGTAGATTACTAGGAACGCTCTTTCCTTTTTCGTTCATCGGTGTAATGTGATCAACCTGGAACCATACTCTGGATTTATCTGCCATACCGCAAATAGCACAGCAGTATTCACCGTTTTCATTTTTTGATTTTTCAAACGCCTGATCACGAAGTTCTTTTTCAAGTTCAGGTTTATATTTTCCGATTTCACTGAGAGGCAAATCTTCCAATGCTCTGGTACCGAATTTTACATCGGGACCTGCATCTTCATATATGCCGGGATGTGAAATCTTCATACACTCAACATCAAGCTGACGAAGAAAATACAACTTGCGACCGAAGAACAAACGGAGCATATTATCATCGTTTGATTCCCAGATAGAATCTATGTATTCCGCCTTTTTACGCTCGCCCATATCTTCATCCCAAATGTGCTGAGCAATTTTTGAAACATCAAGCTTGTTTCTGTCCACATCTTCAAATGTGTAGAACTGAGGAGCCGATTCATATTGAGCGTAATATTTCAAAATGTTGATTACATCTTTTCTTTCGTAAGCAGGAATCATTTCTCCGCAGAAGAAAGAATCTCTGCAGGTCTTTTCCATTTTATCGAGAGTTGCATCGTCAAGATATTCTTCTGTTGCGTTGAATGTTTCAAATAATGAAGGAAGAGCTTCCATCAAATTTTGGTAAGCCTCAGCTGTACTGTCATAAACCATTACCTGATGCGATAAATCCATACCGTCTTTTTCAAGGTAAGTAAAAGCATACATTCCCAACGGAATTCTCTGAATGAACGGAACTTTTTCGATTGCTGAAGTATCAATGCTGTCATCAAGAATCGAAGCGAATTCTTCAATTTTTGATATTGCAATAACACGCAAATCTCTCTTGAGTCGGTCTGCCGTGTTGTCAACAAATTCATTACTACCGCCGAAAATGCTTTCGGGATTTACCCATGCAATATGTTCGTTCCAATGGTCGATAAACGAAACAATATATGCTTCAGCCGTACCGCCTGCTTTTGTTCCTCGGAGAGCACGACCAATCATCTGAGTCATTAAGATTGTCGAAACTGTAGGACGAGCAAGGAATATGGTTTTTGTTTTCGGAAGGTCACTGCCTTCTGTAAGAATATTTACATTGATGAGAACTTGCAAACGACCATCACGGTAGTCCGCAATTTTTTGCTCATTTTCTTGACTGCTGATAGTTACACCTGTAACAGAATCTTTGATTGAAGAAACAATATAATCAGCTTTGATTCCGGCTTTTTTGAACAATGCTGTAAGCTGTATAGCGTGCATCACATTAACTGCAAAAACAATAGTCTGTCCATATTTATCTTGGTTTTTGCGATAACGCTCTACAATAAGTTTATTACGTTCCGCACTTTCCGCCATTTGTTCTGCGATATCATCAGGGATTGCGTCAAAATTCTGTATGCTCTTCCAAGCATCAACACCAAGAGATTCTCCGAATTTTTCTTCGGTATAACAGCTTTCAAATGTAGGATTAGAAAGAATTTGTCTGTTAATAAGTTCTTTCAGTCCTATTTGATATGCAATGCCGATATCGTTATGAACAACCTGACCGTCCTTGATTCCGTCGGTATATATTTTTGCAAGAAGACCTTGCTCGGATTCTGCCGTGCGGAACGGTGTAGCTGTAAGTCCGATAAGCTTAACGCAAGGTACTTTTGATTTTACATATTCAATTACCTTGCGATATGTTTTTGCTGTTGAATGATGCGCCTCATCAACAATCAGATAAATCTCATCTTCGCCTGCAAGCCAACTGTCAAGACGGTTAAGGTTTCTGCCGATACTGTCTTTACTGACAATAAGCAAATTGTCTTTGGGCTTTATGTCACTTGTTCTGTCGTGACTTGATGAGCCCGATACAATTCGAAACGCAAAAGATGAAATGTGAGGAACGACTTCTGCATACGCATACTTCTGAAACGATTCAGCAGCCTGTTCCAACAACATCTGTCTGTGTGCAATCCAAAGTATTTTCTTGCCCTTGTCGATTGCGTTTTTCAAAAGCCATAATGAAGCTGTATATGTTTTTCCGCCACCGGTAGGAAGCACAACAAGCGTACTGTAGGATTTTGATTTGTTCATCAGGTCAAGGTGTTCCATAGCTTTTCTCTGATGTTCATAAGGTGTTCTTGTATTTGAACCTTTGCCGGGACAGATTTCGCCAAAAGATTTTACCGAAATTTGTTCGTTAAGCATTTTAACACAACTGCCTTTCAGCTTTGTTTTTTACATTATATCACAGATTACTGTCCAAAAAAACTCTCTTTGACACGATTTTTGATGATTTTTTATATTTTTGTTAAAGCCATTTTTATGGGACACCGAATTTATTATAATTAAATCATCAATTAAAACATCTCCTCATCAACCACTCTCTTTCAATTAAATGAAGCCGCAGGAATTGACACACCCTGCGACTTCGCCTTATTTATAATAAAGGCAATGCAAAAACTCATCTTGCCGATTGCTCGGTAAGAGGAGTTCATTTTTATATACTGTTTTTGTCATTCCTATTTTTCGATTTTTCTTTTGATTTCTTCTGCTCTTTTCTCTGCCATATCAGCCTCAACATCGTAACCTCTGCTGCGATAGATATCAGCCATTTTCATATACTCGTTGTATGCCTTTTCAAACTCGCCTGTTTCTTTATACAGACCCGCTTTGCAGTCCATCTCATCGCAGAAATATGTTCCGATTTCACCTGCTTTATTGTAGTATTCCAGTGCCTCATCATATTTTTTGAGGTCCTTTGCGATGTCACCGCCGTGAATATATATCCGCCAATCATCGGGGAATTTTTTGATTGCATCTCTGAAAAGATTATAGGCTTCATCAAATCTTTCTGCCCAGATAAGGGCAATCAAGAGGTTGTCTGTTTCTCTCGGATTATCGGGATTTGATTTTACTTTTTCTCGGAGTTCGGAAATAATTTCATCTTCTTTTTTCAGAAGAAAGAACATCCATATTCTCTGCATGCAGGCGAGCTGATAATTTTCGGGGTCATCATTTGGGTCATCGCTGACTGCTTTATCATACCACTCAACTGCAATGTCCCTGCAATAATTCATCATATACATATGAATCCA
>JAZSPR010000168.1:0-11311 GCA_045537555.1 Acutalibacteraceae bacterium | reverse complement strand
CCATCTTTTTCAGCTGCTCGATCTGCCAGCACAACTCGTCGGTATCCAGCTTGGTATTCCACGACCAGAATGGCGCGGCACGGTATTCGCTGGTAGGATTCCGGAAAAGTTCGGGTGTAAGCGGTTCTTTTTTCTTAGGATACAGCATAATTTTCCCTCCTGAAACATGTGCAGGGCATTACTCTGTACACAGGATGTTGGTTTTGTTCTGATCTGCGCGAACCAGACCGTCTTGAGTGAGCTTCACGGGGATGAACAGCGGGCGTTCGCAGGGCGTATTGTTGGGAGAATGAATCGAAAGCATGAGCTGACCTTCAAGGGAGGTGAACAGCATGCCGTGTCCGCCGTCCTTGCCGAATAAGGGCTCGTCAGTCTGCTTCCACGGGCCGAGAACATCACCTTCACTGACTGCATAGCTGATGGCATAGCCCTCCGCGCCATTGCTGCTCCACAGCATGCACAGCTGTCCGGATGCGTTTTTGAACATGAACGGACCGTCCGTCACACTGCCACAGATGTCGCCACTGTGGATTTCGACAACCCACTTGGCTTCGGAAGCACGGAAAAGCACGACAGGCTCGCCGTCAGAACCGGAAAGATCATCCCTCAGCGGAACTGCACACATTTCGCCGTCGCCTACCTGCACCCATTCATGGCAGAATACCAGCCACGGCTTGCCGCTTTCATCCACATGCAGCGTACCGTCAAGACATTCCCAGTCCTTCGGAGTCAACCGGTCTGCGCCAAAGGGTCGGAAAGGACCCAGCGGCGAATCAGATTTCAGAGCACAGGTAGCACGGCAGCGGTCGTTCGATTTGAAGGAAGCAAGCAGATAGTAGCAGCCGCCGAATTTATGTAGTTCGGGTGCCCAGAAGTTTTTGGTTGCCCAAAAGTCGGAACTCTTTTTAAATACGGAGCCCATCGGTGTCCAATCAATGAGATCATTGCTCACAAAGGCGTTGAAGCCGTAGCCAACCTCTGCCCAGCAGCTTGGATCGGTGGTACCGACCATTATGTAACGTCCGTCCTCGACGAAAATATATGGATCGCGCATCTGGATATCCTGAAGTTTCATTGAAAAATCCTCCTTTGTAAAATCAGTGATTTTCATTTTGATGTCAAGTGCAATATAGCACAGAACTTTACATCCGTCAAGACGGAAGTTTATCAGAAGAACGCCATACATCTGATGTGGAAAGACCAGCTTGTAAACAGTATTGCAAATGCTTTTGTATAATGTTATACTAAGATTATATGAAATATCGAGGAGTATGATTGTATGCATTTCAAGTTCAACTATAATTATTCAAAGACTCTTTGGATGAAGATGTTTCTCTCTGAGCCGGATTATCCGAATAACTGCTCAAAGGTGCTTATTAACTTTGAACAGGCGCTGGAAATCATCAAGGCTGTGGACAATATCACTCAGGGCATTCAGAAGATTGTCTACCTCGTCGGCTGGCAGGGATTAGGTCACGACGACTGCTGGCCTGAAATGGAGGTTGTCAATGACTTTCTCAAGCGTGACTGCGACGCAACCGGACGCGATAGCATCCTGTGGCTGATTGAAGAGTCGAAGAAGTATAATACTGTTGTCAGTGTGCATGCCAACGTTTCTGACGTCGTTTCGGAGGAGGGTATTTTCGATGAACTTGCTGCGGCAAACGCCATTTGCAATGACATTGAAGGAAAGCCTGCCGTGCTTCAGATTCTGAACAATCGCAACTGCTATAAGACATCTTACAAGCAACTCTGGGAGAGCGGAATTTTCAAACGGTTGTTTGATCGCTTCTGCGAAGTGCTTCCCATCCGTGAAGCCGGTACTGTGCATCTGGACAACTTCTGCATTGCCGAAAGTCTGAATCCCAAGACTTATATTGAGGAACAGAATGAAGCCCGCGATAAGATGCTGGACTACATCTATTCCCTCGGAATTGAAGTTACCAGTGAATATACCTACCGCGAGGATCATTTCCGCAATGAATCCATCACCCATCCCAACCGCAAAATGTATGCGCAGGCGGGTGAAGATATGACTGAGACCCGTTGGGAAGACATGCCTATACATACACTGGGCAAGATTCCCGCAACCTGGTGGACCAGTCAGGTAAGCATACAGGAGTGTATCGACATCGATCCTTCCATTTACAGCGGTCATCTCAACGACAAGTCGCTGATTCCTGTGTTCTATGGTACGATGCACGGCGAGGATATCTGGATGAAGAATGGAAATAACGCCGATGTATGGGGTTCTGTGTTCATCAAAGAATTCTGCACCTATCATGTGCCTTATGTTTACCTCAACCGCTATAAGCGACTCAGCTACACGGAAAACACTGATGCAGAGTATGAGAAGAAGTATACCGTGCAGTTTGCGGACGGCGTCATCAGCCGTGCTGAAGACAAGTCCATTACGAAGAACGGCATCGTGCTCAAGCAGGGCAATGATGTGATTCTGCCGCTGACCGAAGATAATAAAACCTTCGTCGCCTATTCCGAAAACGGAAAGAGCGGTAAATGGAATGTTCCCGACGCAGCGTTCACCGGAGCGAACGTTTATGAAATTACGCCCGATGGCAACCGCTTCATCTGCAATGCGAATGTCTGCACAGGTCAGATCGAGCTTGACATCGCCGCCGGTCAGGGGATTGTGATCAAGTCTGCGGAATAAAGATCAGTTGTTTAATATACACAACCACAAATAAAACTTGTTGTTGAACATATTACGCAAAAACGGAGCAGATTTTCTGCTCCGTTCGTTAGTTTTAGTGCTTCAAAAAGCCCTATATACAGCCATTTTCAACCGTTGGCGGTGGTTCAATATTCTGCAGTTGCTCTGAAAAGAGTGGGAGAGTACCCTGTGATGTTTCTGACTGTTTCATTGCATTTCTGAATATCAAATAGAATTTATTCTACCCATATCGGACTGCTCCATGCGTAACGTCCGTCTGTGAGGCGACAGCGAATATAATAATAGTCGGTATTGTTTTCTTTCCTCATGCTTCATGGGTTTCATTCCTTTGCAGGTTATTTTTATTCAGATACATTCCATTTATATCTTTTCACCCCAAGTTATTTTTCGAAAAAAATTGCTCCGCTCTGGGCAAAAATCAAGGGCGGTAAATCCATACCCTTTTGCTCGGGAATTCTTGATGCAATTGCAATATCATGTATTTTGCTGTATATAAATCCAGGTTCAAAAACCACGTGAGCACATAAGAAGCCGTCTTTTTTTACAGGGAGAGTAACAGAAAAATCACCTGTTTTCTTTGCAGTATGTGTAAAGCATTCACCGTCTTTATCAAAAACAATCAGTTTGTGATTTTTCCTGAGCTTATTAACGTTTATTGTAACGGTTGTATCTTCATTAAGTTTTACAGTATCACCTAAAACAGCATCACCGCATGTTATGTCAATAAATGTTGTTCCGACAGTAAAGCAAATGGTTGTGTGGCCTTTAACAATCGCATCAAGTATATCTTCGGGAGAATCTGATTTTGCATAAACATATGTAACGGGCCATGTCAGAAGATTTGTGACAACGTAATCTCTGTGATAATCACTTCCGCCTACAATGGGTAATTTGTGACCGTTTCTCATCTGCTCATGCCACCATTCGGTGCATTCAAGGTTATCAAAATGCGTGGGAGCATTCCAGACTTCGAGAACATCAACATCCGCCGCATTCTTTTCCCATCTCCAGGGACATTGTTTGCAATGAGGATGATTCATGCAAATTACGGCACCTCGTTTTTTTGCCTCGTTCTTTATTCTCAAAAAGTCCTCATAGGTTTCGCAGGTGTCATAATCCTCCTGGTCTATAACATCCTTTACACCCCACATATTGCAATGGCCACCATGTTTTGAAAGTTCCGCACCGTAAATGAGGGTTAAATCATCGACTTCGGGAAAATCTTTGCAGTTAACATTATGGTCGGTAATTATAAGAAAATCAAGTTTACTCTTTTTTGCTTTTTCAATAACCTGTTCCAGGGTTAAACCGCCGTCAGAAGCAACTGTGTGACAATGAGGTACACCCACATACCATTTGTAGCCATTGTAATTCATCGTATTTCTCCTTTTTCAGAAGTATTATTTTGTTACTGAGCAAATTCAAGTTTGTTAATTTGATTATATCATAAGTATATGAACTTTTCAACAAAACACAAAAATCAGTGAAGAATCAGCATGTCAGAAAAAAATACAAAAAATTTACAAAATTTTATATTGTATTGTGCAAAATGTTGTATTATAATAAAATACAAATACAAGAAAATGCAATATTTATATTGGAGGTATGATATGGACAGAAAACACTCTCATATAATTGTTGTCGGAATTGACGGTGCAGGTTCGTTTATCAAAGATGCCGATACACCGAATTTTGATCGCATTTTTGCAAACGGAGCTGTTACATATAATGCATTGTCTTCAAAACCTTCAATCAGTGCTGAATGCTGGGGCTCAATGCTTCTCGGCGTTGGTCCTGAGGTTCATAAGCTTACAAACGGAATTGTAAGCTCAACTCCCTATCCCACAGATTCACCTTTCCCTTCGCTTTTCCGCCGGATCAAAGAGGCTTATCCCGAAGCTGAACTCGGTTCCTATTGCGATTGGAATCCCATTACCTACGGAATTGTTGAAAACAATCTTGGTGTTTCTCACGATACAGCAAATGATGACAACCTTACGCCGATTATATGTGATTATATCCGCAGCAAGAAGCCAGACTTCCTTTTTATTCAGTTTGACAGCGTTGACGGAGCCGGTCACAAATACGGCTACGGCACACGTGAACATCTTCAGCGTATGCACGAAGTTGACAAGCTGATAAACGATGTTTACTCAGCAGCGGAAGATGCGGGGATAATTGATGACACTCTTTTTATCGTCATAGCCGACCACGGCGGAACAAATCCCGGAAACGGCGAGGGTGGAAGCCATGGCGGATGGTCAGACGGTGAAAAATATGTAACCTTTGCAGCGACAGGCAAAGGCGTTAACAATACTGAGATTGAAGAAATGAATATCAGAGATCTTGCGGCGATTGTTCTTTATTCATTCGGAATCAAAGCTCCTGAATTTGATGAAAATGGCTGGACTTCACAAATTCCCGATGGAATTTTTGACGACAGTTCAATTCCCGCATACTATGATATTTCTCATCTTACAGGTGCTGCACCGAGAATTTCAAAAGTACCGCATACATCTGAACTTATTTAAGGAGTGATTAAATTGAAAACATGGCAAAAGGCAACATTTATCATTGTTCTTGTGGTTTTTATAGCTGCATCTGTTACCATTTCATTTATCTCAATGGCAAGAGCACCGTTTGAATATGAATATCAGACAGAAATAGCGGAAATTCCCGGCAATGAAGGTTGGGTTTTATTCGGTTTCAACGGTAACAACAACACAAAAGAAGTTTATATTGACTATGTCCGTGATGCAGACGGCAATAACCCCGACGAAACTAAGCCCGTTTCTGCGGTAGGTAAATTCACAATGAATACCGATGATTATGTTGAAGTTATTTATATCGGTAAAGATGTAAAATACATAGACGAAACTTCATTCTTTAATTGCAAAGTACTCAAAGCAATAGAAGTTGACGAAGAAAATGATTATTATACAGATGTTGACGGTGTGCTTTTCACCAAGGATATGAAAAAACTGCTTGTATATCCCATTATGAAAGAAAACAAAGCCACTTCCTATACAATTCCCGAAGGTGTTGAAAGAATAGCTTCCTGTGCCTTTTATAAAAACGGAAATCTGACTGAAATTAAATTGCCCTCAACCTTAAAGGAAATCGGTGATATGTCTTTCTTCAAGTGCGAGAAAATCAGTCTTGTAACGCTTCCTGACGGCTTTGAAAAAATCGGCTCTGATGCATTCAGTTATTGCCACGGTATGAGCCATGTTATGTATATCCCCGACACTGTCAAGGAAATCGACAGCTTTGCATTCTATGCATGCTCGAATCTTAAAGAATTCTATATGGGTGCAGAAAATGCAGACAGCATAACATTCGGCGACAGCTGGCTTCCAAAAAACATTGAAAAAACCGTTGTTAATATTGCTCCCGAAGAGCAGTACGGCAAGACTCGTGACGAAGCAGCTGCAAGAAACAATGAACTTATCAAGGAAGGAGCTGAAAGCTGATGGCAAAATCACAAAGCAAAGAAAAAATGAATATTTTTCAGGAAATGAAAAAGTACTGGCACACTCCCGCCGAGGGCAAGCATGTTCCCTATAAAGAATATTTTTCTATTTTTGCCGCAGTCGGCGGTGATTACACTCTTAATTATCTGAAAAGCTTCCTTACCTTCGGTACAGGTTGTTATCTTATCGCATATTATTATGAAATTCCTCTTCTTACATTCAGCGCAATAAATGTATTTTTTATTGCATCAACTTATTTCTGGAATCTTCTCAATATGGGTGTTGATGCAAACCTTGGATTTTTACCTAAAAATGTTGAACGGAAATACAATGCTGTATATCTGACATTTACCGTTTTAGGTCTGTTAATGTTGATTTTTGATTTCTCGTTTATTCTTCCCGAAGGTATTGCAAGCATTGTTGACACCCGTTGGAAAGGTATCAACAGCTTCAACGCTTTTAAAATATTCGGTGCTCATTTCCTGTGCAACGGATGGAGCGGTTTCAGAAATATCCTTATAAGAAAGAAACTCTTTAATAAACTCGGCAGATATAAAATCTTTGCATATGCAAATGTTATTCAGTGTATTATTGTTGTTATTCTTATTTGTGAACTTCCGCTTTATAAGCTTCCTCTTACAGACAGAGTATGGACTCTTTATCTTCTCTTCCAGCTTTACACAATTTTTAATTATGTAGGTTTCACGCAATCTGTTGCAGATAACATCAGCCCCAACCCGCAGGAAAGACTGTTTGTCCGCTCATTCCCGGTTCAGATCAGCCATTTGGTACAGAATATCGTAAATGTTATTCTGCCTACAGTTGCAGGTATAATGTTCATTGACGGCATTAAAGATATCGGCACATTCAAGTATCTTCTCCCTGTATTCTTTGTGGTTTCTTCGGGAGTTATGTTCATAGGTCTTCGCAATATAAAGGAAAGAATTCCCATGCCACCTGTTGAAAACAGAGAGTATTTATCTTTCTGGCATTGTGTATCGGGTATTTTTAAGAACAAATACCTCTGGATAACACAGATTGCATCACTTCTTGACTCTCTGGGCAACGGTATGCTTGATATGAAAACCATTCTTCTTATTTATACATGGCGTGAAACGGGACTTTTCTTCTCCCTTGCAGAAATTCTTATTAAAATGGCAGGCAACCCCGGCAACTTCCTTGCGCCGTGGATAAGAAAACGTTTTGAATACAAGCAGATGGTTGTTTTTAAATATGTTGTTCTTGCAGTGAGAAATGCGGTTTATATTCTGGCTATTCTTTTCCTGGGTAATACACATTTTCTTTGCGGTCTTGCAATATTCCTTGTACTGTTCGCAGGCGATGTGCTTCAGGCAGCAGTAACCATTGCCCAGAGGGATACGGATATCCGTGTCAAGGATTACCAGATGTATATTTCGGGAGAAAGACTGGAGGCTTATCAGGGTATTATCAGTTGGTTCACAACTCCGATAACAACTCTTGTTTCTCTTATCATTCCGCTTATGTTCTACCGTGTCGGCTTTACATCTGACTGGGATGTTCTTTATATGACTGATGTCAGAATGCAATGCATGATTATAGGTATCGGCTTTGACCTTGCAGGTTACATTCTTATGACTCTTCCTTATCTGTTCCTTTGGGATTATACCGACGAAAAGCACGCTCATGTTATGGAGGTTCTCAAACAGAGAGCGGAGGAAGGAAACAAAGCAGCGGAAAGTAACGAAGCTCCCGTAACTGTTGAACAGACAACGAATTCAGATGCATAAGGTGAAAGTATGTTGACACTTAAGAAAAACACTATAGCAATCGGTCTTGAAAAGCCGTTGAAAATTCTGCATATCACAGATTCACATCTGCCATTTTATTGTGAAACTGATAGCGAAGCTATGAAAAAACATGGTGAAAAACGTGATAAAGAATCAAGTGTTCAGTCTCTTAAAGAGCAAATGAAATATGGCGAAGAAAACTGCGATGTAATTGTTCATACAGGTGATTTAATTGATTTTATTTCAAAACCCTGTCTTGAATTTGCACGTGAGTTTCTCAAAAACGATAAACTGCTTTTTATCGCCGGTAATCACGAGTATGCAAAATATGACGGTGAAATGGAAGATATGATTTATCGTATGAATAGCCTTCAGGATATGAATGGCGGTTTAGGTGTCAATATCTTCTTCAACACCCGTATAGTTGGTGGTGTTAACTTTGTAGGAATAGATGATGCATATCATCAGGTTGAAGAAAGCCAACTTATGCGACTGAAAAAAGAAGTAGCAAAAGGGTATCCCGTAATCCTCTTTATGCATGCGCCTTTATACGAAAAAGAACTTTACATAAAAAGCTATGATTTTTGGAATGGTGAAATCTGTGTTCTTGGTTCCGATACTGATGCTCATCCTGAGGTTGTAGGGGATATAGGAGAGCCTTACGCTTCTACAAAAAAGTTTTATGATTATGTTATCAATGAGCCACAGATTAAGGCAGTACTTGTGGGACATCTTCACTTTGACTTTGAATGCAGATTACCTGGTGGTGCAATGCAGTTTGTAACCAACCGTGGAGACAGAGGTAACGCAAGAGAGATAACAATTTTATAAAAAGAGTGATAGATATGAAATTTATTAATGTAAAGCAGAATAAAGATGTTTTCGGTGACGGAATTCACGATGACACAAAAGCTTTGCAGAAATGTATTGATGAAGTTAAAGACGGAGGAACAGTTTATTTTCCCGACGGAATATATCTTATTTCTGCCGCACTTATTTTCTACTCAAATCAGACACTTAAATTCTCTGATAAAGCTACCGTTCTGCGAAGTGACAAGAGCGAACCTTTAACAAAATATCTGCTTGCTTCATATTCAGAACCTGAATGGGGTGCTTATGAGGGTACTCACGATGTAGTGATTTCAGGCGGTATTTTTGACGGTAATAAAAACCTTACGGAAAAATCCACGCTGATCAATACTGTCCACTGCAAAAACATTGTCATTGAAAATTGTCGTTTTGTCAATTGTTCGCAATGGCACATGATTGAAATCAATTCAACGGAGAATGCAGTTGTAAGAAATTGTGTTTTTGACGGACCTACTTACACAAGTGTCAATGACGGACTTTTTAATGAAGAGATTCAGATCGACCTGGCACGTGAAGGCTCATACGGTCCTGTTTATAACTGTGACGGCACTCTGATTGATTTTATGCGTGATGATACCGTATGCCGCAACATACAAATTCACAATAACATCTTCAAGTGTGACGGTTTCCCTGGTGTGGGGCATCACGGCGATGCTCCACATAACAATATAGAAATTTATGATAATATCTTTGACGGGCCGTCAGGCAGATATGGTTTTAGCCGAGGTTATATTTTCTTCAGACCAATGGTTTATGATTTAAAAGTGAAAAACAATGCTTTTATTGCATCCCCTGAAACCGACTCCCCAAGCTATGGAATTATTCTTGAAAACCCCGATGCCAATGCTTTAACAGCAGAAGATAACATCTTTATAGGCAAAATCGATAAAGAAATTATAATAGGAAAATAGTTTTACACCTTTTGGGAGGTATTAAGATGAAAAACAAGAAAAAGATTATACTCACTGTTGTTTCTGTAGTTGTTATTCTCGGAATTATCGCAGGTGCTCTGGCTTTATATTTCACAAGATACCATACAGACGAAAATGACACAGAAGAATTATACAGACAGAATGTTACTTCCGTCGGCTACGAAAACACTATAGAAACAGCATATCCGACGACTGATGTTTACAATATCATCAACGAACATTTTGAAGCTGAATTAACTGAAGGAAAAACTGAAAAGAAAGTGGCTATTATCGGTTATGACGGCTGCCGTGCAGATATTCTTGCAGAAAGACAGGAAAACGGAGCAATTAATTACCTGCTTGATAACGGTGCATCAATCAACCTTACCTATTGCGGCGGTGTAAATTATCCTGCAGAAAACACTCAGGGAACTTCAACTGCTCCCGGCTGGTGCTCAATGCTCACAGGTGTCTGGTCCGATGTACACGGTATAACAGGTAACGGAATAACAAAAACAGTTGAACCAAAAATGATTATGACTACACTTATTGAAGATGATGTTATCGATAACGCTGCATTCATCACAAAGTGGAAAGGTCACTTTACTGATGATAACTCAACCTACAAAAATGAAAAAGCATACTGCGAAGAAAATAACATAGATATTGATTTTAACCTTCGTAAAAATAAAGCAGATATTCATACAGGAGCAATTGAAGAAGTAACAAGTGAGGACTGTGCAGATTTTGTGTTTATCATTTATGAAAATACCGATTCAGCAGGACATAATTTTGGATTTTCGTTCAATAACCCCGTTTATAAAGACGGCTTCAGAACCGAAGATAATTACGGCTATGAAGTAATCAAAGCCATCGAAGCAAGAGAAACATATGATACGGAAGACTGGCTCATTATCGTTACTTCAGACCACGGAGGCTTAGGCACAGGTCACGGTGGCCCGAGCATTCAGGAAAGAATGACTTTTGTTGTTATGAATAAAGATTGGGACTAAAAGCAAAAATGCATCACGAAAGACGGAGCAGTCAAAAAACTGCTCCGTTGTAAATTTTAGTGGCTCAGAAAGCCCTATATGTAGCCATTTCCAACCGTTGCCAGTGGTTCTACATCCCATTGGATCGTTACCATGCCGAGATTTTCAGCGGCGGAGATGGTTTTGTTATCGTAGCTGCCTGACGGTGCTCTGAAGAGAGTGGGAGAGTGGCCTGTAATATTTCTGAACGTTTCGTTGCATTTCTGAATATCAAGCAGAATATCTTCATAATTCATTGACGGCATATCTTTATGTGAATATGAATGATTGCCGAGTTCGTGTCCTGCATCGTAGATTTTTTGCACCTCTTCTATGTAATTATCCGCCCAAGAACCTAAAAGAAAGAATGTTGCTTTGACATTGTACTCATTGAGTGTTGCGAGAATATCATCCATATCGGAATTGCCAACGGCACAATTAAAAGTAATTGCAACCTTGTTTTCAGGTGTGTCAACATTGTAAATGGGAAGTATTCTCGCTTCTGCCGATACCGCATCAGACAATGTACTTGCCGTAAAAAATATCCCCAACGCAACTGTAATGA
>JAZSPR010000130.1:0-4293 GCA_045537555.1 Acutalibacteraceae bacterium | reverse complement strand
TCAGCATAATCCAAGGCACAACTCTGCCTTCTTGGTAGATAAAAATCAAACAAAATTAATCGTAGTTGGGGGATACTCTGATTCTGCTTGTTTTTATCAATTATTTTTTGCTTTTATGCAGTTTTTAGAGGTGCCCAATTGAGCATTGCGAATTGCGAATTTAAAAGACCTCGACAAATTATTGTTTATCAAAAACAGGACTGCCGAAGCAGTCCTGTGATTTTATGTTATTACCGCCGCAAAGGGCTTTCCGAAAAGCCATACTTCACTGCATCCGGGATATCTTTCACCGTTTTCGTTTGTATAATACTCTGTTTTAACCGTGTATCCGATACCATGATACAATTTTGTATTGTCACCGGGCGGAACAATCTGTTCACGCGCAAATACAGGTTCAAGAAAGTTCTGACTTTTCACCGTGTCGGTTATAAGCATTCCTGCCAAAAAAACCACGATAACAGCAAAGACTATAAGAACAATTCTGAGTTTTTTCATAAGAATCAACTCCTTTATTCATTTGTTTTAACACTATATCCGGCCAATACGGAATCAAACAAACTGCAATCGCCAATAAAAGCTTTTTCAACACCAACAGCTTTCAGATAAGAAGTTATATCACATGTGCCGACATTACCCGATGTATGCTCTGTTATATTCAGACAGCAGGATTTACCGTCAAAATACACACTTTCCACATCATAAGACACATTACCTGAACCTGTATAATAAGAAACAAGAATTACTGAGTTTTCTTTGAAATATTCTTCATTCAGGTCCTTGAATTTCTCTCTGTAATCATCGGCATCACTGTGTCCCGAATCAAATTTTTTATCAAAGTCATTAAGAAAATCTCTGAAGCTTTCATAAGTGTGAAACACAAAAACGGGAAAATGATAAGGTTCATTTTCATTCATAACAGCAGAATTATCAGCTGCAAGTTTAATTTTTTCCGTGTCAAATATACTTCCCGTTGACGCCGTGATAATATCAAAAAATGACGAATGATACGTATTTGTACTAACAAGAAGCTTTTCTGCTGAAATCCAGCCGAGTTCAGAAAGTTGTCTTAAAACACTTTCCGATATATGAGATATATGTCCGTCTGCAAGTTTTATAGAAAAATATACTCCTGTCTTTGCGGGATAAGTTTCCATTATCCCGTCGTGGATAACAAAAATCTTATCTCCCGATTCATATTCTGAAAACATGTCCTTGTTGTTTGTACGGACCGACATAACTATCGGTGAATTATCAAGAATGACCATATCCCCGTTATCGGTTCTGAGAAACAGTCCCGTTGATGCGGAAAATCCTCTGCCTGCGAGAACGAAAACACCGATTACAATAATGCATATAATGACGCTTACAGCAACAAGTATCTTCTTTTTCATTTCAATCACTCCTAAAAGAATGAAAGTCTGTCTTTATCAAATGCGAAATCTTCTGTTATATCGTAGGATGCAATACCTGCATTGTTAACAACAAAGAGTATATTGCCGATAAAAACACCTCTTGTGTTTTCATTATATACCGCACCGGACATAGCTATATAACTTTCATGTATCACTATACTTCTGTTTTCGATGCTGAACATAATCACAATGCCCGATGATGCACCGAATGCAACAGGAACGGCATATGTGTTTTCGTCAACTGTTATAAAGCCTTTGTGACCGCCTGTGAAACGGGCAATGTCATTTGTGGTATAGTTATCAAGCTCCTTCGGATTGTTCGGGTCGCTGACATCAAAGAGAGATATCTTCGCTGTACCGTCTGTGCCCGACATTGAACCGCCTTCGCCGAGACCAATAACAAGTCCGTCACCTATGGGATGAAGATAAGTTGAAAAACCGGGTATTTTGAGTTCGCCTCTGACTTCGGGCTTTGTAACATCTGAAAGGTCAACAACAAACAACGGGTCTGTCTGCATGAATGTTACAAGATAGAGCGCATTCCCCAGGAATCTTGCGGCTTTCATATCTTCACCCTTTGCAATGCCGTCAAGATAACCCGTGATTTTCATATCTTTATCTATAATATAAACCATGCTTTCACGCTGATTTGCATTATACTTTGTGCCTATGGTTGCAATTCTGAAGTAATCACCGTTTTTATCCATAGAGAACTGATTGATACAAGTACCGCCTACTTTAACATCCGAAATATATTCGGCACCGTCAGAAGTCAGAGCCATACGCATAATTTTTGTAACAGCCTCAAACTCTCTGCCGTCTGAATCTTTTACAACCGTTTCACCCTCGGGCATCCAGTATGCAAACTGTTCTTCCGCAATAAAGAGTTCATCCTTTGTGCAGTAAATATCAGCGACATTGCCGAGAAATGCATTGAACTTTGTTTCTTTTTCTGCTTTGTCAAGGTCTGTTACGGCAGTTATTGCATAAGAAGAGGGTGTTTTTCCGCCGAGCATATTTATTCTGTCAGCAGGGATTCGCTGCATTGCACCGTTATTTATGCTGTATTCGGGTATGCAGATTTCTTTCATCGCCTGACACGCATCATCAAAATCAGATGCTCTGACAGAGCTGTAAGGGATGTCGAACCTTGTAACAAGAACAAGTCTGCCCTCGGCAATTCTTGATGAAACATATTCACCAGAGAGTTTGACTGAATAAGTTTCTTTGGGGTCTTCTTTGTTTGTGATGTCAAACATCTTCACAATTGTGTCAGACCTTATCGCCGTACAGCATGCATCGGTCAGATTTGATGGTACAAAGACATCCGAAATATTATAGTCAGCAAATTTACGGGCAATCAGAATAAGCGTATCGCCGTGAAGGAAGATTTCAACGGGGATAATCTCTTTTTCGTCTTCCGAAAGTCTGATTCTTGATGAAATAAAAAGATTTTCGGGGTCTGTGCATTTTGTTATTACAATTTCGTTGTTGAGTGTTCTTGCAAAGTAGATATATTCGCCGTCTGTTTTAACGATATCTGCTTCATCAACACCCTGAACCTGAGTATTTGTTGTGCTGTATTCTGCATCATCTGATGCTGTACCTGCAGATTCGGGAGAGGCACTCGGCACGCTTTGAGTTGATGTTCCCGCATTGGCAGTATTATTACCAACAGCCATATCCATAGCCGCTTCGTTTTTTGCACCGAAATTATCGAAAAAGCCGTTGAAAATTCCGTCTGAATCAGATTGTGCAAAGTAATAGGTCTGATTATAAATATCTTTGTAATATGAAAGGACCGTTTTATGAAGTTCTGAATAATCAGAAGACGATGCCGCATGGTTTTCAATAATCTCGAGCTGTTCGGTGTCACTTATATTCTGATTTTCTTTCTGAACAGGCATCATATCAAGTCCGATAACTGCCGTAACACCGACGAGAATCACAAATATTGCAGCCGCAGACACCCATTGCGCAATCTTTTTTTTCGGGAATGAAACAATTCTCTTAGGCTCAATTATTCCGCCTTTTTCGTTTATGAGTTTTTCAATATTTTCCGCAGACAGTGATTCGGGAAGAGTTATCTCTTCATTTCTGAGTTTGTTTTCAAATTCGTTTTTAAAGTTTTTCATTATCTCTCACCTCACTGCATAATTTCCCGCAATTTATCAAGGGACCGTGAAAGCTTTGAACGCACGGAACCTGATTTCATATCAAGAATTTCGGCAATTTCATTACTTTTATAGCGTCCTATAACACTCAGAAGAACGATCTGCTTCTCTTCGGGAGAAAGTGTATCGAGAGCATCCTTAAGCTCTGCAGACACAGTAAAATCACCCTCGGACAAATCGCATCCGGTTTCTCTGATTTCATCAACGGACACAACACAAAGCCTGTCTGCGGGATTAGTAAGCCTTGTTTTGCATTCGTTTGAAAGAATTTTGAACATCCAGGATTTGAACGAAGACGGTTTTTTCAGCTTTGCAATGTTTTTGAAGGCAATTAAAACAGCCTCCTGCACCGCGTCTTCGGCATCTGCACTCTTACCGGTATACCAGAGCGCAAAGCGATACAAGTCGTCTGCATAGAAGCTGTAAACTGTTGCAAACGCCTTGCTGTTGCCCGTCTGAGCCTCCTTGATGAGTTTTGTGAGCTCGTTTTTCATCCGTGTCACGCTCCCTTCATCTATTAGAGTGTAAAAAACAGTAAAGTGTTGCAAGAAATATAAATTTTTTGGTAAATCAGAATTTGTCGGGTTCAATAACGTAGGGCGGCTTGCCCTCAAGCCGCCGATTTGTCGAAGACAAATTGGAAATCGTTAGATTTCCACATGTTGAACAAATTGATTACAATAAGAAACTCAATTGAACGGTGTTCC
>JAZSPR010000104.1:0-14771 GCA_045537555.1 Acutalibacteraceae bacterium | reverse complement strand
GAAGTTTACGAAGCAATAACGGTGGAACACCGTTCTATTACAATAAGTTCATTGAATTAATTTGTCGGTTAGCGGAAATCAAAGATTTCCGATTTGTCTTCGACAAATGCGGACCGATGTGGGCATCGGTCCCTACGATTGTTTTATTTAAACTACTCGACAAATTCTGATTTAACGGAGTGATTTTATGTCTGAAATTACGGCAGAACAGACAAAAGTTGACAAACAGCTTGAACAACAGAATAAATTCTATCTTTCACCTAAAGAAATGGCATCATACATCCTTTCAGGTGTAGGTGATAAGAACTGGGAGACATTCAACGGTGCAAACTCTGACTTTTATTACAGAACAATCATTGGTGCGGAGGCTGCAACGCTGAGTACGGCAAGTGTTATCTGCACTTTTGCCGATACATTTGACAATGCAATATCGGGTCCCATAATTGACAGAACAAGAACACGCTGGGGCAGAGTTCGTCCTTTCCTTGTGCTGACTCTTCCTCTGTGGATAATTGCAAACTTTTTCCCGTGGATTCTTCCCACGGGAATATCACAGTTCGCATATCTCGGCATTTTTGCTGTTCTTTATTACATAGGTTCAATTGCAAATTCATTTTATACTCCCGCTTATTCGGCATTGCTTTTCAACCTTACACCTAATGTAAACGAACGTAACAGGTTGATTGCGGCTGATACATATGTTGACCTTTTCGGTGTGTGGATTCCGTCTTTCTTTCCGTTTCTTATAGACTTTCTGCCCGAATCCGTGCCCAGACAGTCAATTTATATCGGCGGTGCGGTTTTCTTTATCGCCCTTGTAATTATATTCAGAATTTACGGTTTCTTTACTCTTCGCGAGCGAGTTCCGCTTGCTTCAAGGAAAGAAATGAACGAAGTAAGCGTCTGGAAATCAATAAAAATTGTTGCAAAGTGTCAGCCGATGTGGATTCTTCTTATAAAAGGCTTTTTTGAGGTCGGCAGAGGTATCAGTTCAAGAGTTCAGAACGACTTCTGGCTCAACTGTTACGGCAAGGTTTCATACAGCACAATATCAGGTCTTTTTACAGGTCTTCCGTCATATTTTGTCCTTCCTCTTGCTCCCAAACTCACAAGAAAAATGGGGCTTAAGAATTTAGGTTCACTCAGTTATGCAGTAGGCGGTGTATCATATCTTGTTATGTGGGCAATCGGCTATAATCCGTTCGGCGAAGAACATATTGTTCTCAACCTTATCTATATTACAATTATGCTCACCTTTGCAGGTTCATTCAACTCGGTTCAGAGATACTGTAACACGGCTCTGACGGGTGATATGTATGACTATGTCGAGTGGAAAACAGGCATCAGAAATGAAGGCATCATGAGTGCTGCAATGGGATACATCAACCTTGTTGTGAATCAGGTTTCAACACTTCTCAGCGGCGGACTCATCACCGTGCTGGGTATCAAGTCGAAGTATATAGGCGGTCAGCTTGTAAGGCAGACAGATCCCGTTATGCTCCGCAATATCTGGGGATTGTTTGCTCTTTCAATAGGTATCGGCAGAACAATTGAAGCAATTCTTCTTCTCTTCTTCAAAGTTCACGGCAAGACGAGAGAACAGATGATGCAGGACCTTGCAAAATTACGAGCTGCAAAAATAGTTGACGGCGGGGATACTTCCTCAGAAGAACAGACTGAATAAAAAATCAACGCAGGTGCATCAGCATCTGCGTTGTGTGTTTTTTACATGTATTTACTGACTGCCTTCTTAACGGGAACTGCAATTGCCGAACCTGCAATACCTCCGATAACGGCTTCGGGAAGTCCGTTTGTGAGAATTACCATTCCGAGGAATGCAAGTAATGTCTGTGATGAATCCGTGACTGCCAATGCATAGTATTCGTTTCCGAAAAAGATGTAAATTCCGCCGAGAACTAGAAGTGTGTTTGTAAGTGTGCCGAGAACACCTGCAACTGCAGCTGCGGCAAACTGATTTTTCAACACTTTTGTGAAGCCTTTCATTGCGAGTGCTGTTACAACACCGATAAGAATTCTGGGCAGGAAGCAAATCAGCAGAGAACCGAAGTTGCCTGAGTATTCACCCATGGTATAAAACGGTGTGTAAAGGAATGAGAATGCTCCGGGGGCAACAAATGTCCAGTAGATAAAACTGCATGCGCCGAATGCAAGACCCATAAGAGTTCCTGCTTTCATTCCCAGAATAATTGCCGTGATAATTACGGGTACGTGGGAAAGGGTGGCACTGAGTAAACCTAGAGACGGGAGTGTTCCCAGAGGTGTGAAACAGACTATGATTTCAATTGCCAGTAAAAGTGAAAACTGACAAAGAAACAGAATCTGCTTCCTGTTTTTGTTTGTTTTTTTTGACATATATATTTCCTCCTTGCTGTCGTTCCGTTACGGATACAACGCAAAAATTAAACGAATGAAATATGTATAATATATAATGTAATATTAAATTGTGTTTTTTTCAAGGATAAATCTGAGTCCGTCAAGAATCAGATCCGGGTCATGAATGATATCCATTCTGCAGTATCTTATGATATCACCTGAAATGCCGCCCGTTGCGACTACCGTTTCAATTTTTTCGCCGAGATTTTCTTCAAGTCTTGCACAAAGACCTTCTATCATTGCCGCCGCACCGAGAACCGTGCCGGATTGCATGCTGTCAACAGTATTTGTCCCGATTGCATTTGCAGGGGCATTGAGCGGAATAGCGGGAAGCTGTGATGTTCCCGATGAGAGTGCTCTGAGTGAAATTCCTATACCTGCAGATATTGTGCATCCTCTATATGTTCCTTTTGAATCAAGAACGCTGATTTTGTTGGCTGTTCCCATATCGAGGACAAGGCATGGCATCTTATATTTGTTGAGTGCACCTACTGCACCCGCAACAAGGTCTGCACCGAGCTGAGCAGGATTGTCTATTCTTATATTAAGCCCTGTTTTAACTCCGGGACCTATAACCAATGCTGTCTGTCCTGTTACAATCTGTACTGCAGTTCTGATTGCATCTGTTATTTCGGGTACAACAGAGCTGATAATGGCTCCGCTGAAATTGAAAGAAAGTGCATTGTGTATGTCAAGCATAGCACGGAATTCAACTGCATACTGGTCAGGCGTTTTTGTTCTGTCCGTTGCTGCACGCATAACAAAAAGAAGGTCATCTTTATCATAAATGCCTGATGTGATGTTTGTATTGCCTATGTCAACTGTCAGAATCATAAAAACACCGCCTTTGACACAATTATATATCCTTTTTCCGATTTCTGCAAGTGTCTATTGAATTTTTTTGAATTTGTGATACAATTTATATATAATAAATTTCAGGAAGCGATGTAAAAATGAAGAAAATAGGTTTTATCGGTTGCGGAAATATGGCAAAACCGATAATCAGAAATGTTGCAGAAAAAAATGTTTTTGATAAAGATGATATTTATGTCTATGATATAGATAAGGAAAAACTGCGTCAATTCTGCAAAATGAATGGGATAAATGAAGCTGAAAGCGAAAATGATATTGCTTTATTATGCGATGTCGTTGTATTTTGTACAAAACCGCAGGTTTTTCCCGATCTTCTTCCATGTATAAAAGACAGTCTGAAGATAAAAAAACCTCTTGTTGTTTCGATTGCCGCAGGAAAGACAACAGATTATATTGCCTCTTTCCTTGATTATGATGCCCCTGTTGCAAGAATTTTTCCGAATCTCAATGCCGAAGTGGGTGAAGCAGTTTCTGCCTATACGGGCAACCGTTTTGTGACAGATGAACAGCTCGGAAAAGTCGAGGAAATCTGTGCATCATACGGTGAAGCAAAGCATCTTGACGAAAGCCTGTTTTCTGTTTTCGGAGTTCTCGGCGGATGCGTTCCGGCATATACATTTATGTTTATAGGGGCGCTGGCAAAAGCAGGTAAAGCTGACGGACTCAGTGATGAAACCGCCCGTGAAGTTGCTGTTCAGGCTGTTCTCGGTTCTGCAAAACTCTTAAAAGAGTGCGGCGGAGATGTTGATATGTGGGTAAACAAAGTCTGTTCGCCGGGGGGTACAACAATTCAGGGAGTCAACTCGCTTAAAGATGCTGACTTTGATAAAACGGTGGCAGAAGCCTTTCATAAGTCATACAGCCGTGATATAGAGCTGTCGGCTAATTGAAATAAGTATATAATGAATAAGAAAAGCAAAAAATCGTAAAAAAAGATGTTGACAAAAGTCCTAAACTGTATTAAAATGTGCTTAAATTGTTAGAGATGCTTAATTGAAAAAATGATAAAAGTGTTTTATTTGGTCAATTTTTTTATGAATAACACTTGACTTCTTGAAAGTGATAGTATATAATAACAATTGTTCAACGGGGTATTATGCCTCAAAATCACTATGGTATGCTGAGTCTCAAGGCTCTGTATATAGAAAAAATTTCAAAGGAAGGTTCTAAAAATGAAACTTGCAAAGAAAATGCTCGCATGTGCAATGGCACTTGCAATGGTAGCAGCTCTTGCTCTTACAGCTTTCGCTGCTCCCGCAATCAACGTTACAGCTACTGATGCTGTTGTAGGCGAAACAATCGAAGTTAAGGTTGCAGTTACAGGCGCAACAGGTCTTGAAAGTGGCGACCTTGTTCTTAACTACGATCCCGCAGTTCTTGAATTCGTTAAGGTTACTCCCAACACAGCTGATGGTCTTCAGCCCGCAGCAGGTAACCCCACAGCTGGTGAAGTTACTTTCTCATTCATGTACCTTGATGCAGCTACACTTGCTGATTTCGACTTCATGACAGTTGAATTCAAGGTTCTTAAGGCTGGCGATGCTAAGCTTGCAGTTGTTCTCGGTTCATTCGACGGTGTTGACGGTGATGTTGCTATTAACGTTAACAAGGTTGAAGCAGAATCAGAAGATGCTGGCAACAACAACAACAACAACGATGACGACAAGAAGGATCCCGAAACTATTCCTCCTCTTGGTGATGCAGGCGTAGCAGCTATCGCTGGTGTTATGGCTATCGCAGCTGTTGCTTTCGTAGCAACAAGAAAAAAGGACGAAGAATAATATCTGACTCCGACATTTATCAAGCATAAAGCTTGAGCATTTAATTGCAAATTAGTTTTTAGGGATTGGTACTCGTTACCAATCCCTTTAACTGTTTTACGGCAATTGTTATAAATTCCGTGATATAATTTTGAATTAATATTAACAAAAAATATTTGAAGTAATGCAAAATTATTGTTGCATTTTGGGTAATATTATGTTAAAATAATCATATTATCAGTAAAGTTACGGAGGTTGTTATTTTGGCTGACTCCAATAATGCTCCTCAGACACAGACTGCAGAACTCAATACCAATTATGTCTATGAAAACAGACGTTATGTAGGTACTAAGGAAACTGTAGGTTTTGTTCTCTGGGATGCCGCACAAAGCTTCAATATCAACAAATACTCAGACCGATTCATTACAAACATCGTTCAGGTTGACCTTTCACTTCAGATGATTGAACAGGCAATCAACGGCGTATGGGATATTGTGAATGATATCTTCATGGGTGCGATTGTTGATAAAACACGTACAAGATGGGGTAAATTCAGACCTTATCTTCTTGCACTTGCAGTGCCCGGTCTTATAGGTACATGTCTCTATTGGCTTATGCCTCTTATGTTTGCAGGCAGAACCTCAATGGACCTTACAAAATTTGTTTTCTATGTGCTTCTTGCTTTCGTCCGTGAAGGTATCGGCACATTCCAGAACATTGCACGAAACGGTCTTCTTTCAACCATAACGCCGCATCCTGTTGACCGAACCCGACTGATTACGCTTGCTAACTTCGCATCGGGTACATTCGGTGAAAAACTTCCCGAACAGATAATGACTGTTATTCTTGACCTTATAGATAACAGCGTGTTCAAGGGCGGAGCAAGCAAGAAGAGTCTTTATCTTGCTTCATTCGTCGGAATGGGTATGTTCACAAACTTCGTTGCCAGCGGTATGTCAATGTGGTTCTTTATGAACAGTAAAGAAAGAATCATGCAGTCCGTTGAAACTCCCAGTATCATGCAGGGTATGAAGTCAATCATCAACAATAAACCCATGCTGTTGCTTACACTCAGCGGATTCCTTTCAAGCTTCGGTATCGGCGGCAGCAAGAGTGACTATTACATAGATGTTCTTCATCTTGCATCAATGACAATGATTACAGGTATTGCCGCAGCTCCCGTCAGCCCCGTTTCATACGCTTACGTTCCTTGGCTGCGCAGACACTTCTCAAGTAAATTCCTGTATATCTCAACAAACTATATTTCAAATTTCCTCAACATCTTCGTATTCGGTATCGGTTGTGTCGGTATGAACTGGAAGTCCAAGAAGGGCGGTATTTACCAGAGCACAATAGGTATGCTTATTGTTATGAGCATTTATGAGCTTATATGGACTTTGTTCTATGGTGCTCGTTCAGTTATCGGTACAGAAATGTTCAACGAAGCTATGGACTACTGTGAATGGAAGAACGGCTACAGAACAGAGGCTATGACCTCCGTTGCAAAGGATATTGTGCAGAAGGTATCTGCGAAGTTCTCATCACTTATCAGTACAGGTCTTAAAAAGCTTGTTAAGTATGACCAGACAGCTTATGTTTCAGGCAGAGAACAGACAGACAGCGTTAAGTTCTACATGTTTGCAATGTTCACAATCGTTCCTGCAATCACAGGCTCACTCGGTATTTTCCCGATGCTCTTCTATGACCTTGAAGGTAAAAAGAAGGAAGTTATGTATGCAGAGCTTCTTGCAAGAAGAGCAGAGCTTCAGAAAGCTGCTGACTCAGGCGACACAGAAGCACTTGCTAAGGCTGCTAAGGCACAGCTCGAAAAAGTTTAATACAATAAATAATAAGTGGATTACAAAGCAAAAACTCTGTAATCCACTTTTTTTCTTATATTATTTCATTCATAAATGTGGATGCACCTTTGCGTCTGCCGTACCATACGGTGAATTTTGCAAAGTCGTGCCACGAATCAAAGACCTTGTCCTGACGGAAAGAGTACGCAGTCTCTTTCTTTTCGGGACTCAGTTTTTTGCCCTGCATAAGAAGTGAAAAATATGTGTGCAGGTCATATTTAAGCGTAAAGTTATACTCGGTTCTGAAAGGAGTTTTCAGGATATTGTCCTGATATTTCTCGATTTCAAGGAACATTTCTTCATCAATACCGAAACTTCTTATAAAGGGCAGAATACTCTTTTTGTATTCATCATAATTCTTTATGCATTCGATGAAAGCTCCCTCTTCAAAGAACCATATAATGTTGCCGAGTTCTTCGTTATAGTAATTCCATTCGCCGTCTGCAGAAGTTTCGTATTTATCCCTGAATGATGCAAAAAGCGAATGCAGAAAACCGTTTTCGGTGTTCATGATGTAGTCAAGGAGTGATGAATAGAAATCAAAATATGACACATTCTTTTCGTAACGGAGATACAGAGCGAAGCATCTGAGAAGCCCCAAAGAATGGAAAGCCTGAAGGCAGACAGAGAACATATTTGTGTCAACCCAGTCCTTACGGCTCATGGTTGAAGTTGAACGTATAATATTTGAATATTCTTCAACCTCTTCTTTAATATCGTTTGCCGAGTGAATATGATTGAACTTTACCTTTGCAACTTCAATATCATATTTTTCAAGCATATCTTTTTTGCCCAGGGGGGAGTTGGGCAACACTTCGCAGTAGTAAACGCTCACGGAATTATGCTGACCATGGTCGAGAAGTGTACAAAGTCCCTTGCAGAATGAGTCTTTTGTTTCACCGGGAAGACCGAGAATGAGTTCTGAATATGAGGGGATACCTGCTTCGTTGTACTTATGAAGAAGGTCGGAGAAATACTCCATTGACAGATTTTTTCTGCCGATGTTTTCAAGAACTTCTTCAGACAAAGACTGATAAGCAAGAGTTGCACCCTTGTCCATGCCGTATTCGTTGAGTTTCTTGCACATTCTGAAAACTCTGTCGTTGCTGTTTTTAGTGTAACAACAACGGAAGACATCGGGATAACCCGTTGCTTTTTTATAAGAAATAAGTGTATCGATAATTTCTTCGTCACGCTCTAAAAGACCGAAATTTGCATCGGCACAGAAGATATATTCAATTTTGTGGTCAGAAAGCCATTTTATTTCCGCATTAACTTTTTCAATGGGGAACTGACGCACACTTTTTTTTGCACACCAGTCACAGTAAGCACAACTGAAAGGACAGCCTCTGTTTGTTTCAAGAACTGAAAGGAAATCCGTGTCCGGGTCGTTGTCAATTACTTCGTCAAGAGTGCCGTCAAGAAAAGGAGAGGGGTAATGTGAAATATCGTCATAGAACTTTTCATAAGTCTTTACAATTTCACCGTTTTTTCTGTAATAAATATTCGGACAGTTATCGATATTTTCTTCTGTCAGAAGTGAAGCAAAAGTCTCTTCTCCCTCACCCGTCATAATAATGTCGATACAGTCTTCAATGCTCAGCATTGAACCGTCTTCGGGTGTGTTGTGACCGCCGAAAACAATAATGCATTCAGGATATTTTTCTTTAACGGCTTTTGCGAGTGCAATATTGAAATTTGTGTTCCAGAGATAGCACGAAAACCCAATCATATAAGGATTATCGAGTGACTCAACAATATCTGCAATTTTATCCCTTTTGTAAACAGGTTTCGGGAAATGATATTTCTCTTTTATTGCGGGAATGCTCTTGCAGTATGAAATAATCGTCGCAACGCTGTAAGGCAGATAGACAGATTTGTCAAAAGAAAAGCCAACCTGAACCATATAAATATTTTGCATCTCGCTCACCTCTTTTTCCACTATACATTATATAATATAATTAAATTTTTTTCAACAGTTTGTTTGACATAAAGGCTATAGTATGATATAATTTTCTGTTGAAAAGAGGGATAACATGAAGAACATTTATCTTGTTCAGGTTTCCACCGTTTACGGTGAAGGCGAAAAGAAAAATGCATATCTTCCCTATGCGGCAGGATGTATTGCCGCTTATGCGTGGGCAGACGAAAAAGTGAAAGCTGAGTATAATCTCGGCAAGTTCATCTATACCCGTGAGAATATAGAGAAGGCTGTTGAAAAGCTCGATAATCCCTATCTTGTAGGTTTTTCCTGCTATATATGGAATATTGAATACAACATTGCTTTTTCAAAGGTGCTTAAAGCGAAATATCCCGACTGTATCACGGTTTTCGGTGGTCATCATATTGCACCAGACAGCCATCAGCTGTCTGCTATCCCCACAGCCGATATACTTATTCACGGCGGCGGTGAAGAGGCTTTCAAAGAAATTCTTCTGGCTCTTTCCGAAAATACTTCTCTTGAAAACATAAATAATATCTCATTCAGAGGTAATGACGGTTTTGTCACCACTCCTAAGAAAAATCCCGAAACAACGGACTATCCCTCACCTTATCTCGAGGGGATTTTCGATAATATAATGGACGACGGAATTTCATTTTCCGCTTTGCTTGAAACGAACAGAGGATGCCCCAATCAATGCGCTTTCTGCGACTGGGGATTTCTTAAATGCAAGGTAAGACTTTTCCCCATGGAGAGGGTCAAAGCCGAACTTGACTGGATCGCAGATAAAAAGATAGAATATGTCTACGGTTGTGATGCAAACTTCGGTCTTTTCAACCGTGACCTTGAAATTGCAGAATATATGACAGACCTCAAGCAGAAAACAGGTTATCCGCAGAAATTCAAAGTCAATTTCACAAAGAACAAATTTGATGTTGTGGGTAAAATCAGCAAACTCCTTGTTGATAACAACATGAGTAAGGCACAGACAATTTCTCTGCAGAGTGTATCTCCCGAGGTGCTTGAAATCATCGGAAGAAAGAATCTTGATATGGAATATTATTCTGACCTTGTGAATTTTTATGCGAAAGAGAATATTCCCACTTATACGGAGCTTATTCTCGGTCTTCCCGGTGAAACATATGAGAGTTTTGCAAAGGGTATGTGCAAAGTCCTTGAAAGCGGTCAGCACAGTGCAATAAATGTCTACCCCTGCGAACTTATTCCGAATTCACTCCTCGGAAGCCGTGAATATATCGAAAAATATCAGATAAAGACTGTTCATAACAGATTTATTCAGTATCATATCAATCCCGACACGGTGAAAGAGGATATTGACGAGTTTTCATCCCTTATCGTTTCCACAAGCACAATGAGTGTTGCCGACTGGGAAAAAACTTATCTTTTTGCAGTCACCGTTCAGGCACTTCATGCTCTGGGACTGACAAGATATATCGCAGTAGCCCTTAAAAAATACAGAAATATATCATATTATGATTTCTATAACGAATTTATAGAGAAGGCATTGAATGATAAGTCATCAGAATTTATTCACACCCTCTGGACTTCATTCCGTGAACATTTTTCAGCTGTTGCAAATAAAAACGGAGCAATCGGAATGATTGACGACCGTTTCGGACACATTATATATGAGCCTGATGAAATGCTTTTCTCAAAGTGTCTTATAGATGAAGATAAATTCTTCCCTGAACTGAAAAAATATGTTGCGGAAATCACAGGTGACGAAGAATTCACCGATGAAATCGTTTCTTTTCAGCAGTTTATAATGAACAAGCCCGTGAAAAAGAATGAAACAAAGGAATTCTCCTTTGATTTTGCCGGCTTTTTCAATGAATTTTTCGGCGGTAATGAAGATGTTGAAATAAATAAGAAAAATACAATAATCAGCACAAAATGCTGTCTTGAAACTGAAAACTGGGCAGATTTTGTCCGTGTGGCAGTCTGGTATTCAAGAAGAATGGCAAATTCAACTGTCTGCGAATTCTCAGCAGACAATCAATAAATAAATATATATATACTCGGAGGCAAATAATAATGAGCGAATGTACACATGATTGCAGTTCCTGTTCAGCGAACTGTTCAAGCCGTGAAGGCGGTATTCCCAAAGAAAAACTCAATGATGCGAGTTCAGTAAAAAAAGTTATCGGTGTTGTCAGCGGTAAAGGCGGTGTCGGCAAGTCACTTGTCACATCTATGATGGCTGTCACAATGCAGAGAAGAGGTTTTAAGTCTGCAATTCTTGATGCAGATATCACAGGCCCCTCAATTCCTCAGTCTTTCGGCATTCACGAAAGAGCAACGGGCACAGAGACTGAACTTTTTCCCGCAACTTCAAAAACGGGCATTGATGTTATGTCAATAAATCTTCTTATGGAAAACGAGACAGACCCAGTTGTTTGGCGTGGCCCCGTTATTGCTGGTGTTGTAAAGCAGTTCTGGTCAGATGTTATATGGAAGGATATCGACTTCATGTTTGTTGTTATGCCTCCCGGAACGGGTGACGTACCTCTGACAGTATTCCAGTCACTTCCCGTTGACGGAATTATCATTGTAACTTCTCCTCAGGACCTTGTTTCAATGATTGTTACAAAGGCTGTCAATATGGCTAAGATGATGAACATTCCCGTTCTCGGTATTGTTGAGAATATGTCATATTTTGAGTGTTCAGAATGCGGTAAGAAGCACTTTATTTTCGGTGAAAGTAACCTTGAAAGAATTGCCGCTGCACACAATATTCCTCAGATTGCAAGAATCCCCATTGACCCCGATTTTGCTAATCAGGTTGATAAGGGACTTATCGAGCTCTTTGAAGGCGACTGGCTTGAAAAGGTTGCAGATGCCGTGGAGGGTGAATAAATGAGCAAAAGAGACGTTGCGATTGCACTTTTTGAAGAGGGCTTCAACTGTGCACAGGCTGTTTCTGCGGCTTTCTGTGACGAAGTCGGTGTTTCAAAGGAAACAATGGTTAAAATGGCTTCAGGTTTCGGCGGCGGTTTCGGAAGACTTCGTGAGGTCTGCGGTGCTGTCAGCGGAATGGTGCTTGTTGCAAATATGATTTTCGGTTACGACAGCCCCACGGATAATGAGGCAAAAATGAACTGGTACAAGGATATTCAGTCAATCGTGCTTGAATTTAAGTCAAGAAACGGTTCATATATCTGCCATAAGCTTCTCAATCTCCCTGAAAACGACGAAAAAAGCCCCGTTCCCGAGCAGAGAACAGCCGAATATTATAAAAAACGTCCCTGCAAAGAGATTGTCGGCGAAGCGGCTGACATTCTTGAAAAGTTTATTGCGGAGCATAAATAATGGATAATATTATACTCATAGGCATGCCCGGTGCGGGAAAAAGCACCCTCGGTGTCCTTCTTGCAAAGGCAATGGGTAAACTTTTTGTTGATACTGATATAATCATTCAGCAGAAAACAAAAAGACTTCTTCAGGATATAATTGATAACGACGGTACGGATACATTTCTAAAACTTGAAGAAGAGATTCTTCTGACTGTTAATGAAGAAAACACCGTTATAGCAACGGGCGGAAGTGCCGTTTACTCAGAAAAAGCAATGGAGCATTTCAGAAAAAACGGGAAAATAGTCTATCTGCATGTTGACTTTGCCGAGATTGAAAAGCGAGTCACGAATATCACAACAAGAGGTATTGTGCTCAAAAACGGAAAAAGCCTTGCGGATGCATTCGAGGAAAGAAAACCGCTTTACGATAAATATGCGGATGTCGTCATTGACTGTACAGGGTCAACTATTGAAAATTCCGTAAAAATGCTTACAGAAAAAATCAATAAATAATAAAACCGAGGCTGACGGACAGTCTCGGTTATTTTGTGTAATTTTTTATAATAAGTCTTATACTTTCTTTTTCATCTTTATCAAGCATTCTGTATCGGTTTATGATAAATGATTCATCTGATGTGAGTTCATAAACCGTACGGTTTTCCTTTATTTTATCAGATTCACCTTTGCCTATAAGAAAATCAACAGTTGTATCAAAATAATCAGCAATGGCAATAAGAGTTCTGATATCGGGTTCAACATTATGATTTTCGTATTTGTTTATTGATTGCTGACTGACACCTATAACATCTGCGAGTTGTTGCTGGCTTATGTCCTTTGATTTCCGTAATTGCTTTAAATTCATTAACATTTTTAATCACCATTAATAATATAACAACTTTTGATTGTTATATAAAAATCTCAGTTGTTGTTGACAACAACCGTAAGTTGTGATAAGATTGAATTATCATATTAACGGAGGTATTTTGTATGATTAAAAAGAGTAAAAAAATATTATCATTATTATTATCATTACTAATGATAATATCAATGTCCGCAGTACTTGAAATTTCATCTGTGGCGGAAGATGACATTCTCAGTTATCTGGAATATGAAATCAATGACGGTGAAGTGACGATTACTGATTGTGATGAATCAATCAGCGGTGATGTTGTTATTCCTGATACTATTGAAGGATATCCGGTGATAAAAATTGGCATTTATGCTTTTTATCGTTGCCATAGTCTTACAGGTGTAACAATTGGAAAAAGTGTAAAAATAATTGATAAAACAGCATTTATAGAATGCAACAATCTGGAAAGTATCACCGTTGATGAAAGTAATTCATATTATTTAAATGATGAGTATGGCGTTTTATTTAATAAAGATAAATCTGAATTAATAAAATATCCTATTGGTAACAGCAGATCAGAATATACAATCCCCGATAGTGTAATAACAATCTGTGATTATGCATTCTTTAATTGCAACAACATTGTAAGTATCACAATTCCCGACAGTGTAACAACAATCGGTTATGAGTCATTTTATAATTCTGCTAATCTTGCAAGTGTGACAATTGGAAATAGTGTAACAACAATTGGTGAAGCGGCATTTTCCTGGTGTAACAGCCTTGCAAGTGTAACAATCGGAAATAGTGTAAGCAGAATTTTTAGTTTTGCATTTCACAATTGCCCCAATCTTAAATTTGTAATAATACCCGATAGTGTATCAGCAATCGGCAATAAATCTTTGGGATATTATGTTTTTGGTTATGATTATAAACTGATTAAAGATTTCGTAATTTACGGCACACCCGATACTTCAGCTGAAACATATGCAAACGAAAACGGTATAACATTTATTTCTGTTGGTGGTGAAGAATCCACAACAAAAGAACCTGTAACAGATGCTCCCACAACAGAAAAGCCTTCTGAAAGACCGACTGAAAAAACTTCGACAGACGGACCCGCTATTGACGGTCCTGCAACAGACGGACCGACTGAAAAACCCACCGAAAAGCCCGTTTCAGAGAAGCTTGAAGTAAGTGACAAGAATATAAAAGTTGATGAAAAGGGTAGGACAGTAACACTCGGTCAAAAGAATACTGTTGAAGATATTTCAAAGGTTATCAAAAACAGCAAAACTGCAATTTTCGGCAAAGACGGCAAAGAGCTTGGCAAATCTGACCTTGTCGGCACAGGATCAAAAATCCGTGTAATGGACAACAGCGGAAAGATTCTTAATGAATACACAGTCTGTGTCCCCAATGACGTTGACGGTAATGGTAAAACTACTGCCGCAGACGCAAGACTTGCTCTCAGAGGTTCGGCAAAGCTTGAAAAACTTGAAGGGGTATATGCACTCGCATCCGACGTAAGCGGTGACGGCAAAATTACCGCCGCAGATGCAAGAAAAATCCTCAGAATCTCCGCAGGCCTCGAAAAAGCATAAAAAATCAAGGAGTCGCAATCGCGGCTCCTTTTGATGTGCAAATCAGAATTTGTCGGGATGTTTGAATAAACCAATCGTAGGGACCGATGCCCACATCGGTCCGTATTTGTCGAAGACAAATCGAAAATCTCTGATTTTCGCAAAACGAACAAATTGATTCAATGAATTTATTGTAATA
>JAZSPR010000077.1:0-4869 GCA_045537555.1 Acutalibacteraceae bacterium | reverse complement strand
TTGTTTTTTTATATAATTTTCAAATGAAATATAGATTCAGCTGCTTAAAATCAGAATTTGTCGAGCTGATTGAATAATGTGTAGGGACCGATGCCCACATCGGTCCGCATTTGTCGAAGACAAATCGGAAATCTCTGATTTCCGCCGAACGAAAAAATTGATTCATTCAGTTTATTGGAATTGAACGATTTTCAATCGTTATTGCTCCGCTACACTCCGCAATCGGACCGATGTGGGCATCGGTCCCTACACATTATTCAATCAGCTCGACAAATTCTGATTTTAAGCAGCTGAATCTATATTTCATTTGAAAATTATATAAAAAAACAACCACCCTATTGGGTGGTTATTTTGAGTTTCGGCATCGCCCTATCTTCCCGGGCCGCTTCCAGCCAAGTATTGTCGGCACTGCAGAGCTTAACTACTGTGTTCGGGATGGGAACAGGTGGGACCTCTGCGCCAAAGACACCGAATATTCTGTTTTGTCTGTCGGGTTTTCCCTGACGACATTGCATATTATAGCACAGAAAATTGATTTGTCAATACCTTTTTTTAATTTTTTTTAATTTTTTTCAAAAAAGTTTGAAAAGCCTTATTTTACGAGGACTTTTACGATTTCACCGACGTAAATATCATGATAATCATTTGCTTTGTAGCAATCATCTATTGCTTTGTCGAAAAAATTCTCAGGTTGAAGAACTGTTTTTGCCGTCTTTTTGCAAAGAAAGACCAATTCAGCTTCTTCGCAATATACAAAACCGTCATCAGTTTTTGCCGTAAGTCCTGTTTCTTTGAATTTGTCAAAATCTCTTCCGCTTTTGCTTCCGAAGAATGAAAGTGCTTCTCTGTTTTTTCCGCCGAAGCAACTTACAGTAAAATATTCACTCTTTTCACAAAAATCATGAGTATATCTCTGAGGTCTTACAAAAACAAACATTGAAGCTTTACCCCAGATTTCACCGATTGCCCCCCATGAAACTGTCATTCCGTTAAAATTGTCTTTATCTCCTGCGGTGAGAATTGCCCAACCGTCAGAAAACATTGTAACGGGGTTTACATTAATTTCATTGATTGAAATTTCTTTATGTGCCATAAAGTCAACTCCTTGATTCTTTTATTATATTTTAATTACATTATATTGCTGTGTCAAGATAAAATTGTGTTGAATTATGTCGTAAATGTGATATAATGATATTCAGTCGGGGAGGCGAGTGCTTTTGAGAATAACAGACAATGAAGGGTTTGATATATTTTACCTTCGTGATGATAATGTTGAAAAAGAAGAAAACGATGCAAAAGAACATGATATGAAAAAAGGTGAAAAGAAACCTGAAAATGATGTTGAAACAGCAAAAATCAGAAAAACAGCTGAAATTATAAAATTTGTTCTTCTTATTCTGATTCTTATAACATCAACAGTCGCAATGATTTTTGCAATCAGAATCTATTATACACAATCGGATACACAGAATCTTGTTTTTCCTCAAAGTGTAATAGGAAAAACGGATACTTCTCTCGGCGATATAGTTATTGATACTGCTGATGATATTGATATCGGTGAGTTGTTTACTACTCAGGTTTATGTTGATTTGTCACCTGATGTTGTTCAGCAACCGAATAATACGGTAAATAATAAAAACAGCAACAAAAAACCTTCGGCTTCAACAACAAAAGTCAATGAAACAACTACCGTGAAGACTGCAGTTGTTCAGACAACTGCACCTTCTGTAACAGAAAAATCAGACGGGCTTATCAATATTAATTTAGCACCTCTTGATGTATTGATGACTCTTGAGGGAATAGGTGAAATAAAAGCAAATGCAATAATTAACTACAGAAATGAAAACGGAGCATTTCTTACGGTTGATGAATTGCTTGAAGTTGACGGTATCGGTGAAAAGACACTCGAAAAACTCCGACCTTATGTTACGGTGGATTATTGATATGAAAGTGTTCAGATATAAAACAGGATGTTTAGAACTGCAGAAAAGAAGTATAGTCATGGGGATTGTCAATGTCACACCCGATTCGTTTTCTGACGGCGGACTGTTTCTTGATGCGGATAATGCTGTAAGTCATGCAAAAAAACTTATTTCTGACGGAGCAGATATAATTGACCTCGGTGCAATGTCAACCCGCCCCGGAAGTAAACCGGTTTCTGTCAACGAAGAAATCAGTCGTCTTTCTCCCGTGCTTGAAAAACTGAAAAATGATGATATTGTCATTTCAGTTGATACTGTCAATCCCGAAACGGCAGATTATTGTCTTTTGAACGGAGCCGATATAATAAATGATGTCAGCGGTGTCTTTAATAAAGATATGGCAGATGTTATAAGAAAATACCATGCCGGATGGATAATGACTCACACCTGCAATGTTCCGTCGGGCACTACTGTTGATTATCCGAATGGGGTAGTCAAAGCGGTGACTGAATTTTTTGATGATTTTCTGCAGAAGTGTGATAATTTCGGCATCAGTCGTGAATACATCTGCATTGACCCCGGTTTCGGTTTTGCAAAAACAACATATGATAATATTGAACTGCTTAAAAATCTTGAAAAGACAGTACGTGATGATGTCGTTCATATGACGGCACTCTCAAGGAAAAGGTTTATCGGAGAAATCACAAAGACAGAAAATGCAGCAGACCGACTTTACGGAACACTTGCAGCTGATGTTATTGCCCTGATGAAGGGAACAGATATGCTCCGCGTTCATGATGTACCCGAAACAATTCAGTCAATTGCTATATATAATAGTATAAAATAAAGGAAGCACTATATATGGATAAAATTATAATAAAAGAACTTAAATTATATGCTTATCACGGAGTAAATCCCGAAGAAAAGGTTGAGGGACAGAATTTTCTTATTGATATGGAATGCAAGGTTGATTTGTCTTTACCTTGCAAGACAGATAATGTTGATGATACAGTAAGCTATGCTCAGATTATCAAACTTGTAAAAAAAGTGTTTACTGCTCAAAAATATGACCTTATTGAAAAAGCGGCACAGGTTATCGCAGATGCGGTTCTTGAAAACTTTGAAAGAGTCAGAAGTGTAAAGGTAACACTTAAGAAACCTGAAGCTCCGATGAAAGCAGATTTTGCATATGTCGCTGTTGAAATAAAGAGGGAAAGAGAATAATGAATGCATATATTGGAATAGGAACAAACATCGGCGACAGAGAAAAGAATATCCGTGATGCAATAAAGGCATTGAATCATCTGCCGAATACAAAAGTGGTTGATATATCAGCCGTTTATGAAACGGAACCATGGGGATATACCGAACAGGATAACTTTTATAATGTATGTGTGAAAGTTGAAACGGAAATGTCACCGGAATGTCTTCTGGGCGGTTGTCTCGGAATTGAAGCATCGATGGGAAGGGAGCGTCCTTTTAAAAATGCACCGAGAATAATCGATATAGATTTACTTCTTTATGAAAATGAAAAACGTTGCAGTAAGGAATTGATGTTGCCGCATCCGCTGATAGGCGAGAGAGCATTCGTTCTTGTACCATTAAAGGATATTCTTCCTGATATGTGTATAGGTAATATTAATTATAAAGAAAATTATAATAATTGCGAAAAAACAGGTGTCAACAGGGTTTTTGAAATAAATATTTAAAAAGATTTATGCATATAATAAATGGTCAGAAACACAAGAAACAACGCAAAATAGCCATTTCTGAACAGAAGAGAATATGAAACACACGGAGCCGTTTTAAAGAAGTCGCAAAAAATCAAAAAAAAGTGTTGACATTTGAGTTTTGCTGTGGTATTATAAGCAAGCGCTCGAGAGAGAAACATAAAAATGAAACGAACTTGAGAGCCATGAACCTTGAAAATTAAACAACGACGAGATAAAAAAGGAACCCTGAAATTTTGTAAGTTTTGAAAAAACTTGCGACAGTAAATTCTGGTATAACAGATTACAAAAAGTCAGCAAATGACGTAAGAGCGAATTGAAAGCTCTAAGAATGGTTTAAACAGCTAAGGCTGTGTAAATACAATTTTTAGAGAGTTTGATCCTGGCTCAGGACGAACGCTGGCGGCGTGCCTAACACATGCAAGTCGAACGAACGAGACCGCTTCGGTGGTCAAGTTAGTGGCGGACGGGTGAGTAACGCGTGAGTAACCTGCCTGTCAGAGGGGGATAACGTTTGGAAACGAACGCTAATACCGCATGAAACCACAGTATCGCATGATACAATGGTCAAAGGAGAAATCCGCTGACAGATGGACTCGCGTCTGATTAGATAGTTGGTGAGGTAACGGCTCACCAAGTCGACGATCAGTAGCCGGACTGAGAGGTTGAACGGCCACATTGGGACTGAGACACGGCCCAGACTCCTACGGGAGGCAGCAGTGAGGGATATTGCACAATGGGCGAAAGCCTGATGCAGCAACGCCGCGTGAGGGATGACGGTTTTCGGATTGTAAACCTCTGTCTTCAGTGACGAATCAATGACGGTAACTGAGGAGGAAGCCACGGCTAACTACGTGCCAGCAGCCGCGGTAATACGTAGGTGGCGAGCGTTGTCCGGAATTACTGGGTGTAAAGGGAGCGCAGGCGGGACATCAAGTTGGATGTGAAATACCGAAGCTTAACTTCGGGGCTGCATCCAAAACTGTTGTTCTTGAGTGGAGTAGAGGCAAGCGGAATTCCGAGTGTAGCGGTGAAATGCGTAGATATTAGGAGGAACACCAGTGGCGAAGGCGGCTTACTGGGCTTTAACTGACGCTGAGGCTCGAAAGTGTGGGGAGCAAACAGGATTAGATACCCTGGTAGTCCACACTGTAAACGATGATTGCTAGGTGTGGGGGGTCTGACCCCCTCCGTGCCGGAGTTAACGCAATAAGCAA
>JAZSPR010000123.1:0-12020 GCA_045537555.1 Acutalibacteraceae bacterium | reverse complement strand
TTAGCAATGCGCAATTTCGGAAAAGGCTCCGCCTTTTGAACCATTATAATGGGGTAAGGGGCAAAGCCCCTTCATCAATTGCGAATTGCGAATTTCCAATTGCGAATTTTTGTCGGGCTTCAGCCCGACAAATTCTGATTTATCAAACAAAAAAGCAGTCCTCGGACTGCTTTTTGACTTATTCAGACTGTTGCTGTTTCTTTCAGCACAAACTTTTCAATAGCATCCGCAACTCCGCCGTCTTTTGCATCGCAGGAGGTGTATGTGCAGATTTCTTTTATTTCGGGGATTGCATTACCCATGGCAACCGAAATTCCTGCCGCAAGGAGCATATCTGTATCATTTGAACTGTCACCCATTGCAATGCAGTTTTTCGCAGGGATTCCGAGATGCTCTGTCATCATTTTCATACCTGCAGCTTTGCCGTATCCTTTTTTTACAAATTCGGCATAGCTTTCGTGCTGATATAATATGTAATCCTCTGAGAGAATTTCTCTTTCTTTTTTGGTAAGTTGACCTCTGATATAGAGTTTTGAAATTCTGAAATCTCTGTAAACCGTGTCAAATTCATCGGAAGATGTGAGAAGATGCTTTACATTTTCACGTCTGGGCTCGGGGTTTATCCATATCATTTCGTCTTCGCCTTCAAATGCCACTTCACGTGTGACATTTATAAAAAGCGAACCGATGAATTTCAGTTCTTTACGTGTCAGGGGACAACTGAAAATCTGTTTTCCGCCGAGTCTTAAATCTGTGCCGATTCCCGCAACATAGCCGTCGAGAAGAGTATCGTCTTTAAGAATTTCAGGTATAAAAGCATATGAACGTGCTGTGTTTATGAAAACAAAGTTCCCTTGTTTACGGGCTTTTTTTATAGCTTCAATATTCTTGTCGGGTATTTTTCCGCCTGACATCAGCGTGTTGTCAATGTCAAGAAAAACTGCATATCTGTTATCCATTTCTTATTCCTTAAATTCACATTCTTCCGTCAGGGCTTCAATTACTTTTTCATAGACTTTTGCGGGGTTATTGAGAAACGAATTTTTAAGACTTTCAGCCTGAAGAGAATCTGTCACATAGAGTGAAAGCTCCATAAGCTTGTCCTTTTCGCCGTCATTGTCAAGACCTGAATTGAGTGTTATATCAAGACGGTAATTCTTGTTTGAAAGTCTTGTGATGCTCACTTCATTTTCTTTTTTTCTCTTTTCATAAAGGGCTGTCAGCTTTGCGGCTCTTACAGCCTTGTTCTTTATGTAAACAGAGAGCTCGTTTTCAAGTTCTTTTGCAATTTTTATGCCTTTTTCATCACAGATGAGAATGTCGTTTTCAAAATGAACCGCACCGACATCAATCAGGTTATCGATAGCCTGACTTATTTCAAAATAATTCGCAATACCGTTATCATATAAAGACGAAAGAATGTCATCTCTTGTAAGGGATGCTTCCGAATTAATAAGGATATAGCAGATAATTATTCTGATTTTTTCCGTGCTTCTGAGTCCGCCGCTTGTTTCGTCAACGGGGAAAGCATCAAGTTTGAAATCCATATATTATTCCTCACAGATTAGCAAGATCATAGGGTGTACGCTGATAAACGAAGTAGTTGAGCCAGTTTGTGAAAAGAAGAACACCGGTGCTTCTCCATGTTATCGGCGGTTTCTTTGTTGTGTCATTATCGGGGAAGTAGTTATAGGGAATCTGAATATCGAGTCCTTTGTTCTTATCCCTGAAATATTCGGTTGCAAGAGTGTCTGCATCGTATTCGGAGTGACCCGTTGAGAAGAAGTTTCTGCATTCCATATCTGAGAGCAGATGAACACCCGAAACGGGAGAGTATGAAAGCACCTGAAGGTCCTTTATTTTTGCAATGTCCTCCATACGGATTTCCGTATGTCTTGAATGGGGTACATAATATTTATCGTCAATACCTCTCATAAGAGGGTGATAAAGGTCAAGGGGCTGATGCTCAAAAATGCCGAACATCTTTTCTTTGAGAGGATACTTTTTGAGTCCGTAGTGATAATAAAGACCTGCCTGAGCACCCCAGCAGATATAGAAAGTTGAATAGACGTTTGTTTTTGCCCATTCAAAAATTGAGCAGAGCTCGCCCCAGTAATCAACCTCTTCAAATTCCATCTGTTCAACGGGTGCACCCGTTACAATCATTCCGTCAAATTTTTCATGTTTTACTTCGTCGAATGATTTATAGAACTTTGTAAGATGCTCCTGAGATGTATTTTTTGAAACATGTGTGACTGTCTGCATGAGTTCAATGTCAACCTGAAGGGGAGTGTTACTCAGCAGTCTTAAAATCTGTGTTTCGGTTGCAATCTTTGTGGGCATAAGGTTGAGAATTAAAATTTTAAGGGGTCTGATATCCTGCGAATCAGCTCTTTCCTCCGACATAACGAAAACATTTTCCTGTTCAAGGAATGTTCTTGCAGGCAGTTCGTTTGAAATCTTTATAGGCATATTTTAACTCTCCTTATCTTTTTACTGCCACAAAGTCATAAGGACCTATGGCGATGTTTCCGGGAGTCTGGATGATACTTCCCGTGTAGTTTACATATATTTCCGTTCCGTCGGAGTAAGTTGTGCAGTAGACACCGCTTAAAGCTTTTCCGTCGGAATCTTTTTCAATTTTTCTGTGGTCTGTTATTGTTTCTTTTGCAAGAGGAGCAAAAATCTCTTTTGCATCGTTATAGAAGTCGGCAATTTCTCCGGCTCTGTCATTGAGAAGATATCCGCTGTAACAGAAAATGTTTTTGTTTTCGTAAATCCATTCATAGAACGGTAATGCACCGTATTCAATCAGGCGGAGCATATCGTATCTGTAAAGCGGGTCACCCGCATCAATTGCCTTTCCCGTGTAATGAACCTGACCGTGAAGAATGGCAGGAACAAACGGTACGGGCTCATAATCGGCAGATTCTGTGTAGAATGTTTCAAAATTCATTCCCGATACAAGCTCGGCACCGTAAAGAGTGTAGATATTGCCGTTTTCAACAGCAAGTGTACCGTAATTATTCACGGCTTTTGCCTGCTCGGAAATGATATTTTTCGCAGTTTCTCTGTCGGTTTTATTGCTTGAATAAAGAACCGTACCTGCATCGGAGAATGATAAACCGTCAGATAAATTCAGTATGTCACTTTCAAGAAAAGCTGAGAATTTATCGCCGACAGATTCAATCTTCCTGAGATGCATTGAGTATTCGGGGACGGGAGAATAAACACCGGGTGTTTCTTTATCTTTGCCGAGCTGAGCGGCTTTTTCACCGATTCTTGAAACAAGGTTGTTTGCCGTATTCGGATGATAACCCATATCATTGAGCAGATTGAAAAAAGCTTTTTTGCCGTCTGCAGTTTTTGCAGAATTTCTGATATATGCCGAGGATGAAGACAGAATGTCTGTATTTATAAGGAGCTTACAACCCTGAGTTACGGTGTATTCGTGAAGCGCTTCAACTCCCTGTTTTCCGCCGAGTGAGGAAATTACGGAAGATGAATAAAGGTTCTTCTGTGCAAAACCGCCCGAAAGGAGACCTTTGTAATTGAGCCAGATATTGTTTATTCCTTTGCCCTTGAGAATGCCGAGAATATCGAGTGTCTGTTCGGTTGTTGTAAGCTTCTCCGAATCGGCTTTGCCCACAACAGTCAGGCAGAAGGGGATATCATCATTTTTTATGTTGCCGGATGATTTGAGGATTGATTTATTGATAAATTCTTCTCTTGATGCGGATGCCATGGATGTATAACCGGCATTCTGACCCGATAAGAATTTATATGAGATGCAGATGTTGTCTTTATATGTTGCACCTTTGTAAAGAGAATTTCCCGATGCGATAACAGGTGTTATTGTGAAAGTTGCATTTACGGATGAAACACCCGTTTCATTTTTTCTGTTTGCCCTGATTCTTGCAAGGGCGTCCCCCTTTGTAATGATTGACGCAAATGCGCTGGCCGCTCTTTTTACACCGAAAACGGGGACTGTTGCAGATGCCGATTTTTCACTGCTGTTGAAATAAGGGTCTTTGCCGTAAACATAAACTTCAACAAAGTCTGTTGCAACATTTGTCTTTTTAAGATGCATTACTGCTCCCGAGCCGTCGGGAATGAGGAAATAATCATTTTCCGAATCGTTTTCCGATGCTCCGAGCAGGGGAAGAACAGTCATTTCTCCTATAAATGCATGGGGTGTGATAAGTGCGTTTGCAAGAAGCACTTCAACCTGCATTGACTGCTCCGAAAAAGTGTATTTTACGGAAAATGCAACATAAACATCGTCAGAAGTGATTTGAGCATAGTCCTTTTTTGCAGTTTCGGCTTTATCTGAAAGAACATAGTTTACTGTAAGTGTGTTGTTCTCTTTTTTGTAATCAGCCGTGCCGAGTGCAACGGAATTATCCTGTGTGTTGAGATTGTAAATGCCTTTTTTTGTGTAAAGACTAAGGGAAACAACAAAAGATGACGGTGTGCTTTTGCCCTGAAGGGAAGTCCATGTATAATTTTCCGTGATATCTTTTATGTTGACGGAGTATGTCTTTTTATCGAAAGAAAATTCAAGGAAATCATTCTTTGTAATCTGTTCCGTACTCTTTGATAAAGTTCTGTATGCGGTGTCAGATTTTTCCTGCTGAATAACCTGTGTTGAAGTAATTTTTTCAGCAGCCGAGCATGATGAAAAAAGCATACATATGAGCAGAATAAGTGCCGTTATTCTCAGCTTTTTCAAATCTGTCACCCCTTTAAAAAGAATTAATTAATTAAGTATATCATATTTATGTCTGTTTCGCAACTGTTTTATTTTTATTAACTATAAAAATACCCAGGCACACAAGAATAATTGCAATGATACCTCTGAATCCGCCGACTTCTGATTTTTCATCAAGAAGAATTGCGGAGAGAATAAAACCGAACATCGGATTCATAAAACCGAAAACAGATACTTTTGAAACATCGTTATATTTCAGAAGCATACTCCAGAGCGAATATGCAACGGCTGAAATGAATGAAAGGTAAATGAGAACCGCAATCCCTTTTCCTGTTACAACGGTTATCTTTCCGTTCATCAGAAGCCCGCCGATAATCATTACGATACCGCCGAAAATGAACTGATAAGCACTCAGAAGCACGGTATTGTGCTTTTTTGAATAGTTTTTCATTATGCATGATGAAAAGGCATAAGCTACAGTTGAAAGAAGAACAAAACCTTCGCCCGTAAGCTTCATTGTGCCTTCCGTAAGACCGTTCAGATTGATAAGTATAATCCCCGCAAAGCCCGTGATACAGCCGATTACGGCTTTTAAGGTCAGCTTCTCCGTTCTGAATACAAAAACGGCAATAAGCATAACGATAAAGACATTTGCCCCGATTATAACAGACCCTTTTACACCCGAAGTATTAGCCATTCCGATATAAAAGAAGAAATACTGAAGAATTGTCTGAAAAAGGCTGAGTATACATACGGGGGCGATATCTTTTTTTTCGGGGATAAGTAATTTTCTGCTTGAAATACTTCCGATAATTACGGCAAGAATACCTGCTATTGTGAAACGTATTCCCGCAAAAAGAATTTGTGTGCCCGTGTCGTCTGACGGGATTTCAAAGAGGCTGTAACCGATTTTTATAAACGGAAATGCGCTTCCCCACAGAAAAGAGCATATTCCCGCAATAAGACATACAAAAGATGTTTTTGTTCTTATGTTTTCTGTCATTTTTATTCTCCGTAAACTGTAATAGATACATTATACACTTTTAAAAAAATAAAACAAGTTATTTTTGTCTCTATCTTGTTGACAAAGAAATAAAAATAAAATATACTGTAATAAAATGTTAAACGAACGGTGGAAAAATATGAATTCATTGAGCAGTAATAAAAAAATACTGATTTCTGTAAGCGTTTTTGCCGGAATAATGCTTATTCTCGTTGCAATGCTTATGATTCTGGGCGGTAATTCGGAAAATGAAAATCAGAATTACAATGAAGAGCCCGTATATAACGGTTCTGATGAATATAACGGAAATTATGAATCACTTACTCAGGAAAGCCTTACTTCATATCCCGTAACAACTTCTCCTGCAATGAACACTCAGGATATCCGTTTTTCCGAAAAGCAGGCAGCTATAATGACAGCTTACACATCGGGTCAGTATTATTTGAAGGGTACAATTGTTGCCGACGGTGTATCAACACCCATTGACCTTGCAATGTCAGGCAAGAATTTCTATACCACAACAGAAATTGAGGGTATGAATCTCGGCGTTATGTATCTTAACAGCCGTGTTTACTTTATTAATAAAAAAGAGAAGAAATATATCGATTTACAGACTCTTACATCGCTTATGGGGGCTGATATCGGTTTTGATATGAGCGAGCTTGATATCATTTCAGAGAGCATGGATATGACAAAGTATAATTTTCAGGAGCTTGAAAAGACATCTGTAATGATAGGCAATGAAGAGGGCGAATGCTATAAATTCTATAACAGCGATATGGCACTATGGCTCTATTTTGCAAATGATGAACTGCGTCAGATTGATTTAGGCTCGGCAGACGGAACAGTTTCAACTTCAACCGTTGTCGATGAGTTTTCAACCGAAATTCCTGCAGGTGTTCTTACTCTCAGAGGTCTTACCATGTCAACACTTTTTGACTTCTTCGGTAAGGAATTCATGCAGCAGATGCAGATGCAGTAAAAATATATATTTTTCGGCGAAAAAAAGAGAGGTTAAACTATGGGCGGATTTTTTGGAGTAGCATCAAAGGAAGATTGTGTATTTGATTTGTTCTTCGGCACAGACTACCATTTCCATCTGGGCACAAGAAGAGCAGGTCTTGCCGTTTACAGCAAAGAAAACGGCTTTGATAAAGCAATTCACAATATTGAGAATGCTCCTTTCAGAACAAAATTTTTAAGTGAATTTGAAGATATGCACGGCTGTTACGGTATCGGCTGTATTTCAGACTATGAAGCACAGCCCATTCTCATAAGAAGCCATCACGGTACTTATGCCATAACAACTGTCGGCAAGATTAACAACATAGATGAAATCGCAAACAACATTATCGGCAGTCACACTCATTTCTTCGAGATGCAGAATGGTGAAATCAATCCCACGGAGCTTGTTGCGGCGATTATCAACTGCAAGGATAACTTCATTGAGGGTATAAAATATGCTCAGGAAATCATTGACGGCTCATTGAGTATGCTTATCCTTACAAACAAAGGTATCTATGCCGCAAGAGATAAAATGGGCAGAACTCCGATTGTTATCGGTAAAAAAGACGAAGGTTATTGCGCAAGCTTTGAAAGTTTTGCATATCTCAACCTCGGATATCATGATTGTAAAGAACTTGGTCCCGGTGAAGTTGTTGTATTTGATGAAAACGATATAAAAACACTCGTAGCCCCCGGCGACGATATGAAAATCTGCACATTCCTCTGGGTTTATTACGGCTATCCTTCATCATCATATGAGGGAATAAGTGTTGAAAAAATGCGTAATAAGTGCGGTGCTCTCATAGCAAAAAGAGATAATGTAAGACCCGACTGTGTTGCAGGTATTCCTGATTCGGGTATTGCTCACGCTGTAGGTTATGCGAATGAGTCAGGTGTGCCTTACGCAAGACCTTTTGTAAAATACACTCCTACATGGCCCCGTTCATTCATGCCCTCTAATCAGTCAAAGAGAAATCTTATCGCAAAGATGAAACTCATTCCCATTCATGACCTTATTGACGGTAAGAGTCTTCTTCTTATCGATGACTCAATCGTAAGAGGCACACAGCTTCGTGAAACAACAGAATTCCTCTATGACAGCGGTGCTAAGGAAGTTCATATAAGACCTGCCTGTCCGCCTCTTCTTTTCGGCTGTAAATATCTTAATTTCTCCCGTTCAAACTCAGAAATGGAGCTTATCACAAGACGTGTTATCGCAGAGCTTGAGGGGGAAAATGTCAGCAGGGAAGTGCTTGACGAATATGCTGACCCCGACAGCGAAAGATATCAGAAAATGCTTGATAAAATCTGCGAAAAACTTCACTTCACATCGCTGAGATACAACCGTCTTGATGATATGCTTGAAGCTACCGGTCTTCCTGCAGACAAGCTTTGCACATACTGCTGGAACGGTAAAGAATAATGGGGGATAAAATGGAAACAGTTAACGAAAACGTAAAAGTCAATAAAAAGAAAATTCTTATGAATGAAGCAAAAGCAAGAAGTACGGGTAAACTGATGCTTTTTGTAACGGCAATGCTTGTTGTTGCAGGTGTTGTGATTTCTGCAGTTACGGTTGCTTTTTCACAGACTGAAATGGAAACAGCTGACGTTATCGGTTTTATCGGCGGAAGCTTCTTCGCTGTTCTCCTTTGTCTCATTCCCGACCTTATGCTTTTTTCAATGATAAACAAAGGCAGAATAAGACCGATGAAATCTGTTTTTGCAGTAATTATCAATGTTCTGATGCTTCTTGTTTTGCTCGGTGCAGCATCAATCACACCTATGCAGATTGACTTCCTTATTATCGCAAGTCTTCTGGGTGTTTATCTTGCAGACGTTTATCTCACAGCTTGTCTTATTGCAAGAAGAACAAAGAAATATACAAAAAAACTTAAAAACGGTCTTTTTGTAACAGGTATGATTCTTTCAACAGTTCTTTTCTGCTGTGTTGCATATTGCCTGATTCAGCTTTTCACGGATAATCAGGTAACGGACATTCTTTCAATGTTCTCAAGTTATTATGCATCTCTTATGTATTTTATGGGTAATGCACTTTTTGTTTATGCAGGTGCTCTTTCCGTTTACATCAAAGACTGAAAATAAGATTCAACAGCCAATCGGACGGGTTAAATCCTCTGATTGGCTTCTTTTATAAAAATATCAATTTAATATAATATTTATTTCACTTTAAATAGTTGAATTTTATTGTCGGATATGATAGAATAACAAAATAGATTTTTAATCCACGGAGGTTTTATATAATGGCTAAAAAGCTTTTGCTTGGTAACGAAGCCGTTGCAAGAGGTCTGTTTGAAGCAGGCTGTAACGTTGTTTCAAGTTATCCCGGCACACCCAGTACAGAAATTACCGAGTATGCGGCTACATATGACGAAATGTATTCCGAATGGGCTCCCAATGAAAAGGTTGCATGTGAAGTGGCTCTCGGTGCTGCAATTGCAGGTGCACGTTCATTCTGCGGTATGAAGCACGTAGGTCTCAATGTTGCGGCAGACCCTCTTTTCACAGCATCATATACAGGTGTTAACGGCGGTTTTGTAATCGGCGTTGCTGATGACCCCGGCATGCATTCATCACAGAATGAACAGGATTCAAGACACTATGCAGAGGCTTCAAAGGTAATGATGCTCGAACCCGCTGATTCAAAGGAATGTCTTGAATACACAAAGAAGGCTTTTGAATTTTCAGAAAAGTTTGATACACCCGTTATTCTCAGACTCACAACAAGAGTTGCTCACTCCAGAAGTCTTACAGAGCTTTCTGACAGAGCTGATGTTCCCGTAAAAGAGTATGTAAAGAACCCTCAGAAATACGTTATGATGCCTGCAAATGCAATCCCCAAACATGTAGTTGTTGAAGACAGAATTGCAAAGCAGATTGAATTCTTTGAAACAGATGATATTAACACGGTTGAATATTACGATAAGAAAATCGGTGTTATCACAGCAGGTAACTGCTATAACTACGCAAAAGAAGTTCTCGGCAAGAATGCATCTTACTTAAAGCTCGGTTGTGTATATCCTCTTCCCGAAAAGAAGATTATCGATTTCGCAAATGAATGTGAAACAATCTATGTAATTGAAGAACTTGACCCTTACATTGAAAATCATTGTAAGAAGCTCGGTATCAAGGTTCACGGCAAGGATGTTTTCACTCTTCAGGGTGAATATTCACAGGCTCTTGTTGCAAAAGCAATCCTCGGTGAAACAAAGGAATTCGACGGTGTAAGCTTCGATATTCCCCGCCGTCCTCCCGTGCTTTGCGCAGGCTGTCCCCACAGAGGTCTTTTCTATGCCCTTAAACAGGAAAAGGTAACAGTCAGCGGTGATATCGGTTGTTATACTCTCGGTGCTCTTCAGCCCCTTGATTCAATCGATACAGTTATCTGTATGGGTGCTTCCGTATCGGCTCTTCACGGCAGAAACAAGGTTGACCCCGAAAACGCAAAGAAGAGTGTTGCTGTTATCGGTGACTCAACATTCATCCATTCAGGTGTAACAAGCCTTATTGATATCGCTTATAACAACAGCGCATCAACCGTTATCGTGCTTGATAACTCAATCACGGGTATGACAGGTCATCAGCAGAACCCCACAACAGGTAAGACAATCAAGGGTGACCCCGCAACTCAGGTTGATATCGTTGCTCTCGCTCATGCAATCGGCATAAAGAGAGTAAAGGTTGTTGATCCTTACAATCTCAAGGAAACAAGAGATACAATTCACGAAGAACTCGCAGTTGACGAGCCTTCACTCATTATTTCAAGAAGACCCTGTGCACTTCTCAAGACAGTAAAACACAATCCTCCTCTCAAGGTTAACAAGGATAAGTGCAAGAGCTGTAAGATGTGCATGAAGATAGGCTGTCCCGCTATCAGCATGAAGGACGGCAAAGCAGAAATTGACTTCACACAGTGTGTAGGCTGTAATGTTTGTACACAGATGTGTAAGTTTGATGCTATTGAGGCTTAAGAAAGGAGTTAACTGAAATGAATACATATAGTGTAATGATCGTCGGTGTCGGCGGACAGGGAACTCTTCTTGCAAGCCGTCTTTTAGGTAATGCCGTAATCAGTGCAGGTTACGATGTAAAGGTTTCCGAAGTTCACGGAATGAGCCAGCGAGGCGGTTCCGTTATAACATACGTAAGATACGGTGAAGAAGTTCATTCACCTATTATTGAAAAGGGCGAAGCAGACCTTATCATTGCTTTCGAGCTTCTTGAGGCTGCAAGATATCTGCCTTTCCTTAAAAAAGGCGGTAAAATCGTTGTCAACACTCAGCAGATAGATCCCATGTCGGTTGTAACGGGTGCGGCAGAATATCCCGCAGGCGTTCTCGAAGAACTTAAAGCAAAAGCTGATGTGACTGCTCTTGATGCTCTTTCACTTGCAGTTGAAGCAGGTTCATCAAAGGCTGTCAACGTTGTTCTTATGGGTGTTGTTGCAAAACATATGGAATTTTCAAAAGAAGCATGGGAAAAAGTTGTTGAAGAAACTGTTCCTCCCAAATTCAGAGAACTTAATCTCAAAGCTTTTGAGCTGGGTTATAATCTTTAAAATAAGTTCAGGTTTATTGCAGAAATTAATGCAATAAACCTGTTTTTTTTTGGTATATAACTGAATAAAAAAGAGTATTCTGCAGAAAAATTTAAAAAGAAAAAACACATGGCAACATAGGTGTTCAAATAATTTTCATAATTCAATTATACTGAAAATAATAAGAAAAGATGAGGAGGCAGTTCAGATGCTTGACCCGGTTGTTGTTGGATGTGTAATTCGTGATGCAAGAATCAACAAAGGTTTATCTCAGGAAGTTGTCAGCGGACTTGCGGATATCGGCAGAACCCATCTGAGTGCGATTGAGCGGGGATTCCGTAAACCGACACTTGAAACATTTTTCCGCCTCAGTGATGCATTAGGGATAAAACCGAGTGAACTGGTAAAAGAAATAGAAGATAAATGCATTGATGATTAAACTCCAATTTTTTCTGTCGGCGAATATTTTCAGTAATATAAAAAGCAAGGTGTTGCATTATTGTGATACTTTGCTTTTTTGTTTTATCTGTAATTGATTTATGGGAATCGATATGATAGAATAGGCTTTATAAATCAGAATTTGTCGAGTAGTTTAAATAAACCAATCGTAGGGACCGATGCCCACATCGGTCCGCATTTGTCGAAGACAAATCGGAAATCTTTGATTTCCGCTAACCGACAAATTAATTCAATGAACTTATTGTAATAGAACGGTGTTCCACCGTTATTGCTTCGTAAACTTC
>JAZSPR010000106.1:0-2846 GCA_045537555.1 Acutalibacteraceae bacterium | reverse complement strand
CATTAAAACACTTCCTTTTTTAGTATTTTTTTGCCCTTATTTTATCATAAAACTGTAAATAATCGTCCCGTACATTCTGTAAACAATCCTACCATACTATACAGCCCACATCGGTCCGATTGCGTAATGTAATGGAGCAATGAACGATTGAAAATCGTTCATTTACAACAATCTTATTGAATCAAATTTTTTAATTTGCGGAAATCAAAGATTTCCGATTTGTCTTCGACAAATGCGGACCGATGTGGGCATCGGTCCCTACGATTGATTTATTTAAACTACTCGACAAATTCTGATTTTTTCAATTGACATTCTTTTGTGTGTAAAGTAAAATGTAATCATAAATACACAAGTCGGTGATAAAATGAAAAAGCCTTATTTCTCAATTGAATTTTCAGATAAAAATGAACTGCGTTTTGTTTACAGAAGCGGTCTTATGGTTTATGAAGAGGTGTTTTCTGACGGAATGCTTCTTCCGTGCGGATACAATGCATCGGGATATCCTCTTAATGTGTTGCAGAACACTCCTACAAGGCTTGATTCTGCTGACTGGCAGGAGCCTTCTGTTTTTAACATTGAGCTTGACGGGCAGAGTGTTGATTTCAGACTTCGTTTTGTTGATTTTACAGTCAATGAAGCAGAAGATTCAGCTGAAGGAATTCTTACCCTTGAAAGTGAAATCAAGCCTGTAAGAATAAAGATACATACAATTATTGACGGCACTCAGATGTTCACCCGTTACTTTGAAATTGAAAATCTTTCTCAGGATAAAATGAATCTCAGCCGTCTTTGTCTTCTTTCGGGCGGTCTTGAAAATATGCAGAAGAACCGCTTTATATATGATAACACTATTGAGGATTTTTATTCTCTCGGTTATTTTGAAAACACCCATTGGGCGAGAGAGGGACTTTTTACATGGCGTAAAGTCACGCCCGATACTCTCACGATTGATTCACGTTTTTTAAGGGACAGATTCCGTCATCCGCTTGTTTTTCTGAAAAATAATGTTAACGGAATGATGTATTTTGCACAGATAGCATACAGCGGAGGTTGTCGTTTCAGTATTGATTATAACGCAACAAGAGAAGATGACGACACGTACATATCACTTAAAGCCGAAATCACATCATATAAACCGTTGGTTGTGATTGAGCCTTATGAAAATTTCAGAACACCTGAAATTTATATGGGTGTTATCATGGGCGGACTTGACGAAGCAGTTAATGAAATGCATTCTCACACAAGAAAATGCCTTCCCGAAACAAATCTTCTTGTCGGTTTCGGCATGGGTGCTGAACATGATATGTCTGTTGAATGCACTAAGGACTATATGCGTCAGGCTGCTGAAATGGGTGCGGAAGTTTTCCTTGTTGATGCAGGCTGGTATTGTCCTCCGGGTGAGCAGATGAAGTGGGGCGAATACTGTGGTGACAATTATCCTCATCCCGACCGTTATCCCGACACCATAAAGGAAATTTCAAATTATTGCCATGAACTCGGTATGAAATTCTGTCTATGGGCAGACATAGAGAATATGGGGCATCTTTCAAAGATGCGAAATGAAAAGCCTGAATGGTTTGCAAAGGATATTTACGGAAAATCTACGGATTCACTTGTTGATATGACAAATCCCGAAGTCTCAGCATGGTGTGAAAACGAGCTTGCAAGAATGATTGAAGAATACAATATGGATATGCTCCGTGTTGATAATAACGCTTCGTTCAGAAACTATTACGGAATCGGAAATAACGGAGACTGCCTGTCACTTCGTCGTTTTAATGCGATTTATAAAATGTATGACAACCTCAGAAAGCGTTTTCCCGATGTTATTTTTGAAAACTGTGCAGGCGGAGGCGGCAGAACAGACCTCGGGCTTATGAAATATTTCAGTCATACGTGGGTAAGTGATAATCAGCGATCGCCGTATTCGGTTATGATTACCAACGGTATGACTATGGCCCTTCCGCCCGAAAAGGTTGACAGACTTTTTGCCGGAATGGGATGCCACGATCAGGGCTCTTTTGATTTACATGTGAGAAACACAATGCTCGGTCATATGAGCCTTAATACGATTGCTCCGTACGGTGGTGAAGTAAATCCCGTTCAGATGGAATTTGTAAAACACAGCGTTGATATTTATAAAAATTTTATCAGAGGCTTCCTGCCCCAATCTAAAATTTATCATCACACTCCTGATACGGTTGAAACGCATAAAAAAGGTTTTTCATGCCTTGAAATTGCATCGGAAGACAAAACAAAAGGTGTAATTGCCGCATTCACACTTGTCAGTCCCGAATCGGATGTGTTTACGGTTTTTCCGAAAGGAATTGATGTTTCAAAAACTTATGCCGTAACTCTTGATAACAGCAGAGAAACATTTGAAGTCAGCGGCAGACAGCTTATGACACACGGAATCAACATAAGAATTCCTACAGCACTAAGCTCGGAATTGGTGATATATAAAGAAAAACAGTAATTTGTCGGGCTGATGCCCGACAAAAATTCTCAATTCTCAATGCGCAATGCTCAATTGAGGAAAGGGCTTCGCCCTTTGACCCATTAATATTATGTAAAAACAAACTTTGTAGGGACCGATGCCCACATCGGTCCGATTGCGTAATGTAATGGAGCAATAACGATTGCAAATCGTTCATTTACAACAATCTTATTGAATCAAATTTTTCAATTTGCGGAAATCAAAGATTTCCGATTTGTCTTCGACAAATGCGGACCGATGTGGGCATCGGTCCCTACAATAGTTACATGTTCATCAAAACGGACGCCCGATGTGTATAGTGTAGTAACATAGTATACAAAAAGTGCAAGGACATAGTATACAGTTTTAT
>JAZSPR010000036.1:0-4389 GCA_045537555.1 Acutalibacteraceae bacterium | reverse complement strand
TTCTCAATGCGCAATGCTCAATTGTGGAAAGGGCTTCGCCCTTTGACCCATTTATATAATTCAAGCCCGAAGGGCTTCCGAAATTGCGAATTGAGCATTTCAAATTGCGAATTTGAAAGACCCCGACAAATTATTGTTTGTAAGGAGAACTTATGTCCGATTATCTTACACTCAGCAAAGAAGCAAGTGATGAGTTTATTGAAAAACGTTCCCGTTTTATAGGCTATGCAAAGCCTGTTACAACACAGGAAGAGGCAATGGACTTCATCAACACAATAAGAAGCAAGCACTGGGACGCAACACATAATGTGTATGCGTATGTTCTTCGCGAAGGACAGTCAAGACGTTATTCCGATGACGGTGAGCCTTCGGGAACTGCCGGTGTGCCTGTTCTGGATGTTCTTCTCAAGGAGAATATCACAGACTGTGTTGTTGTTGCGACTCGTTATTTCGGCGGTGTCCTTCTCGGAGCGGGAGGACTTGTCAGAGCATATTCGCATACTTCAAAAATTGCCGTTGAGGCGGCGGGAATCATAAAAATGAGTGTATGCAGTGTAATGAGTGTTACGTGCGATTATAATTTTTACGGAAGACTGCCTTCTCTTATTGCTGAATATGAAGGTGTGACGGAAGATACCGAATTCGGTGAAAATGTGACGGTAAAGTTTTATCTTCCTATTGCAAATGAGCCTTTATTTGTCGCAAAACTTGTTGATTCGAGTTTCGGCAAGTTCAATGCTGTTAAAATTTCGGAAAAATATGCCCGGTTGTGATAAAAATTTTGATTATTTAAAAGGTTTTTAAAGATAAAAAGAGTATATAATATATAAAGGGGTGAAAAATATGCGGTTCAGTGACGAATTTCTCGCGGAAGTCAGAGAGAGAAATGAAATTGTTGATGTGATTTCATCATATGTTGATTTGCGTGTAAGGGGAGCCAATGCTACAGGTCTCTGCCCGTTTCATAACGAAAAAACACCGTCATTTACCGTATATTTAAACAACCAGTCTTATTATTGTTTCGGTTGCGGTTCCGGCGGAGATGTTATTTCATTCATCAAAAATATTGAAAATCTTCATTATGCCGAAGCGGTTGCAATGCTTGCCGAAAGGTCAGGATTGCCGATGCCTGCAGACGGATACGATGACGGTGTTGCAAAAATGAAACGACGTATGCTTGATGCAAACCGTGAAGCGGCAAGATTTTTTTATTCATGCATGATGTCCCCCGAAGGAAAAACGGGACTTGATTATTTTATAGGCAGAGGTCTTTCACCCGAAACCATCCGTCATTTCGGGCTCGGATATGCTCCCGATAAGTGGGACTCTCTTGTAAGGTATATGAGAAAAAAGGGCTATACCGATTCAGAGCTTCTTTCCGCCGACCTTGCTTATAAGACAAAAAACGGCGGTATTATTGATAAATTCCGCAATAAAGCAATGTTCCCCATAATTGATGTAAAGGGTAGTGTTATTGCATTCGGCGGCAGAGCTCTTGATGATTCAAAGCCCAAATATGTCAACACTTCCGATACATTGGTTTATAAAAAGAGTTATAATATATTTGCACTTAATCTTGCAAAGAGAGGTACGGACAGGTCGCTTATCCTTTGTGAAGGATATATGGATGTAATCGCGTATCATCAGGCAGGATTCACAAATGCCGTTGCGGGACTCGGCACGGCATTCACAAAAGAGCAGGCAAAACTTATTTCAAAATATGCCGATGAGGTTATTTTGTCATATGATAATGACGAAGCGGGTCAGAAAGCTGCCCGCAAGGCAATTGAAATTCTTGCAACAACTCCGTTGCGGATAAAAGTTGCCCGTCTGCAGGGTGGAAAAGACCCTGATGAAATTATAAAAAAATACGGTAAAGATAAAATGCAGCAGATTCTTTCATCTGCCGTAGGCGATGTTGAGTTTGACCTCCAACGTGCAAGGCAGGGTTTTGATTTGCAGACATCAGACGGTAAAGTTGCTTATCTCGGACAGGCTGTTGAAATTCTTTCAAAGCTCTCTAATCCGATTCAATGGGATGTTTATGCTTCAAAACTTGCTTCTGAACTGAGTGTGTCAAAAGAAGCGATTGTCACGCAGATTGAAAAGAAATCAAGGCAGAAGAAAACCCGTGAAAAAAGAGATAATTTTGCAAAAGCCGCAACATTCAATGATGAAACACTCGGAAAGGTTAATCCTGAAAGACAACGGAATCTGTTTGCGGCAAAAGCGGAAGAAACTCTTATTGCATCGCTTCTTCATAATCCGGACTTCTATTTTAAAATAAGGGATAAGGTTTATGATGAAGATTTTGCAACGACACTCAATCTCAGAATTTACAAGCTCATAGCCCGTAATCTTGATGAAAACAGACCTGTGGGGGTTACATATTTTTCTCAGGATCTGACAGATGAAGAATCGGGATATCTTGTAAGGCTTGAAATGATGAGAGATAAGCTCGGTAACACGGTAAAGGAGTGTCTTGACTGCATAAACCGTATGAAAGAAGAAAAGCAGGAAAGGGAAAATAAAAACCCTGCCCGGATGTCTGACGACGAATGGGCAAAGCAGTTTAAAAAATTAAGCGAATAAAATACAGGACAGGTGAAAGATATGGAAACAGGCGATAAGAAGAATGTATTTACCCGACTTATTGAAAAAGGTAAGGCTCAGGGTAAACTGACAACTCAGGAAATTGACTCGGCAATTCTTGAGATTGAGTTTGACATTGAAGAACTTGACAAACTCTATGAAGCACTTGAACAGAACAACATTGAAATTGTTGATGATCTTACTGATGCAATGCTTGATGTCCTCACATTTGATGATTCGGATATCGGTAAGGGTGCAGAACTTGATGTTGATGATTCTGATGTCAAGAACATCCAGATGGATGACCCCGTAAAGGTTTATCTTAAGGAAATCGGTAAAGTTCCCCTTCTTACAGCAGAAGAAGAAATTGATCTTGCTATGAGAATAGCAGACAACGACCCTGAAGCAAAGAGAAGACTTGAAGAAGCAAACTTAAGACTTGTTGTAAGTATTGCAAAGCGTTACGGCGGCAGAGGTATGCAGTTCCTTGATCTTATTCAGGAAGGTAACCTCGGTCTTATCAAGGCTGTTGAAAAGTTCGATTACACAAAGGGCTTCAAGTTCTCAACATATGCAACATGGTGGATAAGACAGGCTATCACAAGAGCTATTGCAGATCAGGCAAGAACAATCCGTATCCCTGTTCACATGGTTGAAACAATCAATAAAGTCAAAAAGACAAATTCACTCCTTCTTCATAAGAACGGCAGAGAACCTACTGCAGAAGAAATTGCGGCAGAACTCGGCATGAGCGTTGAAAAAGTCCGTGAAATTCTCAGAGTTGCACAGGAACCCGTTTCTCTTGAAACTCCTATCGGTGAGGAAGAAGACAGCCATCTCGGTGACTTCATCCCTGATGAAGATGCTCTCGCTCCTGCTGATGCAGCGTCACAACTCCTTCTTAAAGAAGCTCTCGGTGCAGTTCTCAAGACACTCACTCCCAGAGAAGCAAAGGTTCTGACTCTTCGTTTTGGTCTTGAAGACGGCCATCCCAAGACTCTTGAAGAAGTCGGTGCCGAATTCAATGTTACAAGAGAAAGAATCCGTCAGATTGAAGCTAAGGCTCTCAGAAAGCTCCGTCATCCTCAGAGAAGTAAAAAGCTCAAGGATTTTCTTGATTAATTGTAATTGAAAAAAATAAGCGGTTTGCAGTTTTTTAAGTCTGCAGACCGCTTTTTCAGTTTACTTAATGTTCTTTCCCGCAGAAGAATATGATTGCTGTCATTATACATCCGATTGTCAGTATAACTACAGCATGAATATTGCTTTCAATTGTTGCAAATGCAATCAATGTTACCACGAAAATTGCAATGCAGATTATGCTCAGCATTGCCATATAAGCTGCTGATGATTTTACGTTTGTTTTCTTTGAAATATTGTTTGTCATTTTTATTGTCTCCTTTATGTTGGAATTGTTTTTCTTTCTGTATTCAGTATATCAGAATATATGTCCCATAATCAGTACAATTAAAATAAAAGGTACAATAAATGACACAATAAGAGTTTTTGATAAATCAGAATTTGTCGAACTTCAGTTCGACAAAAATTCGCAATTGGAAATTCGCAATTCGCAATTGTGGAAGGGGCATTGCCCCTTACCCCATTATAATGGTTCAAAAGGCGGAGCCTTTTCCGAAATTGCGCATTGATAATTGCTAATTGGGCATCTCTAAAAACTCTTTTCAAAAAAGAGAAAAAATGATATAATGATATCAGAAAATCGAAAGAGGGAAAAAGAGATGCAGTTTGGTTTTTTTGATATAGAAAATAAAGAAAATCGTTTAAGTGAATTAGGCG
>JAZSPR010000086.1:0-45912 GCA_045537555.1 Acutalibacteraceae bacterium | reverse complement strand
CGCCTAATTCACTTAAACGATTTTCTTTATTTTCTATATCAAAAAAACCAAACTGCATCTCTTTTTCCCTCTTTCGATTTTCTGATATCATTATATCATTTTTTCTCTTTTTTGAAAAGAGTTTTTAGAGATGCCCAATTGAGAATTTTTGTCGAACTTCAGTTCGACAAATTCTGATTTATCAAACAAAAAAAGGTCGACTCATGGAGCCGACTTTTTTGATTATTTTGCATTATTAAGAATGATCTGAACGCCGTGTGCGGCTCTTCCTGCATCACCTGAATAAAGGGGGTATGCATGGTCGCCGTATTCTTCGTTATAAGACTCTGCGTAAGTGATAACTCTGTCCTTATCGTTCATTTTTGCTGCGGCGATTACAACTGAGCCCCAGCAGAATTCGCTGTTGAAATTAAGATGTTCCCAGTCGTGATATTCGCAGAAAGTTGAATAAAGATTCTTTGCTCTTTCTGTTTCGGGAGAAATAACACCGCAGCTTATAGCGAAAAGCTGTGAGGTTGCGCTGGGATAAAATGAAGTCCATGAAACGTTTGCTGCACTTGTGCCTGAGGGGTTAAGAGCTGTTTTGTAATATCCTTTTGTGTAATCCCACATCTTTCTTTCAATTGCATCGTTTACATCTGATGCAGTATCTTTACAGAGGTCAAGAGTTTTGGAATATGAAGAATCTGCAGGGCAGATAACTTTTTCAAAAAGCTCGGCACCGTTTACGGCACCTTCGTAAACTTCGCTGTTATCCATAAGGAACTTGATTTTGTAGTCGGGACAAGCAAATGCAAGACCGTTGTGCATTGTTGCTGTCATAGCATTTACAACACGTGCAATTTCACTTCTTTTTGAAATAATGTATTCAGCATCGCCTGTTGCTTTATAATATTTATTGAGAACTGTGAGGAAAATTGCAGCATATGAGTCACTTGAGTCATACTTTCTGGGGTGCATTCTTTCAGCTGTAACAATACCGTTTTCAACGGTGACTATGTGGTCATAAATAGTTCCGTCAATACCTGCATAGTCTGTCTTTTCTGTATTGAGATGAGCAAAGTGCCAGTCAAAATACTTCTTTACAGCATCCCTGTAAGTGTCAATATCATCAAGGAGTGCAAGAACTGCATAGCATGAGAAATAAGGATTAACGGTCAGTTCTGCATTTGCATTGTAGGTCATAGGGATTGCGCCGTTTTCGATCTGATTTCCGGCAATGTATGCTCGCTCTGTTTCAACAAAGGTTTCGAGGAATTCGCTTTCTTCTTCTGTGAGCACTACTTCGGGAAGGGGAGATGTCTCAAGGTCGGGTGCGTCAAAGGGAATGCCGAAGAAGCTGAGAATTGAGTAAATTATTGACATGAAAAAGGCAATTATCTGGTTCATTTTTGTTCCTCCGTTAAATTTTTACTTATTATATCATTTTATGGAAAAAAGTACAAGAACTTTTTTATATAACAGAAATAATGAAAATTCAGTTGCTGAACGGAATCTGATCTGATTCGCTTTTCTGTAATATTTTATTGAGAACCCATCGGTTGTCTTTTCGTGTGAATTGCCAAAATTCTTCAAATGATGACGGGAATGTGTTACCGCTGATAATTGATTGTGTGTTGGTGTCAATTATATAGTCAACCATTCTACCCTTTATGTAAAACCATATATAGTCACGGGAGTTATCGTCATTGTTTCGCATTGCAACGGGAAACGCATGAATCAGTCTGATGTTTTTGAGAATGTTTTTCTGATTTCTAAAAACCATCCAGTTGAGTTTTACTTGAAAACTTTTATATAGCTCATCGGACATATATTGTGATGCTGGAGTCATATCCGATTCTGACCAGGCAGTCTGAATGGCATAGAAACTCTCGTTTACCATAAATGAAACATCTTTGTACTTCCAAGCATCGTCGCTTTGCATAAGTTGCTTCATAAGTTTTTTTGATTTTCTCGAATATCTTGTAAGTTTTAAGTAATAAAGAATTGAGGAAGAGAAGAATATGAGCGAAAAAATCATAAATGAAACAACTGTTTCAATCGGTGAGGACTGTTCGCCTGTATCGGAATGATGGGGAAGGGCGCCACTGTCTTCGTTGACTGAGTTTCCGCCGCCACTGCCGGAACCTCCACCGGAGGCGCCTGAGCTCCCTCCTCCGCCTGCTCTGAGTGAAATCAAAGGCGGATTACCTGAAACATCGGTGTTGCCGACAAAAATACTGATAGCTGAACAGAAAATGAGTAATATGCAAATGATTATTGATGCTGTTTTTTTCATTTTCGTCACCTCAATTTGATTATAGCATTCTTTTTTTGAAAGTGCAATAGAGAAGACAATCGTAATCACAGAATGGAATTGTGAGTAATGCTCACGATGAAATCTTCACTACATTTGAATGAAATCGAAATTGATGTTTCGATGAAATTTATTTCGCGAGTCTTCCGATAAAGTCGGATTTCATCACGAAGTGATTTCATCCACGTAAGTAGAGTCTTTCGTCAGAAAGACGGATTAAATTGAAAAAAGCACCGCTGTTGCGATGCTTTTTCTGGTGGAAGAGGGTGGATTCGAACCACCGAAGTCGTTGACGGCAGATTTACAGTCTGCTCCCTTTGGCCACTCGGGAACTCTTCCGCTTATTCATTTCCGTAAAGAGAGCATAAAAAATGGAGCTGGTGGACGGACTCGAACCCCCGACCTGCTGATTACAAATCAGCTGCTCTACCAACTGAGCTACACCAGCAACTCTCTAACGCGAGACATAATATAACATATCAAAACATAAAAGTCAATACCTTTTTTTAATTTTTTTCAACTTTTTTCAAAATATTTTTTCATGATATAATTTACATGGATTTTTTAATGTGATATAATCATCCGTAAGGTGATTGCATGAGCAGAAATAAAATACGGTCAGGGAAAACATTGACTGTAAATGAAATTGCAGTAAGTCTTTTAGCTTTTATTATTGCGGGTTTCGGATTTATAAGTATGCATATATCAGGAGTTCATGTTATTGATAAATCAGAAGCCAAAGAAATTACTGCCTTGTTAGAAAATTATGATTATTCATCATCCAAAAGCGGTTATATTCATTATATTGACCTTGAATTTTCGGATGCCGAAACTATGAGGATTGACAGCAGTCTGGCATCATGGGAGCTTATAAATATAATCGCAGAAATTCCGTCAGGAACACGGATGTATATGCTCATTGATGAATCCCGTAGTTTTATTATGGAACTGAAGACCGATGATAAAGTCCTGATAAACTTTGAGGATGCGCAGTATAATATGAAATCCGACAAGATAGGTTTTGCCGTTCTCGGTATAATAACAATTGCCGGAGGCATGTTTTTGCTTGTATATATTGTCAGGAAAAAACGAAAAGGTCTCAGAGGACAAAATGAAATAAATGATATGATAAATCCTGTCTGAAAAGTCAGGATTTTTTATTATTTATTTATATATAAAAAATTATTAAAAATACTTGTCATGGATTAATGTGTATGTTATAATAAAGTGATTTAATATTACTGGTATAAAAAGGTGTACTTTAATGGCTGATAATATTATATTTTATTTCTCTGATCAGCAGAGATGGGATACACTCAATGAGGTGCTTATGCCCAATCTTACACAGCTTGCATCTGAGGGTGTTATGTTTTCTGATGCATATACATGTCAGCCCGTCTGCGGACCTGCGAGAGCATGTCTTCAGACAGGGGAGTATGCAACGGGTTGCGGAGCATTTTGGAACGGCATTCCTCTTTCTCCTGACATAAAACCACTTGCAGAATACTTCAATGATGCAGGTTATGATACGGCATATATCGGCAAATGGCATCTTGCCTCAGACAGATTTGCGGGAATCGGTTTTCATTGCGAAAAAACTGCGGTGCCCGAGGAAAAACGCGGCGGATATAAATACTGGCGTGCTGCTGACGTGCTTGAATTTACTTCCCACGGCTATGACGGCTATGTTTTCGACGAGAACAATAATAAAATTGAATTCAAGGGTTACCGTGCAGATTGCATAAACGATTTTGCAATTGAATTTATTGAAAATCACAACGGCGAAAAACCGTTTTTTATGTTTGTTTCTCAGCTTGAGCCGCATCATCAGAATGATCATAACTGCTTTGAGGGTCCGAAAGAAACGGTAGAAAAATTCAGGGACTATCCTTTACCTGATGACCTTACTTTTCTTGACGGTGACTACAAAAAAGAATATCCCGATTATGTTGCGGCAATAAACAGACTTGACGATAATCTCGGAAGACTCGTTGAGTGCCTTAAAAAGAAGGGTATTTATGAAAATACCGTGATTATTTACACAAGTGACCACGGATGTCATTTCAAAACAAGAAACCTTGAGTATAAACGTTCATGTCATGACAGCGCAACGCATATACCTATGGTTATTTCGGGCGGTGCTTTCAGGGGCGGTAAAACAGACGAAAGAATGGTCAGCCTTATTGATATTCCACCCACATTGCTTTCCCTTGCGGGAATTGAAATTCCCGAGCATTATAAAGGCAATGACCTCGGAAGTGAAAAGTCGCGTGACTGTGTGTTTATGCAGATAAGTGAATCTCAGGTCGGCAGAGCAATCCGTACAAAGGATTACAAATATTCTGTAAGAGCGCTGAAAAGCGGTCAGATGTCTCACAGTTCAAAAGTTTATTTTGAAGATTATCTTTATGACCTGAAAGAAGACCCCTGCGAGAAAAACAATCTTGTAAAGGATAAAGATTATAAAGAAATCAGAGAAAGTCTGAAAAAACTGCTTATTCGTGAAATGGTAAATGCGGGTGAAAAATCACCAATTATTCTTCCTGCAATCAAAACGAAAAAAGCATAATTCAATTATTGTTTAAGATTTAAATTTATTATAGGGAATGGTTAAGATGAAAAATTTAAGAGAGTTTACAAAGGAAGAACTCGGCGCATTTATTGCCGAGAATCAGAAGCGTTATGAAGCAATCAAGGCTCAGGGGCTTGCAATCGATATGTCAAGAGGCAAGCCTTCACCCGTACAGCTTGATATGGCTTTTGAAGATTTTAAGAAAGCATTTGAAATTACTGATTATTACAGCAAGACAGGGTTCGACTGCAGAAACTACGGTCTTCTTGACGGTGTAGCTGAAGCTAAGGAACTTTTTGCAGAACTTCTCGGCGTTGAAACAAAGAACATCATCATGGGCGGTAACGCAAGCCTTGAGCTGATGTTCAGCTTTATTTCACAGTGCTGGAGCCACGGTATCGGCGGATGCAAGCCCTGGAGTCAGCAGGAAGATGTCAAGTTTATTGCTGTTGTTCCCGGTTATGACCGTCATTTCGGCATTGCGGAATATTTCGGCATTAAAATGGTCAATGTACCCATCAGCGAGGCAGGTCCTGATATGGATAAAGTTGAAGAACTTGTAAAAGACCCCTCAGTCAAGGGTATGTTCTGTGTTCCCAAGTATTCAAATCCCGACGGCTTCACATATTCGGAAGAAACTGTTGAACGCCTTGCAAAGATGAAGCCCGCCGCACCTGATTTCAGAGTAATCTGGGACAATGCTTACATCATCCATGAGATTTACGAAGAAGGCGACGAACTTGCAAACATCTTCGATTACGCAAAGAAATACGGCACGGAAGACAACTTTGTTGAGTTCTGCTCAACTTCAAAGATAACTTTTCCCGGTGCAGGTATCTCTGCTCTTGCCGCATCGGATGCAAACATCAAGGAAATCCTTAAGAGACTTACAATCCAGATTATCAGCTATGACAAGATGAATCAGCTCCGTCATGCAAAGATGTATCCCACAGTTGATGACCTCAAGGCTGTTATGAAGAAGCATGCCGCAATCATGCGTCCCAAGTTCGATGCAGTTCTTGATATGCTCGAAAAGGAACTCGGCGGTCTGGGTATCGCATCATGGCACAAGCCAGGCGGCGGATATTTCGTATCTCTCAATGTTGATACAGGCAGTGCAAAATATGCAGGTCAGCTTTGTAAGGATGCAGGTCTTACACTCACAGGTGTAGGCGCAACATTCCCCTATAAGAATGATCCCGAAGACAAGAACATCAGAATTGCTCCTTCATATCCTTCAGTTGAGGAGCTTGAAAAGGCTGCTGAGCTTCTTTGCGTGGCAGTCAAGCTTGCAGCGGCAGAGGCACTCTCATGATAAGGGTCGGTCACGGTTACGATGTGCACCGTTTTGCAGAAAACAGAGAGCTGTTTTTAGGCGGTGTAAAAATAGATTATGAAATGGGACTTTTGGGTCATTCCGATGCGGACGTACTGCTTCATGCAGTCAGCGATGCACTTTTAGGTGCCGCCGCACTCGGAGATATCGGTCAGCATTTCCCCGACAGCGATGAAAGATACAAAGGTATCGACAGTATGATACTTTTAAAGCACGTTGTCGCATTACTTAAAGAAAAAGGCTATGCGGTGGGTAATATTGATGCCACCGTAATAGCTCAGAAACCGAAAATCGGGAAGTTTACCCGTCAGATGGCTGAAAACATTGCTTCTGCATGCGGAATTGATGCAGACTGTGTCAATGTAAAAGCCACAACGGAGGAAAATCTTGGTTTTACGGGCAGACTTGAGGGAATTTCATCCCATGCGGTCTGTCTTATAGAAAAATAAAGAAATCTGATAACAGTTATGAATATCAGGCGGTGATTTAATTGAAATTTTTCGGTTTACTCTCAATTTCGGACACTCTTGCCTCCACATGGGATAAATTTGCGGGTGCGGTAATGAGTTTCAACTCCTTCAAGGATGTCATTGATATTCTTTTCGTTACCTTTATTGTGTATGCGCTTATCGTTCAGTTGAGAAAAACACAGTCCATACAGATAATGAAAGGTGCTGCACTTGTTGTTGTTCTCTACCTTTTTGTAAACCTGTTTGAAATGAATGCAAGTAGATTCATTTTCAGTAATGTCTTCGGTGACCTGCTTGTTATCGTTGCAATTGTATTCAGCGGTGAAATACGACAGGCACTTGAAAGAATGGGGCAGAAGAAGAACTTTGCTTTCCTTTCTCTGTTCAGTTCAAAGGGAAATACTGATGAAACTTATGATGTCATCAACAATGTTTGCCGTGCATGTGCTGAAATGAGTGAAAACAAGGTCGGTTCGCTTATTGTTTTTCAGAGGAAATCATTGCTCGGTGACATCACAAGACAGAGTACCCCCGTTGACTCATGTGTCACAACAGAAATGCTTCTGAGCATTTTCTATCCGAAGGCGGCACTGCATGACGGTGCAATTGTCATCAAAGACGGCAGAATTGTTGCCGCAAGATGCGTTGTTCCGCTTAAAAACGAAAAAGAAGTAACAGAGCATGTCGGAACCCGTCACAGAGCGGCAATGGAAGTTTCATTGCGTTCAGATGCAATTGCCGTTGTTACAAGTGAAGAGACAGGCATAATTTCCGTTGCAAAGGACGGAAAGCTTCAGAGAGGACTTTCCGATGCGGAGCTCCGTGAAATTCTTGCAGAGCTTCTTATCGGTTCTGATGATGAAAATGAATCAGGCAAAAAGAAGTTTTCTTTCAAAAAGTCAAAGGGGGACAAGACAAAATGAGTAATGCTCCCGTTAAAAAAGAACATAAAATAAAGACATTTAATGATCTTATAAATAACAACAAATTTGTGTTGTTTATTTCACTTATCATCGCGTTTCTTGTGTGGATTGCAGTTGCGATGTATGCAAGCCCCGAGGAATCTTACACAATTTATAACATTCCCATTACGGTAAACACCGAAAACAGCCTTGTTTCGCAGAAAGGGTATAAGAATTTCTGGCAGAGCGATGAGGCGATTGATGTTACAGTCACGGGGCCGAGATATCTCATTACTTCGCTTACACCCGATGATATCATTGTTTCCGCAAACCTTAATACCGTTGATTCATCAGGTATTTCACAGCTTGCGTTACGTGTTGGACTCAGACAGGAGAGTCAGGATATCACAATATCACAGCAGTCAAAAACCCATGTTGATATATATTTTGATGCCGAGCTTGAAAAAGAAGTAACCATATATCTTGATAAGTCAGTTTTTGACAATAAAATTGCAGAAGGTTTTCAGATGTATTCTGCGGAACTTCCCGTAACAACCGTAAAAATTACGGGACCTGCCACGGAAGTCAATAAAATTGTCCGTGCAGAAGCGGCTCCCGTTCTGCCTGAAGAACTGATGTTTGAAACAGCAACTATCCCGCTCAATTTAAGTCTGCAGGGAAACAGCGCTTCCGAAACCGTTTCAATCAATCAGTATGTAAAACATGTTGAACAGCAGGAATACTTTGTAAAAGTAAATATTGACAGAATTGCAGAGCTTACCCCTTCTGTTTTATTCACGGGTGAAAAAACAGGTGAGGTCGCAGTCAGCTTCAATACCGAAACCATAATTGCAAAAATTGATACGGAAGTCAGCTTTGAAGGCGAAGAGCTTCCCATCATAACAATTGATTATGCTTCACTTAAAGAAGGAATCAATAAATTTACCGTAAAATCAAACGAAATTGAATTGCCCGAAGGTGTAAAAATACCCGAAGAAGAATTTGAATTTATCATAACAATAAATCTTACAGTCTGAAAGGAGTGACGGTCAATGCACAGAAAATTTATAAATTTTGCGGCTGTAATGCTTATTATATTAACTGTTTTCAGCGGTTGTGATGCGTTGACCTTCAACTCTGCGGAAAATCTTGTAAGACCGCCGAAACTCCCCGGTGATGACGGTGAGCTTCAGAGTGCATTTGAAGCAGCCATTGCCGAAGAGGGGGAATATATTCTCAGATATCCCACATCAGGTGAACATCGTTCCGCATTTGTCCGTTATGACTGTGACGGAGATGAGAGTGATGAAGCTTTTGTGTTTTATTCTCTCAGAAGTGAGGAAATGTCCGTCAATATGTATTTCCTTGATTATGAAAACGGTAAATGGGTACCGAAAGAAACCACACCGGGTGAAGGAAATGATATTCATTCCGTTGAATTCACAGATCTCAATGATGACGGTATAAGTGAAATCCTCGTCGGATGGAGTTCACTTGATTCAAAGAGTAACAAGAAACTTTCTGTTTATTGTTCGGGAAAAGATAAATCGGAAATGGATTACAAAATGCTTGTAATCGAATCATATACAAATATGTTCACCGTTGACCTTGACGATGACGGTGAAAAAGAAATTCTTTTGGCTTATATCAATTCAACATCTGATACATATACAACCGAGGCAAGACTTCTGAAAATGTCATCTCAGGGTAATGATTATCAGATAACCGCCGTAGGACAAACAAGCCTTTATTCTGAAATGACTGCAGTCAATTCAATTTCTGCAGGCTGGTCAATGGGAAATAAGTATGTTTATATAGACGAAGCGGCAGGGGACACATATCTTACGGAAATCCTTTTCTGGGATAAAGCGAAAAATAATATATCAACAGCATTTACCGTTGATGTGCTTTCCGTTTCAAGCTGTCCCACAAGCAGATCAATTCCTCTCAACTGCGAGGATATTGATAAGGACGGAGAAATTGAAATTCCCGTTACAACACTTATGCAAAACAGCGGAGTTATAAGAAAAACACTTCCCGCAGACAATTTATCACATAATGAAAACATTTATATTGTGAGCTGGAAGAAATATAACGGCGGAGACTATTCAACCGTTGAAAGTTACATCGGTAATCCTGATGACGGCTTTAAGTTCAGATATGATGAAGAACTGATGGCTGACTGGAGTGTTATGTTCTATCCCGATGACGGTATCACGCAGTTTTTTGTTCCGAAAGAACCGGATGATGAAAACGCTGAGAATGAAACATCACTTCTGTTTACAATCAAAGCAGTTCCTGTTTCAGAGCCTGTCAGCGTCGGTACTTATCTTACAACGGGAAAAGATTTCAAATATACCTGTGAAATAACCGAAGCCGGCGAAAATGCAGGACTTACACGAAGTGTGATTGTTTCTTACTTTTTACCCCAAGGAGTGTGAGTTTATGAAAAGAATTCTGATTGCAGAAGATGAAGCCGTGATAAGAGATTTTATCGTAATCAATCTTAAAAGAAACGGTTACGAAGTGGTTGAAGCCGAAAACGGCAGAGTTGCAATCGAAAAATACGATGAATGTAACGGCGATTTTGATATTGCATTGCTTGACATCATGATGCCTGAAGTTGACGGGCTTGAAGTGTGCAAATATTTAAGACAGAAAAGCAGTACAATCGGCATAATGATGCTTACTGCAAAATCTCAGGAAATGGATAAAGTCACAGGGCTTCTCGTAGGTGCCGATGACTATGTTATCAAACCGTTTTCACCGAGTGAACTTATGGCAAGAGTTGATGCTATTTACAGACGAGTGTCACTCAATAAAGATATTGAAGAAAAGACAAAAAAGACAAGCGATATCATGGAAAGCGGTGAATTCACGCTGAATATGAGAACACGCAGTCTTCTGAAAAATGATATTCCCGTTGAACTGACTCAGGTTGAGTTTCAGATAATGGAATATTTTATGAGCAATCCCGAAGTATCGTTGTCAAGACTTGATATTCTCAGATATGTCTGGGGCGATGATTATTACGGTGATGAAAAAGTTGTTGACGTCAATATGAGACGTCTGAGAATGAAAGTTGAGGATGACTCTTCAAACCCCGCACATATTGCCACCGTATGGGGACTGGGTTATAAGTGGATTCCCTGATAAGAAAAATGTGAAGGAGTGAAACAGATGCGTTCGGGCGGTATTACAAGACGATGGGTTATGACTACTCTGAGTTTTATCATCTTTATCCTTATTGTCGTCAACGTAAGCGCATCCGTTTCCATAAAAAACTATTATTATGCAATGGCTGAAAACACCATTGATTCAAAGGTTCAGAAAAATGCAGTCCAGACCTTTTTCAAGAATTATATCGATTCCGATAAAAAGCTTTTTGAAGAAGGCGCAAGAGAGTTTGTTGAAAATTTCGGTTACAGACACCTGATGCATGTGTGGGCTGTTGCAGATGACGGTGATATCCTTGTTTCATCGGCAGGTTTCTATGTTGATGATGCCGTTGATATGCCCGATTATACGGAAGCCTCGTCTTCTGAAACAGGAACGGCTATGTGGACGGGATATAACAGTCAGGGCGAAAAAATAATGGCAAAGACATTCATTGTTAATAATACAGACGGCACTCAGGCAGGTGCAATAAGACTTATTGTTTCTCTGCAGGATATGGACAGACAGCATATAAAATATACTGTTTTCATTTCTGCATTGTGTCTTCTGGCTTTTGCATTAGTTGCAGTCTCGGGCATGTTCTTTATAAGGTCTATCGTCAGACCCGTTGTTCAGATAAACGAAACGGCAAAACTCATTGCAAAAGGTGATTTCAACGCAAGAGTTGAAAGTGATGATAACAACGACGAAATCAGCGAATTGTGTGATACGGTCAATTATATGTCTGAAGAAATTGCAAGAGCGGACAGAGTGAAAAATGACTTCATTTCAACTGTTTCGCATGAACTCAGAACGCCTCTTACCGCCATAAAAGGCTGGGCGGAAACGATAAGGGATATCGGTGACGAAGAAATGACAGCAAAGGGTATTGAAGTCATTATCAGCGAATCGGACCGTCTTTACGGCATTGTTGAAGACCTTCTTGACTTCTCAAAGATGCAGAGCGGAAGAATGGTAAAAAGAGCCGAGCCCGTTGACATGATTCAGGAGCTTAACAATGCTGTGAAAGTGTTTGATGACCGTTCAAAACGTGACGGTATTTCACTCATTTATACAGCACCTGAAGAAACGGCTCCCATGACTGCTGACAGAAGCCTTATAAAGCAGGTTTTTGCAAATATTCTTGACAATGCATTCAAATATACGGGGCAGGGCGGCAGAGTTGCTGTGTTTGCCGAAGTTACAAACGAAAATGTTATAATTTCAATTGCAGATACAGGTTGCGGTATTTCAAAGGAAGACCTGCCTCATGTAACTGAAAAATTTTATAAAGCAAATATGTCTGTAAGGGGATCGGGTATCGGACTTGCCGTTGTTGATGAAATCGTAAAGCTGCATAACGGCAGACTCGATGTTGCAAGTACCGTCGGTAAAGGTACGGTTGTAACCGTGATTTTCCCCATTGACAGAAAGGATGATTAATTATGGCTCAGAAAAATAAAGAAGTAAATCCCAGACTCGGAAAAGCAGGCGGTCAGGCTCTCATGGAGGGTATTATGATGAACGGCCCCGAAGGTGCTGCAATGTCTGTCAGAAAAACTGACGGTTCAATCATCACGGTACCCAAAGAGTTTACTCATATAAGAGATAAAGTGAAGTTTTTAGGGCTTCCCGTTATCAGAGGTATTGTGAATTTCATTGAATCAATGCTTCTGGGATACAAGTGTCTTATGGAGTCGGCTGAGCTCTCGGGTCAGCTTGAACTTGAAGAATCCGAAGAGGAGATGTCAAAGTTTGATAAATGGCTCAGCGACCATTTCGGACCTAAAATGATGGCTGTTATCTCCGGTATCGCAATGGTACTGGGTGTTGCCCTTTCATTTGTTCTCTTTGTGTATGTTCCTTCAATTCTTGTAAGACTTTTCGATACTCATGTTCTTAATGATTTTATGCTCAACAATGCAATGCGTCCTCTTGTTGAAGGCATTATAAGAATCGGAATTTTCATCGGCTACCTTGCCGCTGTTACAAATATGAAGGATATCAAGCGTGTATTCATGTATCACGGTGCAGAACACAAGACAATTTTCTGCTATGAAGCAGGTGAAGAACTCACGGTTGAGAATGTAAGAAAATATTCCCGTTTCCACCCCAGATGCGGAACAAGCTTTATGTTTATCATGCTTATTTTCTCAATTCTTGCTTCATCGGCTCTTGCTGTTATTCTCAAGCAGTTCCCCAACCTTATGATAGGCGGTGTTCATATTCTCAATGTAACATGGGCATGGTCAATCATCAAAGTTCTTATTCTTCCCCTTGTAATGGGTGTCGGTTATGAATTTCTTAAATTCTCAGGCAAATACAGCGAAAGCAAAATTATGAAGGTTCTTATCGCTCCCGGTCTCTGGATGCAGAGACTCACAACAAAGGAGCCCGAGGATGACATGATTGAAGTCGGTATAACAGCACTCAAAGCTGTAACGGAAGGCATTCCCGCACAGGAAAACACAGAAAATGCCGATGAGGAAAAGGAAAGTGACTGATTTAAAAGCACTTGTAAATGAGGCGGCAGAAAAACTTGTAACGAGTGATGCTCCCGATGTTGATGCATATGAGCTCCTGAAAAAGGCAACGGGATTTTCAAGGCATGATTTACTCATTCAGCCTGAAAGGGAAGTAAGTGAAGAAAAACTCACACTTTTTCATTCATTTATTGAAAGACGAGCAACGGGATATCCTCTGCAGTATATTCTCGGTGAATGGGATTTTTACGGCAACACATTTTTTGTGAATGAAGGTGTCCTTATTCCCCGTAACGAAACAGAACAGATTTCCGATGAAGCTTGCCTGTTTCTGAAAAATAAGAAAAATAAGGTAATTTTCGACCTTTGTTCGGGCAGCGGTTGTATAGGACTTTCGGTTGCAGTCAACAATCCCGATTGTGAAGTGTATCTTTTTGATATTTCCCCCGAAGCACTTGAGTGTTCAAAAAGGAATCTCAATAAGTTATCTCTTGACAACGTAAAGATTTTTGATTATGATATCTTTCACGGTTTTGAAAAAACGGGTCTTCCAAAGCCCGATGTGATTCTTTCAAATCCGCCTTATGTTACAAAAGAAGAGTTTCTCACTCTTCAGACAGAAATTTTTTATGAACCCGAAACGGCTATTGTCTGTGAGGGTGACGGACTTGATTTTTACAGATGCATCTGTGAAAAATGGTTGCCTTATCTTAATGACGGCGGTTTCTTTATGCTTGAAAGCGGGGAAGACCAGCCTTCTCAGATAGTTGATATTATGAAAAACAGCAAAACATTCAGTATTGATAATTATAATGTAATATGCTGTGATGATATGTACGGCGTGTGCCGTTTTGTAAAAGGAGGATAAACGATGCTTTTTGATATTATGGATTATATCAGAACCGAACAGTATGCACTTCTTCTTGTTAATCTTGCTTCAATTGCATTTGTAGTGTTCTGCACATCTCCCGTGCACGAGTTTGCTCACGCATGGACTGCGGTAAAACTCGGTGACGACACTCCGAGACTTCAGGGCAGACTTACACTCCGCCCTATGGCTCATATTGACCCTATCGGTGCACTTATGATTTTCCTTGTAGGCTTCGGCTATGCAAAGCCTGTCCGTGTCAATATGCATAACCTTAAAAACGGCAGAAAGAGCTTTGCTCTCGTAGCACTTGCAGGACCGATTTCAAACATTATTATGGCGCTTATTTTTACTTTTCTGCAGACTCTTATTTATGTAATAACGAAGAATGCTTTTTTACCCGTTGTTGTTTATACCGTGCTCGGAAGCTTTTTCAGCTTTGCCGCATCGATAAATATTTCATTGGCAGTTTTCAATCTTCTTCCCATTCCGCCTCTTGACGGCTCAAGAATTGCTAATCTTATTCTGCCTTCAAAATATTATTATACAATTATGAAATATGAAAGATATATAATGATAGGCATGTTTGTTCTTCTGTGGACAGGCATCCTCACAATACCTCTTTCATTTCTTTCAGGGCTTGTATCTGCAGGTATTGATTTTATCTGCGAACTGCCCTTTAAACTGATGGGACTGTTATAATTTATGGATAGACCGCAATACAAAACAGAGGTTTTTGAAGGTCCTCTTGACCTTCTTCTGCATCTTATATCAAAACACAAACTCAATATCAATGATATTCCCATTTTTGAACTTGTTGAGCAGTACATAGCATATGTTCAGCTCATGCAGGATGAAAATATGGAAATCGCAAGTGAATTCCTTGAAATGGCGGCAAGACTTGTTTATATCAAGACAGTCTCTCTTCTTCCCGTTTATGAGGAGGCTGAAACTCTCAAAAGAGAACTCACGGGTGAACTTATTGAATATCAGGCATGTAAAATAATGGCAAAAAAGCTTTCCGAACAGTCGGGAGGTATTGATAAGCTTGTCCGTCTGCCTGCCGAGGTTGAAGCAGATGTTACATATTCAAGGCTTCATGATGCACTTGAGCTTTACACGGCATATGTAAACGCCGCAGGTAAGAAGCTTCGGAACCTTCCGCCCGCAGAAGATTCCTTCAAGGAAATTGTTGAAAAAGCGGTTGTTTCTGTATCTGTCAAAATCGATAATATTTATTCAATAGTAATGAAAACGGGAAAGATAAAGGTTTTTGATGTTTTCGGCATGGCAAAAAGCCGAAGTGAGCTTGTTGCTTCATTTCTTGCAATTCTTGAAATGGCTAAAAACAGAAGAGTTATTCTCAGCGGAGAAAATGAAGAACTCACAATCGAACTTAATCTTTCCGAAGAAGAGGAGGTAGAAGAAAACGGACAGGAAGAATCTTAAAGCAGTTCTTGAAGCCGTGCTTTTTGCATCGGGCGAACCGCTTGATATAGAAAAAACAGCAAAAACATTGCTTATTGATAAAGAAACTCTTGAAAATTGTCTCGCCGAGATGACAGAGGACTATAAAAGTGCTGACAGAGGTATTGAACTTCTCAATCTTGCAGGAAAATATCAGTTTGCAACAAAAGAAGAATTTGCTCCCGAAATAAGAGCCGTTCTGAGTATGAAAAAGAACACCCCCTTGTCATCGGCGGCATTTGAAGTTCTTGCAGTTGTTGCATATAATCAGCCCGTTACAAAGGCTTTTATTGAGCAGGTCAGAGGTGTTGACTGTTCGGGTGTTATTTCAACTCTTTGTCAGAGAAATCTTATAGAAGAGCACGGAAGACTTGACTTACCCGGCAGACCTCTGTTATACTGTACTACAGACAATTTCCTCAGATGCTTTGAAATATCATCACTTGATGAATTACCCGAACTGCCCGAAAAGACAGTCAGTGAAGCAATTGATAAAACTCAGGATGTTGAAGGACAGATGTCCCTTGTCTGAGAAAAACGGAAAAAATAAAAAGGAGGCGGAAATTTGGTAGCATTATTCATTATAATCGGAATAGTAGTGCTGTTTGCCCTGATTCTTAATATCAGAGCTCATATACATGTTGAATATGAAGACGGTAAAGAGCTTGTTGCATGGGCGAAATGGGCTTTTCTGAAAATTCCTCTGTTGCCTCAGCCTGAAAAACCGCCGAAAGAGAAAAAACCGAAAAAGGAAACTCCTCCCGAGGAAACACCTCCTGCTGAGCAGACTCCGCAGGAAGCAAAAACAAAAGGACCGAATCCATTAAAAAATATCTATGATAACGAACAGCTTGCAGGTATTATGGATATTTTCAATAAACTTTTACAGCTTATTGATAAATTCGGCAGACGTGTTATCAATTCTTTCGTAATTGATGAAATGTTTCTTGATGTTGATATCACAAAAGGCGATGCGGCTCAGACTGCGGAAGAGTACGGCAAACTCTGCCGTGTGATTTTCCCCGTTTTCGGTGCTGTGTGCGCAAACTGCAACGTAAAACAGTACAGCATTAATGTTGAACCCGACTACATAGCAAAACCGGGTGTGAGAATTGCATTTTCAATGGAAATTTCTTTAAATCCCCGAAAGCTTATAAACTCAGTTCTTGCATTTGCATTCGGTGCTGTTTTCAAGCTTGCAATAAGACTTATAAAAGATCTTAAACCTGTGAATCCTCCCGTAAAACAGGAAGAAACACAGGCTGAAAATAAAGCAGACACTTAGTCTGCACCTGAAAATAATAACGTAAATAACACAGAGAGTGGTGTAGTATAATGAAAAATCAGTCAGCAGAAAAAATTCTTGCAACAACAATTGAAAGAGTAAGGGATCTTGTTGATGTCAGCACTATCGTAGGTGAACCTATTACAGTAAGTGCCGACCTTACAATCATTCCCATTTCAAAGGTTACATACGGCTTTGCATCAGGCGGCTCAGACTTCCCGTCAAAGAACAACGTTGAACTTTTCGGCGGCGGCGGCGGTGCAGGTATCACAATCAATCCCGTTGCATTCCTTGTATGTAACAAGGGTGAAGTTTCAATCAAGCACATCACAGCTTCGGATAATGCTGCTGAAAGAGCTGTCAACCTTATTCCCGAAATGTTTGATAAGGTTACAAATTTTGTTGAACGTTCAAAGAAGGCTCCTGTTGAAACAGCTCCTGAAACTGAAACAATAGTTGAAACAGAATAATTTATTCAGAAGTTATTAAACTGCCGCTGCTTACATAGATTTTATGTAGGCGGTGGTTAGTGTGCTGAAAAAGACATTTATTATCATAACGGTCTTGTTGTCGGTTTTCTTTTCGTCGGTGAACGTACCGGCTCTCGGAAAAGATGAAATATCGGCGGCAAGTGCCGTCTTGTATTATCCTGACGGGGAAGAAGTGCTGTTTGAAAAGAACAGCCGTGATGTCCGCTCAATGGCGAGCACAACAAAGCTTATGACATCTCTTCTTGCAGTTGAAAACTGCACTCCGCACCTTAAAACCCGAATAACGGGAGAAATGGTAAATGTTGAAGGCACTTCGTCGGGCTTAAGAGAAAATGATGTTGTCACACTTCGTGACCTTGTATACTGCATGATGCTTGAATCGGGAAACGATGCGGCAAATGCGGTGGCGCTCACTTTGTCAGACAGCTTTGAGTCTTTTGCACTTCTTATGAATAAAAGGGCAGAAGAAATCGGCATGAAAGACACTTCTTTTGTAACACCTTCGGGGCTTGATGCCGAAAAACATTACACAACAGCATATGACATGGCTTTGCTTGCCTCAGAATGTGTCAGTAACAGAGAGTTTTCAGGTATCGGCAGACAGCAGAAACATACCGTATATTTTGACAGTTCCGAAAAAACCGTCACTCTTTATAATCACAATAAGTTGTTGCAGACATATGACGGCTGTGTGGGACTCAAGACGGGTTTTACAAAGAAAAGCGGAAGATGTCTTGTGAGCGCGGCCGAGAGAGACGGTGTTATGCTCGTAGCTGTTACACTCAATGCACCGAACGACTGGAATGACCATGAAAAAATGCTTGATTACGGTTTTGAGAGGATAAAAAGCCTGAAAGCCGATACGTCATTTTCTCAGTATTCCGTTATGGTGACGGGCGGTGAAGAATCTTCTGTAGCCGTTACGGGTGACAATCTTACTCTTTATGTGACAGACGAATCAAAGATTATTGAACGAAAAGTTTATCTCGATAAATTTTTATATGCTCCCGTTGAAAAAGGGGAGATAATAGGCTATGCGGAATATGTTCAGGGTGAAAAAATCATCGGCAGAACATTTCTCAGAGCCGACAGAACGATAGAAAAAAAGACTAAAGAAAAATTTTCAGACAGACTGAAAAGTCTTATTGACAGATGGTGAAAATATGGCTGATAACAAAATCAGATTACAGAAGTTTCTTGCGGAAAACGGAGTAGCTTCAAGAAGAAAATCGGAAGAACTCATTGAAAGAGGAAAAGTAAGGGTAAACGGTCATCCCGCACAGCTCGGTGATAAAGTTGACCCAAGGCACGACCTTGTTACCGTATCGGGTGAAAGAGTAGAGCCCGTTTCATCGGGAAATATCTATATCATGCTCAATAAACCAAGAGGATACGTCACCACAATGAGTGACGAAATGGGCAGAAAATGCGTAGCCGAGCTCGTTTCCGAAATTGAAGAGCGAATCTTCCCCGTAGGCAGACTTGATAAGGATTCAGAAGGTCTTCTTCTTTTTACAAATGACGGCGAATTTGCAAATATGATGACACATCCGTCAATGCATATTTCAAAAACATACCGTGTAACGGTAAAACCTGCGGCTGATGAAGCACAGCTTGTTGAACTCTCATCAGGTGTTGTTATTGACGGCAGAAAAACTATGCCTGCATCAGTTCAGGTTATGAGTGAAGACAGTGACAGAAGTGTTCTTCAGATTACAATTCATGAAGGCAGAAACAGACAGATAAGAAAAATGTGTGAAGCCGTCGGTCTTGAAACAATAAGACTTAAAAGAATTTCAATGGGTTCACTCAAGCTCGGCTCTCTCGGTCCGGGAAAATTCCGTGAACTTAAGAAAGAAGAAGTTGCTGCGCTAAAAAGAGCCGCTCAGAAATCAAAAAGTGCAAATTCTCAGGGAAAAGCCAAAAGGAAATAATTTCCTGTTATAAAAAAAGCGATTTAAACCGATACTGTAAGTGTCGGATATGAATTTAACAGAGCGTTTGCATTTATATCCGTAAGTCTGCTGTTTGTAACAGCGGACTTTTTGCTTTATTCTTGACTTTTATAAATATATATATTATAATATTTTAAATAATGGATAAGGAGTGGTAGTATGGTCAGAAGTATGACAGGATACGGCAGAGCATGTGAGCTTATTGACGGTATGAACATCACAGTTGAGCTTAAAAGTGTAAACAGCCGTTATCTTGAATTTTCATCAAGAGTATATAAGAATTATTCATTCCTTGAAGATAAACTCAAGACATATGTGCGTCAGCTCATTTCAAGAGGTAAGGTTGAATGCAACGTTCAGATTGATGCTCTTGAAACAGATGATGTTATTGTTCAGCTTAATGAATCTCTTGCCGCAGGTTACATAAATGCAGTAAATACTCTTTGTGAAAAATACGGTCTCGAAAATGATTTTACCGTTTCACGTCTTGCGGCACATAATGATATTTTTGCAATAAGAAAAGCTCCCGCAGATGAAGAAAAAATCTGGAATGCCGTGCAGCAGGTGCTTCTCAAGGCAACAGAAAACTTTGTTGTCATGCGTGAAGCAGAGGGTGCAAAACTCAGGGATGATATTCTTTCAAGAGCAGATTTAATCATTTCTCTTGTTGAAAAAGTTGAAGCCCGTTCACCAGAAACTGTAAAAGAATATAACGAAAAACTTCTCGGTAGAATGAAAGACCTTCTCGGTGACACAAATGTTGACGAACAGAGACTGCTTACAGAAGCCGCAATATTTGCCGATAAGGTAGCAGTTGCCGAAGAAACAGTAAGGCTCAGAAGCCATATCGAACAGCTCCGTTCATTTATGGAACTCCAGGAACCCGTCGGCAGAAAAATTGATTTCCTTGTTCAGGAAATCAACCGTGAAGCCAACACAATCGGTTCAAAGGCAAACGATATCGAAATTGCAAGAATTGTAATTGATATCAAATCAGAAGTTGAAAAAATAAGAGAACAGATACAGAATATCGAATAATCAGGGGTAATCTGTTATGAAACTTATAAATATCGGATTCGGTAATATGGTCAATGCCGCAAGAATAATTGCAATTGTCAGTCCCGAATCGGCACCCGTAAAAAGAATGATAACAGAATCCAAGGAAAAGGGTATGCTCATTGATGCAACTCACGGCAGAAAAACAAGAGCCGTTGTGGTAGCAGACAGCGACCATATTATTCTTTCCTATCTTCAGGCTGAGAAACTCGGTGAAAGATTCAATGAATCTGACAGTTCAGTGGAGGATTCTGCAGATGTGTGATTTATCTTCAAAACTCGTTGTCGTTTCAGGTCCTTCGGGAGCCGGAAAAGACACTATTGTCAGTAACCTTCTTGAAAAGGATGAATGTTTTTCCCTTTCTGTTTCAGCTACTTCAAGAGCACCGAGAGGCGAAGAAATTGATGGTGAAAACTATTACTTTCTGACCGTTGAACAGTTCCTTGAAAAAATAAATAATGATGAATTTATTGAATATGCAAAGTACGGTTCAAATTATTACGGCACACTTAAAAGTGATGTTCAGGCAAGAATAGAAAACGGAAAAACGGTCATTCTTGTTATTGAAGTAAACGGTGCCGCAAACATTAAAAAAATGTATCCCGATTCTTTGTCAATATTCATCATGCCTCCTTCGGAATCAGTCCTTGAAAAAAGACTCAGAGACAGACAGACCGATTCTGAAGAAGCAATTCTCAGAAGAATGGATATTGCAAAAACGGAAATCAGCAAAAGTAAAGATTATGATTATATCGTTGTCAATGACGAGCTTGATAAAGCAGTCGAAGATGCGTATGAAATAATAAAAAATCAGAGAAAATAAGGAGTTAAAGTTATGCTTAATGTAGATTTACAGAAACTTCTCAAAGGTTCGATGAGCCGTTATGAGCTCGTAGCCGCAACAGCAAAGAGAGCAAGAATGATTGTTGATGATGCTGAAAAAGATCATTACATCATTGTTGAAAAGCCCGTAAGTATCGCAGTCAAAGAGCTTCAGGACGATGCATGGGGCGTTTGTGAGAAAAACTGATAAGTTCTGAGGTGAAGTTTTTTGCCTTTGCCTGTAATTGCCCGGATTGCCGTTGAAAATACGGCTTACAGCTTTGATAAGTTATTCGATTACCTTATACCTGACACGATGATTGAAGCAATCAGTGTCGGGTGTAGGGTTTTAGTTGATTTCGGCAAAGGTTCAAAAAAAAGGCAGGGTTTTGTGTTCGCATTGTCAGACACAGTACCCGATAAAGTAAAACTCAAACCTGTTTACAGAATTCTTGACAGAGAACCGCTTCTCAGCGATGAAATGATAAAACTCGCTCAGTTTATTGCGGACAGAACTTTCTGCACACTTTTTGAAGCGGCAAAAGCATTGCTTCCTTCGGGAATCTGCCTGAATGTCATTGAAACTTACAGATTGAAAAAGACAGATATTCCCGAATGCAGTACAAATGAAACAGAAAATGAAATAATAACCTATCTTGCAAAAAAAGATGCGTTCGTATCGGAAGAAAAAATCTGTAAGGATTTAGGTCTTTCTGATGAAGCAGGATACCTTGAAAAGCTTTATAAAAAAGGTTTCCTTATGAAAAACACCGATACGAAGAGACGTTATAACGATGCAACCGTTAAAATGGTTTCTCTTGCAGAGGAATATGCATTTACTGATGTTCTTCCTTTCAAACTTACAAAAAAACAACAGACGGTTGTTGACCTTGTGCGTGATATCGGCTCTGGCACATCGAAAGAAATCGCATATTATACGGGAGTTACACAATCTGTCATAGACGGTCTTCACTCTAAAGGTGTTCTCGTTTATGATGATGTTGAAACATACAGAACTCCCAAAGCATTTTCGGATTTATGCGGAAAAAGGGAACATATTGCGCTTACCGATATGCAACAGAACGCATATGAACGTCTGTGTAAACTCAGGGATGAAGACAAGGCAAATGCAGCATTGCTTTTTGGTGTTACGGGAAGCGGTAAAACAAAAGTCTATATGAAGCTTATAGACGATATCGCCGACACGGATAAAGGTGTTATCGTGCTTGTGCCCGAAATATCGCTGACTCCGCAGCTTCTTAATATGTTTTATTCGCGTTACGGTAAAAAGGTTGCCGTGCTTCACAGCGGTCTTTCTCTCGGAGAGAGAATGGACGAATGGAAACGCATTAAAAACGGAGAAGCGACTATAGCAGTCGGCACAAGAAGTGCTTCATTTGCTCCTGTAAAAAACTTATCACTTATAATAATAGACGAAGAGCAGGAAAATACTTATAAATCTGAAATGACTCCGAGATACAATGCAAAGGATGTCGCAAAGTTCAGATGTGCTTATAACAATGCATTGCTCGTTCTCGCTTCGGCAACGCCGTCAATTGAGTCTTTCGCATTTGCAAAAGCGGGAAGATATGAACTCATTGAGCTTTCAGAAAGATACTCAAAATCGGGATTACCCGAGGTTGTCGTTGTTGACGTTTCTCAGAAGGAGAATATGAACGGATTTCAGACTATAAGCGTTCCGCTTGCAGAAGAAATCAGAAGTAATCTCGAAAAAGGTCAGCAGACAATTCTTCTTATAAACAGAAGGGGCTTTAATACATTTATTGCCTGCACAAAGTGTAAAAGTGTAATGATGTGTCCCAACTGCAGTATTTCACTCACATATCATACGGCAAACAACAGAATGATGTGTCATTATTGCGGATATTCCGAACCTGTAAGAACTTCATGTCCCGATTGCTCGGCGGAAACAATACGTTTCTCAGGTTTCGGCACTCAGAAAGTTGAGCAGGAGCTGGGAATTCTTTTTCCCGATGCAAGAGTGCTCAGAATGGATGCGGACACAACAACCGCCAAAAATTCCCACGAAAAAAGCTTCCGTCTTTTTGCCGAGGGTGAATACGATATAATGGTCGGCACTCAGATGGTTGCAAAAGGGCTTGATTTCCCCGATGTAACGCTCGTCGGTGTAATTTCTGTTGATCAGCAGTTATATAATGACGATTTCAGAAGTACGGAAAGAACTTTTGACCTGCTCACTCAGGTTGTGGGACGCTCGGGCAGAGGTGAAAAAGAGGGAAGGGCTGTTATTCAGACTCTCGCTCCCGAAAATGCCGTTATCGAGCTTTCCGCACAGCAGGATTATAAAGAATTTTACGAAACTGAAATAGGAATCAGAAAGGGTCTTGCTTATCCGCCTTACTGCGATTTATGTTCAATTACATTTGTCGGTAACGGCGAGTCAAACGTAATGTTTGCGGCAAAAAATTTCTTTTCGCTTTTCAAAGAAAGGCTTCTTGAAAAATATAAAGACGAAAAAGTGGTCGTGCTTGGTCCCGTTGCTCCCAAAGTCGGGAAAATCAGCAACAAATACAGGCAGAGACTGATAATAAAATGTAAAAATTCTTCTCATTTCAGAGCATTCATTGCCGAGTGCTTAAAGGAATTTTCAACTTATAAGGTATACAATAATATTACGGTTTATGCGGATATGAATCCGGATAGCTTATATTGAGGATGGTAAAAAGAAATGGCATTAAGAAAAATCAGAACAGAAGAAGATCCCGTTTTAAAGAAAGTAAGCAAAAAGGTGGAAGTTTTTGATTCAAGACTTCATATGCTTCTTGACGATATGAAGGATACGCTTATCAAAGCTGACGGTGTAGGTCTTGCCGCCGTGCAGATAGGTATTCTCAAGAGAGTTGTTCTCATTGATGTCGGTGATGAACACGGCTTTATAGAAGCCATTAACGGTGAAATCATTGACAGAAAAGGTGAGCAGAGAGAAATTGAGGGCTGTCTCTCTCTTCCCGACAAATCAGGTGTCACATCACGTCCGATGTATGTTAAATTCAAAGCACAGGACAGAAATGGTGAATGGTTTGAAGCAGAGGGCGAAGGACTTTTCGCAAGATGTGTTTGCCACGAATTTGACCATTTGGACGGTCACGTTTTCACCGAAAGACTTGCTCCCGGTGAGAGAATAAGAATTTCAAGGGATGATTAAAATGAAGATAGTTTATATGGGGACTCCCGATTTTGCCGTGCCCTGTCTTGAAAGACTTGTAAAAGACGGTTATGATGTAGCTTGCGTTGTTACTCAGCCCGACAAACCCAGAGGCAGAAAGCAGGAAATGACACCCTCGGAAGTAAAAGTCTGTGCACTCGCACACGGAATTGAAGTTTATCAGCCTCAGACACTCAGAAGTGAAGAGGCTTATGAATATCTTAAAAGTTTCGGTGCCGATTATTTTATTGTTGCGGCTTACGGCAAGATTCTGCCGAAAAATATTCTTGAGCTTCCTAAATATGCATGTATCAATGTTCACGGCTCACTTCTCCCCGCATACAGAGGTGCGGCTCCCATTCAGAGAAGTGTTCTGGCAGGTGACAAGGTTACGGGCATCACAACAATGCTCATGGGTGAAGGTCTTGATACGGGAGATATGCTCCTTAAGAGCGAATACGCAATTGATATAAATGCAACTTCGGGTGAAGTTTTTGATGCTCTTGCCGAATCTGCTCCAGACCTTCTTATTGAAACAATTGAAAAATTCACAAAAGGTGAAATTATTCCCGAAAAACAGGATGAAAGTAAGGCAACTTATGCTCATATGCTTTCAAAGGAAGAAGCTGTAATTGATTGGAATAAGTCATCGGAAGAAATTCATAATCTTGTAAGGGGAATGGCACCGTGGCCCGTTGCATATTCATTCTACGGCGACAAAAAAATTAAAATTTTTACCACCCGTCTTACCGATGAAAAAACATCGCTTGAAGCGGGTAAACTTAAAGAAGACAAAAACTCGATTTTTGTTTCATGCGGTGACGGTAAATTCATTGAAGTTTTATCTTTACAGCTTGAAGGCGGAAAGAGACTCGATGCAAAGCAGTTCCTTGCAGGACATCCCGTTACAAGTGAAACAAAAATGGGTTGAAAATATTCAGAACAGGAGGGCTCCTGATGTATTTTCTTGATTATTATATAAGCAGTAATATGTTATATCTGCTTCTTGTTGTTCCCGCTTTTATCCTTTCGCTTATTGCTCAGGCAAAGGTGAAATCAACTTATGCAAAAATGTCAAAAGTCAGAAATACAAGCGGTTATACCGGTGCTCAGGCTGCTGCGGCAGTGCTCAGACACTACGGTATTTCAGATGTTCATATCGTTGAAACAACGGGTAAGCTGTCTGACCATTTTGACCCGAGACAAAAGGTTATAAGACTTTCAAAGGAAGTTTATTACGGCAACAGCGTGGCTTCCGTCGGTATTGCGTGTCACGAAGCCGGTCATGCGGCTCAGCATGCTCAGGGATATGTTCCCATAAAGGTGAGAAATGCTATTATTCCCGTATGCAACATCGGTTCTTATCTCGGTATTCCTCTCGCATTTGCAGGTTATTTCTTAGGTTTTGAACCGCTTGTTCTTATAGGTCTCGGACTTTATTCACTTATCGCTGTTTTTCAGCTTGTTACACTTCCCGTTGAATTCAATGCAAGTTCAAGGGCAGTAAAAGTTATTGATGAAGCAGGTCTTCTGCGTTCCGAAGAAGAAATAAACGGCACAAAAAAGGTGCTTTCTGCCGCCGCTATGACGTATGTTGCGGCTCTGGCTGTCACTCTTGCAAACCTTCTTCGTTTTGCAATTCTTTTCCTGGGCAGAGGCAGAAGACGAAATTAAAAAATCAGGGCGGATAATTATGACAGATGCAAGAACAGCGGCATTCCGTACGCTGTGTAAAATTGAAAGAGATAATTCATATTCAAATCTTCTGCTCTCGGATACACCGGGAGCAGTTGACATGTCCGCAAACGACAGAGTGCTGTATCACAGAATGGTAAAAACCGTTCTTGAGCGCAGAATTACCATAGATTTTAACCTGTCTCTTTACCTTAAACAGCCTCTTAAAAAGCTCAAGCCTCAGGTTCTTACAATACTCAGGCTCGGTGCATGTCAGCTTCTTTTTATGGATAAAATCCCCGCATCTGCCGCAATAAACGAGAGCGTTAAAATTGCTAAAAAACAGGGGTGTTCATTTGCATCGGGACTTGTCAATGCCGTGCTGAGAAAAGTTTCCGAAAACGGAATTGTTCTGCCCGATGAAAAAGAGAAAATAAAATATCTCGGTATAAAATATTCTTTTCCCGAATACATCTGTAAAAAGTTCGTTGATTATTTCGGAATGGAAACTGCTGAAAAGATTATGTCGGCTTCACTTGAAACAGCCAATATTTACATAAGAAAAAATACGCTTAAAAATGAAGAACTTTCTGTTGAAACTCAGAATGTTGATTTTCCTGAAAACTGTTATATATTAAGAAAACCCGGTAATATAACCGAAAGTGAAGATTTCAGAAAAGGTCTTTTTCATGTTCAGGATTTGTCTTCACAGCTTTGTTGTTATGTTTTGTCTCCTCAGAAAGGTGAAACTGTCATTGATGTCTGTTCTGCTCCCGGCGGAAAAACAATGACCATGGCTCAGATGATGGAAAACGAGGGCCGAATTATATCATGCGATATCCATGAGCATAAACTGAAGCTCATTAACGATACAGCGGAAAGACTCGGAATAACTATAGTTGAAACACATCTCAGAGATGCGGCAGATAAGAGTGCAGAATTGCCTCTTGCAGATAAAATTCTGTGCGATGTGCCTTGTTCGGGATTCGGTGTTACGGGTAAAAAGCCCGAAATCAGATATAAAGATGAAAATGAGATTTCATCACTTCCCGCACTCCAGTACGATATACTTGAAAACTCATGCAGATTCCTTAAAAAAGGCGGAAAGCTTGTTTATTCCACATGTACGCTTCTGCCCGAAGAAAATGCATTGATATGTAAAAAATTCCTTGAACGGCATAAAGATTTCAGAGCTGTTCATATTGATGATAAAATCAGAGGTTACCGTGACGGCGAGGGCGTGAATGTCCTTCCTTCCGATTATAACTGTGACGGTTTCTTTTTTGCGGCATTTGAAAGGATTGAGTAAAAAATGGAAAAAAGAGATATACTTTCATTGTCTTTCGATGAACTTTCTGCCGCTGTAAAAGAGCTCGGAGAGCCTTCTTTCAGGGCAAAACAGATTTATTCATGGCTCCATTCGTCATGCGTGACATCTTTTGATGAAATGACAAACATTTCAAAGGCTTTAAGACAGAAATTAGATGACAATTTTGTCATATTTTCAGTTTCTATTGAAAAAAAATTAATTTCGGAGTATGATTATACTCAGAAGTATCTTTTCAGATTGCATGACGGCGAATTTATCGAGTCTGTACTCATGAAATACAAATACGGTTACACAATCTGTGTTTCAACTCAGGTAGGGTGCCGTATGGGCTGCAAATTCTGTGCATCAACTCTTGACGGTGTTGTCAGAAACCTGAAAGCATCAGAAATACTTGCTCAGGTTTATGAAGCCCAGCGTGACAACAATATAAAAATTTCACATGTTGTTCTTATGGGTATGGGTGAACCGCTTGATAACTATGATAATGTTCTCAGATTCCTGAGCCTCATTACGGATGAGCAAGGGCAGAATATGTCAATGAGACATATTTCTCTTTCAACATGCGGTGTTGTTCCGGGAATTTATGACCTTATGGAAAAAGATCTTCAGCTTACATTGTCTGTTTCACTTCACGCCCCGAGCGATGAAATCAGAAGTTCGATGATGCCTGTGAACAGAAAATGGAATGTTGACGAACTTCTGACAGCATGCAGAAAATATACCGATAAAACAAGACGTCGTATTTCCTTTGAGTATGCAATGGTCAGCGGAGTAAATGATTCCGATGACTGTGCAAGGCTTCTTGCAAAAAAATTAAAAGGTATACTGTGTCATGTCAATCTTATTCCCGTTAACGAAGTAAAAGAAACGGGATGTAAAAGAAGCAGCAGAGAAAGAATTGAATCTTTTTCACACATTCTTGAAAAAAGCGGTTTTGCCGTAACCGTAAGACGTAAACTCGGTTCAGATATAAATGCATCATGCGGTCAGCTCCGCAGAAGCAATAAAAAACAGTAATCCGGTTTTTCGGAGGTGTATATTATATGAAAATATCAGCAGGAACCGATGTGGGTATGGTCCGTTCAAACAATCAGGACTCATATGCTATCGGTGAGCTCCCCGGCGGTGCCTGGGCTGTTGTATGCGACGGTATGGGCGGTCATGCCGGAGGGAATGTTGCAAGTGAAATTGCTGTTGAAAAAATTTCAACATGCATAAAAAGTAACTTCCGTCAGGGGATGAGTATTGCTTCAATAAGAAATGTTCTTGAATCGGCAATAGTTAGCGCAAATGCAGATATTTATGACAAAGCTCAGGATAATCAGGAACTTGCGGGAATGGGCACAACTGCAGTTGTTTGTGTGTGTCTTGGTAACAAATGTGTTATAGCTCATGTGGGGGACAGCAGATGTTATCATGTTACGGATAACACAATAACTCAGGTTACAAAGGACCATTCACTTGTTCAGGAAATGATTGATGCAGGTCTTATTGCTCCTGAAGATGCAGAAAATCATCCGAGAAAAAATATCATAACAAGAGCCCTCGGAGGCACTTATGATGATGTTGAGGTTGATTTTAATGACCTTGAGCTGGCTGACGGTGATACGCTTGTTCTTTGCTCAGACGGGCTTACAAATCATGTTTCCGAAAGTACAATTCTTGCAAATATTTCAGGTGATGATATTCACAATTTTGCTGACCGTCTTATTTCAATTGCAAACGAAAACGGCGGAAGAGATAATATAACAGCAGTAATTATGAGAAATTAAGGTGACGATATGGATAATTACATCGGTAGAGTTCTCGGCAACCGTTATTTACTCAAAGAAGTAATCGGTGTCGGCGGAATGGCAGTTGTTTATAAAGCCATTGATAATATTGATAACAAAACAGTTGCGGTTAAAATTCTTAAAGATGAACATAAAGCCAATGACGAATTCAGAAGAAGATTCAAGAATGAGTCAAAGGCTATTGCGGTGCTTTCTCATCCGAACATTGTAAAGGTTTATGATGTAAGTTTCGGTGAAAATATTCAGTATATTGTAATGGAACATATTGAAGGCATCACTCTCAAGCAGTACATTCAGCAGAAAGGTGTTCTTGACTGGAGAGAAGCTGTGCTGTTTACTTCCCAGATACTCAGAGCGCTTCAGCATGCTCATGAAAAAGGTGTTATTCACCGTGACATAAAGCCTCAGAACATCATGCTTCTCAATGATAATAAAACAATCAAGGTCGCAGACTTCGGTATTGCAAGATTCAATAACATGAGCGATACAAAGACAATGTCCGAAGGTGCAATAGGTTCGGTTCATTATATCAGCCCCGAGCAGGCAAAGGGCGAGCTTGTTGATAACAGAACGGATATCTATTCCGTAGGTGTCGTTCTTTATGAAATGATAACCGGACAACTTCCTTTCAGGTCAGATAGTGCAGTATCCGTTGCAATCATGCAGCTTCAGAAACAGGCTGTAGCTCCCCGTAAAATCAATCCTTCAATTCCGCTGGGAATTGAACAGATTACAATGAGAGCAATGCAGAAGAGAACATCAGACAGATATCAGATTGCTGCTGAAATGCTTCTTGATATTGATGAACTCAGAAGAAATCCCAACAAAAAGTTTGAATATGATTTCTCTGCAACAGTTTACAGCAATCATCAGCAGAGAAGAACAGGTTCTTCATTTGCTTCAGGTGCTCCAATTGCAAAGAAAGAACCCACATATACAAAAACTACCGTTATAACTCAGGAACCCGATGAGTATGATTACGAGAATGAAGAGCTTGCAAGAAAGAGTTACACTCTGCCTATTCTCGTAGGTATCATTTTTGCTCTTGTTGTTATAATTATCGGTATTGCATGGTTCTTCTTCACTAATACCGATGAAGTTATCGTTCCCGAGTTTGAAGGAAAACTTATTGATGAAATCCGTGAGGATGATGAATACAAATATTTCTTTGATCAGGGCTTTATTGAAGAAAATCTTGTTTATACAACAGAGTATGAAGAAGGTTATATCTTCTATCAGAGCGAAGAAGCAGGTAAGAAAGTTCAGATTACAAACACAACATCATTTATTATAAAGCTCAATATTGCATATACAAGTGAATCAATGACGGTTCCCACTCTTGATAAGAGTGCAAAATTGCAGGAAGCAAGAAGTATTTTGCAGAAAATGGGCTTCAAAATAAAAACAGAGGGTGTTGTTGATAATTCTGTTCTCGAAAGTACGGTTATCAGAATGGATCCCCCGTCAGGCACAAGCGTTGCTTACGGTTCAACCGTTACAATTTATTATGCAATTGACGACGCAGGAAAAATAGCTGTTCCCAGCGTTGTCGGTCTTACGCTTGCAAAGGCAAGGCAGGAACTCAATTCTCTCGGTCTTAAAGTTGCCGTTGAATATGAAGAAGCTCCCGCAAGTAAACAGGGACTTGTTCTCGAGCAGTCAATTGCGGCTGATACAACCGTTGTTGCAAACAACACTCAGATTACACTTATTATAGGCACAACCTCAAGAAAAACAACGTCAGTTACAATCACACTTCCTCCGCTTCAGGATTATGATGAAATTTACGAATCAGTTTATGTTTATGTCGGCGATACACTTTACAAGACATATAACAGCGTAAAACTTGACGGTTCAACTCATACTGTTGAAATCGGCGGTTCCGATAACACAACATTTGCAATTTATATCGGTGATCAGGAAATCTGTTCAGGTAAAGTAGACTTTACATTGTCAACACCTGCTGTTTCCGATAAGACCGTGACACAGTATAAGCATGAAGGTATGCCCACAACGGCTCCGCAGACAACAAAACCTGCCGAAACAACAACATCTTCAACATGCACGATTCCGTCTTTCACCGGCAAAAAGTATCTTGATTATTACGATGCTCTGATTACAGCCGGATTTGATAACATTGATATTATCGACATGCCGTCAGATACAGTACCCGAAGGTCAGGTTATATCCGTTTCAGCAGATAAATCAACATATCCCCGCGAGGAAGCAGCCAATGCTTTAATCAGGGTTTATGTAAGTACCGGTCCGGAAGAGTCATAATATGCTGATAGAAAACTGTGTAATAATGAAATCTACTGCGGGATTTTACTATGTCCGCAGTAATGACGGAAACATCATTGAATGTAAGGCAAGAGGTGTGTTCAGAAAACAGAAACTCACACCTCTTGTAGGTGATAAAGTAACGGTTGAAACAGACGGTCAGACGGGTACGGTCATCAGTATTGCCGAAAGAAAGAACTTTTTGCAGAGACCTCCCGTTGCAAATATTGATAAACTGATTGTCATTTCAGCCGTGAAAGAACCCGTTCCCAATCTTCCGATTATTGATAAAATGACGGCAATTGCAGTTGATAAAAATATCACTCCCGTTGTTGTTTTTTCAAAATCAGACCTCGGTGAAACTCAGGAGCTTGTTGAAATTTACAGAAAATCAGGAATTCAGTCCTTTGCTGTTTCCGCAAAAACAGGCGAGGGAACAGAGAATTTCCGCGAAGTGTTCAGAGACAGCGTTTGTGTTCTCACAGGCAATACAGGGGTCGGAAAATCATCTGTTCTCAATTGCATTGAACCTGAACTCTCACTTGCAACATCTCACATAAGCAATAAACTCGGCAGAGGCAGACACACAACAAGAACTGTTGAGTTATATGAAATCTGCGGCGGTTTTATTGCCGATACACCCGGTTTTTCCTCTCTTGATTTTGAAAATGTTGATATAATCAGAAAAGAAAATCTTCAGTTCTGTTTTCCCGAATATGAAGATTATATCGGAACATGTAAGTTTGTTTCCTGCGCCCATCTGGGCGAAAAAGGATGCACCATATGTCAGGCTGTAGCCGACGGAATTATCCCCAAATCCCGCCACGACAGCTACAAAATGATGTATGATGAAGTGAAAGATTATAAAGAATGGCAGGATAAATGATTTTTTCCGCAAATCAGAATTTGTCGGGATGTTTTAATAATGTGTAGGGACCGATGCCCACATCGGTCCGCATTTGTCGCAGACAAATCGGAAATCTCTGATTTCCGCATAATAAACAATTTGATTCATTAAGATTGTTGTAATAGAACGATTTTAAATCGTTATTGCTCCATTACATTACGCAATCGGACCGATGTGGGCATCGGTCCCTACAAAGATTGTTTTATTACGAAATGTTTATCTTAAGACCTCGATAAATTATTGTTTGTACATGCACAAAAAAACACTCCTCCCCGTATAATGTGATGAACATTCATTACGGGGAGGTTTTATTATGAAACGAAGAAACAATAAAGGAATGATAGCCACAGGTTGCGCTTTTGTGTTTCTCGGTGTCGGAATAATTGTTGTATGCATTTTCCCCTCTGAATGGATGATAGTGATTCTTGCGTTGACTCTTATAGCCGCAGGTATATCACTTATGAATAAATGAGGGGAGGAGCTTTTATATGAAAATTCTTGTATTTGAAAGTCCCGCATTCCTTAAAGGAATACTCAGGATGATGTTTAAACTCAGTAAATAAGCGAAAAAAACGGAGCAGAATGTTAATGTTTCTGCTCCATAAATTTTATTTACTGATTGTTCGTTTTATTGCTTCAAAAGTTTCATCACTTATAACATGCTCAATTTTACATGCATCTTCAGCTGCAGTTTCTTCACTTACACCGATTGAAATAAGGATTTCGGTTACAATTCTGTGTCTTTCAAGTATTTTTTCCGCATGTGATTTTCCTATATCGGTAAGTGTGATATGCCCGTTATTGTCAACTGAGATAAAACCGCCGTTTTTTAATAACCCTACAGCACGGCTGACGCTCGGTTTTGAATACCCCATATGCTCGCATATGTCAACCGAACGGACAAAACTGAGTTTTTTTGATAAAATCAGTATCGTTTCAAGATACATTTCGCCTGATTCCTGAATCTGCATATTATTCACCCGAATGATATTTTACCATATCATTGGCATTTTTGCAAGAGTTATTCTACCGTAACTGATTTTGCAAGATTTCTCGGCTTATCAATATCTCTTCCCATAATGTCAGCTGTATAATATGCGAGTAACTGGACAGCGGTGGCAGTTGTAAACGGATACATCATTGTATGAGAAACAGGGATGTTAATTGATATATCTGACACTTCTTTTATAATATCGGCATCAGACGGGCAGACTGAAATAATGAATGCACCTCTTGATTTTACTTCTTCAATGTTACTTCTTAATTTTTCATAAAACATTTTATTTGTTGCTATCACAACAACAGGAGTATTGTGTTCAATCAAAGAAATTGTTCCGTGTTTCAGTTCTGCGGCCGGATAAGCCTGAGAATTTATATATGTGATTTCTTTGAGTTTCAGCGATGCTTCAAGAGCCATCTTGCTGTCATATCCTCTGCCTATAAAAAACACACTTTTTGCCTGAGAAAGCACGTGTGATGCCTTGAGAGTGTTTTCATTGTCTGTGATTATTTTTTCAACATCATGAACAAAAAGGTGTTCTGCGTGGCTTAACAGCATTCTGCATTCATTTTCCGTAAGTTTGTTGTTTGTGATTGCAAGTTTACATGCAAAAATCAATAAAGCCATTATCTGAACGGAAAATGCTTTTGTTGATGCAACGGAAACTTCACGCCCTGCCGGAGTTCTTATCACATAATCAGACTCGGCTTCAATGGTTGAACCCGCACTGTTTACAAATGAAATAACGGGAATATTCCTTTTTTTCATAAGTCTTAATGCCGCAAGTGAATCAGCAGTTTCGCCTGATTGTGAAATGATTATAACAGCATCGTTTTCTTCAATTATAGGGTCAGCATAACGGAATTCACCCGCAGTATCAACGTTTACGGGGACTCCTGCAATTTTTTCAATGTAATATTTTCCTATAAGTCCTGCATGATAAGCCGTTCCGCAGGCTGTTATGTGAATTCTGTTGACCGATGGGAAAAATTCATCGGGTATTTTAGGAGAAAAACAGGGAAGACAGTCTTTTGTCAGAGAGTTAAATGTGTTTCTGAGAGCCTGCGGTTCTTCATTAATCTCTTTAATCATAAAATGTCTGAAATTTTTCTTTTCATTTTCAGTTTTATTATTTACGGATGATTTTTTCCATGAAATATTCTTTTTTTTGCCGTCATGATAATAAAGTTCAATGCCCGATTTTGTAATTTCTGAAATTTCCCCGTCATTCATTCTGTAAAAAGTATCGGTATAATCAGAAAATGCAGAAAAATCCGAAGCAATAAAGTGACCGTTATCGTTTTTTCCGAGAATAAGAGGACTGTCTTGCTTTATTGCAAAAACGCAATCGGGAATAGCTTTGAAAATAATACACAAAGCATATGATCCCTTTAATTTTTCAGCGGAACTTATAATTGCTTTTATAGGGTCATTGAGTTTGTTATATTCATCATGAATCAGCATTGCCGCAACTTCCGTGTCGGTTTCTGATGTAAAAATATATCCCTTTTTTATAAGTTCTTCTTTGAGTTCACCGTAATTTTCAATTATGCCGTTATGAACAACTGAAACCAGGTCTGTTGTCTGAGGATGAGCATTTATTTCACTTGGTTTGCCGTGTGTTGCCCATCTTGTGTGTCCGATTCCGCAGAAAGTGTCCTTTTTTATGTTTTCTGCTTTGTGTTTAAGCTGAAAAACACGTCCGTTTGTTTTTATTGTTACAGGGTTGTTTTCTGCAAAAACAGTCATTCCTGCTGAGTCATATCCTCTGTATTCAAGAGCCTGAAGACCGTTTAAAATGATATTTCCCGCATTTTCATTTCCCGAATATGCGATTATTCCGCACATAAAAAGCACCTCCGTCAATACAGAGTATGCCCTTTGAATGTAAAAATAACTCAGAGCAAATAAAAAAGAACAAAACCCGAAAAAATCGGGTTTTGTCCTTTTTGAAGGAGTATATTATGAAAAACGTTAGAAGAAATCTGAAAAAATGAAATTGTGTATATTTTATTTAGGAATGATGATATTCAACAATTATTTTGTTTTTGTACTTTAATTAATTTATATCACAAATATTTTCTCTTGTCAATAGAATTGAGTGAAAAATTTAACAATTAATAAAGAGAATTTTTCAGATTTCTTTAGTTTTCTATGACACAAAAAGAGCTGACACATATGCACAATTTGGGAAATCCTACAAAAGTTAGAAATTGAAATATTTTCCGTTTTAATTGTAAAGAATTTATTTGACTTTTTGCTCTTTATGTAGTAAAATATATGATACGAACAATATAACTATATTTAAGGGTGAAGAGAAATGAAATTTGCTGCTGTTAAGAAAATTGCGGCAATCCTTTTTTCAGTGATATGTATATTTTCACTGACATTGAATGCATATGCTGAAACAATTCAGGACAGTCTTGAACAGAGGCTCGAAGATATAAAAAATCAGTATAATTCATCAGATAGTGCAACTCAGGATTCAATTTCGGGTATACTTGAAGGTGCAGGTCTGGGCGATATTGATTTAGGAAGTCTCGGTGAAGGTGCTCTCGGTTCAATAATAGGCGACCTGGGTAACAATCTTGCTATTGATGACCTTTTCGGTCTTGTTGAAGAAGCTTTTGCAAGCGGTTCTGATATGATTAACGATGTTATCAACGGCGGACTCGGAACATCTGACGGCTCAAATACGGCAACAACAAAGCCGAATGCGGGCGGTTCACCTAATATCATAATTGCTAATCCCACTCCTCAGAACAGCACAAATGCAGTAGGTGTTCCTCAGCTTTCAACAAAAGCTCCCACTACATATGATCCCGGTTCAACAACAGCACCTGATATTGTCGGTGCAGGTGTTACAACAGCCGGAACAACAGCGGCTCCCGTTGCTGTTGACGATGCAATGAACACATCAACCGTTGCGGTTCTTGTCGTTTTATCTGTTTCAACTATTGCTGTTATTGTGGCTATTGTAATTTTCTTTGTTATGAAGAAAAAATAATTAAATATATACTTGACTTTTCTAAATACTGATACTAAAATTAGTATCAGTATTTATTTTTTTTTGAGAGGAATAAAAATATGGAAATCAGAATTGAAAAAACCAAGAATCCCAAAGTGAAACCTGCTGATGAAAGTAAGCTCGGTTTCGGTAATTATTATACAGACCACATGTTTATCATGAACTATGATGAAGGTCAGGGCTGGCACGATGCAAGAATCGTTCCTTACGGTCCTATTGAGCTTGACCCCGCCGCAATGTGTCTTCATTACGGTCAGGAAGTTTTTGAAGGTCTTAAAGCTTACCGTTGCGAAAACGGCGACATCAGACTTTTCAGACCTGACAGAAACATGGCAAGACTTAATATTTCAAACGAACGTCTCTGCATTCCTCAGATTGATGAAGAATTTGCAGTTGAAGCAATCAAGACTCTTGTAAAGGTTGATGAAGACTGGATTCCTTCAGCAGAAGGAACATCACTTTATATCAGACCCTTCATTTTTGCAGTTGATGCACACCTCGGTGTTCATGCCGCAAAGCATCTTCTTTTCGTTATCATTCTTTCACCTGTAGGAGCTTACTATCCCGAAGGACTCAATCCCGTTAAGATTTATGTTGAGAATAACTATGTCCGTGCTGTCAAAGGCGGTATGGGTGCGGCTAAGACAGGCGGCAACTATGCAGCAGGTCTCAAGGCTCAGGATGATGCAGATAAAGTCGGCTATGCTCAGGTTCTCTGGCTTGACGGCGTTGAGAGAAAGTATATCGAAGAAGTCGGTGCAATGAACGTATTCTTCGTTCTTGACGGTGAAGTTGTAACTCCCGACTTCCAGGGTGCTATCCTCAGCGGTATCACAAGAATGTCATGTATCGAAATCATGAAGTCATGGGGCATGAATGTATCAGAAAGAAGACTTTCAATTGATGAACTTGCCGAGGCTTACGACGAAGGCAGACTTCTTGAAGCATTCGGCAGCGGTACAGCGGCTGTTATTTCTCCCATCGGCGAACTCAAGTGGGGAGACAAGATTATGACAATTAATAATGGTGAAATCGGTGAAGTTTCTCAGAAGCTTTACGATACACTTACAGGCATTCAGTGGGGTAAGATAGAAGGTCCCGAAGGCTGGAGCGTAAAAATATAATAAGAATAAATATGAGGCTTGTTATTGAATGGACAAGCCTCTTTTTTCTTTTTATATAAAATGAAAAAGCTGCGGAGTTAACCACAGCTTTTTCGGGGAAGAGAAAATAAAATGAAAAGGAATTTTTCACTTGCTATGCCTGTTATTATATATAACTCCTTTGATAGTTGTTGTACGAAATTATTAACTAATTGTAAACAATTTAAAAGTAGTATATAAATATGACATAGTTTGTTACATTTTCACTTCTTCTTTTTCGTAATAAGAAATATATTTTTCCTGATAGTAATTTTCAGCCTTACATGAGAATGTTCCGTCAGGATTGAATGTGATTATCGTGCAACCTCTCTGTGTACCGTCTTTGCTGATTCCGATATATGCAAGATAGTCGATGCTCATACCGTATGTAAGTCTTACTCCTTTGTAATCAACAGAGAATGTATTTACATGGTCGTGACCGCAGAAAATACTGTCTGTGCTGCCTGTTTCAAGAACTGTTTCAAACATTTCGTCATCGGTTGATGCACAGCAGACTTCTTCATCGAGTGTACCGTAATAGTATTTTACGTTTTCGGTGTTCTTGAAACCATTGTCTGCGTATTCTTTCCATGCATCGGCATATTCAGTAAGAGGAATATGGAAAAACAGAGATGTTTTTATTTCGGGCATTTCATTTGCATATTTTGTTGCAATTGCGGCATTCAGGGTAGACATAGTCTGCTCATTCTTTTCATTGAGTTCTCTGACAGTTTCTTTATACCATTCAATCTGATTTGCGTGGATATTGTCATACTCTGAATGAATAACGGGAATATGACCTTCTGCATAAGCATGTGAATCAAGAAGAATAAGCGAACGGGTGATAATTTTATCGCTGTTGACGATATTTATAACCTGATTGCCTTTTCCGTCAATATCAGAGGGACCTGCCTGAAGAAGACAATGCGGATATTCGGAATAGATTTCAATAAGGTCGTCTTTTGAGTAACGGGAGTTTGCTTCAACATCGTGGTTGCCGAAAGTCATTGTCCAGTAAACACCGAGCTGTTCCATAAGTGTTGCGAAAAGAACACTGCCTGATTTGTTGTTAGTCGTGCCTGCCTGCATATAGATTGGGTATGCAAGGTCTCCCGAAACAATAACAAAATCGGGATTTTCGGCTTTTATCATTGCCGCAACGGCATTTAGTGCCTTGAGGTCTTTTGAAATTGACATCCAGCCGCCGCCGAGATGCACGTCGGTAAGCTGCATGACTTTGAGTTCTTTGTCTGTGTGGATATTCCAGCAACCGTCTGCATAATTTTCAAGTGAAAGAATTTCACAGTCTGCTTTTTCAAAATTCTCAATTTTTTTAAGGTTTGAATTGAATCCGACTGCTGTTACGATGGATGTCGTGATAACAAAAACAAGTGCAACGGCAACAATGCTTATAAACACTTTTATCAATACTTTTTTTCGGGAAGATTTTTTTGCGGGAGCAGTCTGCTGTTCTGTTTTTTCATTTATTTCTTTTTCTTCTGTCATTTTTACACCTCATTACTTCATCTTCCGCTGAGAGTTATTTTTTCGGCAGAAGTTCTTTTTGTTGTAGTTTCGGGCTGAATGAAAGACACAGGTTCAGATTTTGTTGTCCCTTCAACAACAATCACATCGGGGACTGTTGATGAAATTGTCTGAACGGCGCTGATGTAATAACTGCCCTGAAGTTCTCTTAAAGTTATTTTCATAACTTTATCGGGCTCGGGTGTGGTCATGTTGCCTTCGTCATCCTGTGCCCAGCTTTCCGCGGGAAGATAGTTGAGGGTTATTACAAGTGCCGTACCTGATTTTTTTACATCCGTTACCTGAGGTGTATATATGGGCATGATTGTTGTAACGGGAATTTTGTAAACATCTGCTGTTTTGTCATATTCAAAGGTGCAGTTATAACCCTGAACTGTTGTGTGTGTGAGTGAATTCAGCGTTTCGGGGCCGAACATTGAAGCATATGCATTTCCGACATCGGCTGACGGAATAAGCATGTAGCCTCCTGAATAGGAATATGTGTCAGGTGTTGTTTCCATGTTGAGAATTGACCATATAGCCGCATTGAGAAGGTCTTCTGTTGATGCCGCGGTTATATCATCAAATGTATCGGGGTCAACAGCGGCAATCGGAGTCAGGAAATTGTTGTACTGAGCATATTTTGTGCCCGTATCGGTTGTTTCACCGATGTAACGCACGCTGTTCCAGACCGTTAGCACAATTCCGATAACTGCAAAAATGAGAACAATAAGCCCTAAGAAAAAAGGTAATTTGTCAGGATATTTCTTTGCTCTTTCTTCTTTGAGCTGTTTCTTTTCTTTCTTTTTGTTTTCTTTTTCAGTTGCTTTTATCTGTGCGGGTGAAGGAGGAGCAGGTTCTTTTTTTTCTTCTTCTCCGATGAATGAGAAAATTGATTTTTCGGCTTTTATCTCAATATCGGATAATTCCTTTTTTTCTTCGTCCATTATCTCACCTGACCGTTTCCTCTGATTATATATTTGTAAGAAGTGAGCTCAGGAAGACCTACGGGACCTCTTACATGAAGTTTCTGATTTGAAATGCCGATTTCAGCACCGAAACCGAATTCACCGCCGTCCGTAAAACGTGTGCTTGCATTGATATAAACAGCAGATGAATTGACTTCATTTATAAACTTTTCAGCGGCTTCGTAATTTTTTGTTACAATGCTTTCGCTGTGGTCTGTGCTGTATTTTGCAATATGTGAAATTGCCTCATCTATGTCATCCACAACTTTTACTGCGAGCTTATAGTCAAGGTATTCCGTACTCCAGTCATCCTCTGTTGCGGGGATAACATCGGGCAGAATTGCAGCCACTTTTTCGTCACCGATTATTGTGACATTCTTTTTGTCGAGCTGTTCCTTGATTGCAATGAGAGCAAATTCGGCAACATCTTTATGAACAAGAAGTGTTTCACATGCATTGCAGACTGAAACTCTTGATGCTTTTGCGTTGAAGACTATTTCAGCCGCCATATCGATATCTGCATCCTTGTCAACATAAACATGGCAGTTGCCTTCGCCCGTTCTGATAACGGGAACTGTTGAATTGTTTACAACCGACTGAATAAGACCTTTACCGCCGCGTGGGATAAGTACATCGACATATTCATTGAGCTTCATGAGGTCAGCGGCTGTTTCTCTGTCAGTTTTTTCAATAAGCTGAATGCAGTCTTCGGGAAGACCTGCATTTTTAATTGCTTTACGCATAACTTCTGCCATTGCCATATTAGAATTTATTGCCTCTTTACCGCCTCTGAGAATAACTGTGTTGCCTGATTTAAGGCAGAGAGCCGCCGCATCGGCTGTAACATTGGGTCTTGCTTCAAAAATTACTGCAATTACTCCGAGAGGTACGGTGACTTTTGAGATTATAAGACCGTTGGGACGTTTTGTGCCCGAAATTGTCTTGCCTACGGGGTCATCGAGTGCAATTATTTCACGGATTGCAGATGCAATTTTCAGAATTCTGTCGTTGTCGAGCATAAGTCTGTCAAGCATAGCATCGGAAAGTCCGTTTTCTTTTCCTGCTGTGAGGTCTTTTTTATTTTCGGCAATAATTGTTTCTGCATTTTCTGTGAGAGCCTGAGCCATAGCTTCAAGAGCCTTGTTCTTGACTTCTGAAGATGCAACGGAGAGCTGTTTTGAGGCTGTTTTTGCCTTTTTTCCTATATCCTGAAGGTATAAATTATCTGTCATAAAAATCACCTTTTTCCGCGGAAGTATGTACCGATCTGATGCCCGTCAATGAGCTTATAAATTTCTCTGGGGTCTGTTCCGCTCATAATAACGGTATCAATTCCGACGGCTGTTGCAATTTCGGCGGCATTGAGCTTTGTAATCATTCCGCCCGTGCCTCTTTCACTCCCTGCATCACCTGCAAGAGCCTTTATTTCGGGGGTTATTTCATCAATAACGGGAATGAGTCTTGCATTCATGTCTTCCTGAGGGTTTGCATCAAAAAGACCGTCAATATCTGTAAGAATTACAAGAGCATCTGCATTTATAAGTTTTGCCACAATTGCGGAAAGACTGTCATTATCGCCGTAAACAATTTCTTCAACCGCAACGGAGTCATTCTCATTTACAATGGGGATTGCGCCGTATTCAAGCATTGTGTTGAATGCATTTATGAGGTTGTTTCTTCTTTCATCATTTTCAACGTCACTCTTTGTGATAAGAAGCTGACCGATTGTGTGAGAATATTCCGAAAAGAATTTATCATACATGAACATCAGTTCACATTGACCGATACAAGCCGCCGCCTGTCTGCCGGGAGTGTCTTTCGGTCTTTCTTTAAGACCGAGCTTGCCGACACCCACGCCGATAGCACCTGAAGTTACGAGAACAATCTCTCTGCCCTCATTATGAAGATCGGAAAGAATTGAAACAAGCTTTGCCATTCTTCTTATGTTTGTTTTTCCGTTTGAATAGGTGAGAGTTGATGTTCCCACTTTGAAAACTATTCTTTTTGCATTTTTTATTCCTGTCAAGGGGTTCACTTCCGTAAAAATAAAAATATATAATAATTATATCATAGATATGTCTTATTTTACAATAGTTTTATTTTACATATAAGACTTATTTTTGTCTTGAAATAAAAATATTTTTAAGGTATCATATAATTAATAAATCTGTCGGAGAAAAATAAAATGGAAATAAAACTTGATTCCAGTAATAAAAAAGGAAAATTTGAAGGCTTCGGCGCAAGCGGTGCGTGGTGGGCTCAGGAAGTGGGCGGCTGGTCTCATATTGATAAAGACAGCTCCATGGAAGTGCGTGACAGAATTTCTCAGCTTCTTTACAGCAAGGAAAAGGGCATAGGTTTAAGAACTTACCGTTACAATATCGGCGCCGGCTCACTTCATTCGGGCAACGGCGATATCGGAAACGTTTTAAGAAGAACAGAGAGTTTTGATGCGGGGGAAGGAAAGTATGATTTTACCCGTGATGCAAACGCTGTGTATATGATGAAAAAAGCAGCTGAAGACGGCGCCGATGAAATCATTCTTTTTGTAAATTCCCCCATTGAAAGGCTTACAAAAAACGGTTGGTCACATCTCGGCAAAAAACAGATAATGCGTGAAAACCTTGATATAAGCAATTATAAAGCTTTTGCGAAATACTGTCTTGATGTAACCGAGCATTTTGTTTCCGAGGGGCTTCCCGTTAAGTATCTTTCGCCGATTAATGAACCGATATGGATATGGAACGGCGGTCAGGAAGGCTGTCATTATTCCCCGTCCTCAGCGGGAAAAGTTATGCGTGTGATTGCAAAAGAGATGGACAAATATCCGTCTTTAGCAGATGTAAAACTTTCGGGGCTTGAATCGGGCGATATCAGATGGTTTAATAAATCATTCACAAGACAGCTTATGAAATACGAAGAAGTCAGAAAAAGAATTGACTCTGTTGATGTTCATTCATATTTTCTCAAGGCTCCCGAAACAGGCTTTTTCTCAAGGATTGCATTCCTTAAAAGATACAGAAAATGGCTTGACAGAAAATATCCCGAGCTCCCCGTTAAAATGAGTGAATGGTGTCATATGCAGGGCGGAAGAGACAAAACAATGAACTCGGCACTCGTTATGGCTGATGTCATTTACAACGATATAAACATCCTTAATGTCAGCTCATGGCAGCATTGGATTGCAGTTTCCGAAGTTGATTACTGTGACGGGCTCATTTACATAAATCTATCCGACAAAACTTTTGAAATGACAAAGCGTTACTATGTGACGGGCAATTTCTCAAAGTATATTCCGTTCGGTGCCGAGAAAATCGGCGTATGTTGTCTTGACATGGAGCTTAAAATCCTTGCATTCACAAAAGACGGAAAAACTGTTGCAGTTGTGATTAATGATACAGATAAAGAAAAGACTGTTTCATTCCGTGATTTTTCAGAAAAAGTAAAACTTGTTCTGACTGATGAAACTCATGACCTTGAAGAAACGGAATCAGACAGTAAGAATATTATAATCCCGAAAAAGAGCGTTGTAACAATAATCAACGAAAAATAAGGTTGTGTTTTTATGAAAGCTAAAATACTAAGTATTCTGAATCTTTTCAGAAATAACTGGAAAACTCCGCCCGAAGGCAGATATATGAGCATAAAAGAGATTGCTTCTCTTTCAGTCGGCGGTATCGGTGTAAGACTTGTTGCCCATTGCATAAATCAGATGATTATTTCAACAACGAATACGTTATTGGGAAACACAATCGGTATTGATGCTCAGACACTTTACATTCTTTACATACTCAGTATGGTTGCTTCTTTCCCTCTTACGGGTATAAGAGCTCATATGATAGACAACTGCCGCAGTATGAAGGGTAAATACCGTCCCTATATAATTTCAATGGGTATCCCTTCCGTACTTATCGGTATTCTTATGATAAGTCTGCCTTATGAAACGATGACTCTTGCGGCAAAATGTTTCTGGGTGCTTCTTTGCAACATCGGTTTCCAGTTCTTCTTCAATTTCACAATTGATGCGTATGAAAGCCTTATCAATGTTCTTTCTCCAAATTCAATCGAGCGTTCCGATGTTCTTTCAATCCGTTGTATTGTTGAAAATCTTTCACCTTCAATTGCAAACATCTTTTTCCCCATTGTGGCACGTTGGATTACAGGTCAGGACACTCTTTATGATATGAGAGTTTACCGTGTTGTTTTCCCGCCTCTTATGATTGTGGGATTCCTTATTTCGGTGCTGGTTTACATCAATACCGAAGAAAAGATTGTAAGAGCGAAAAAGCATATTATTCAGGTCCGTTTTGCAGATGCTTTCCGTGCCGTTGCATCCAATAAGTATTTCTGGATTATTTCACTCGCAGGCTGGATGGGGTTCCTTGAAGGCGCTTTCGGAAGCATCATGGGCTGGATGTATCATTATCAGAAAGCATGCTCGGCAGGGCAGTATGCCGTAATTACGGCTATTGCGGGCAATGCATCTCTGTGGCCGAATATTGTGGCTCCGTTCTTTATAAGACGTTTCGGCAAAAAGAAGATTATCGTTTTATCAAATGTTCTCAATGTCGGTCTTATTGCAATAATGCTCCCGGTTGTAAGAATGACGGGAACACCGCATATTATCTGGTTACTCCTTTTCTGTTCATTTTTCAATCAGTTCATAACTTCACTCGGTCATCTTATAACTCCGAGTATCAATGCCGATATAAGAGACTATCAGCAGTATATATCGGGTGAGAGAATTGACGGCATGTTTGCCGCTGTGGGACTTATCGGTAACGTTATAAGCATGGTGACGGGAAGTGTTCTTCCGTTTATCTATAACAGCGTAGGTCTCAACAAAGAAACAGCAGTTTCACTCGGTTACAGCGCAAATAACGTTTATGATGTTCTTTTCAATCATGATTATTTTGTAAATATCAGTTCTGTTCTGATTATCGCATCAATTATCGGTGCCGTGCTTAATGTTATTCCTCTGTTTTTCTATGATTTTACGGAAACAAAACAGCAGGCTATTATCCGTATTCTTAAAATCAGGGCTGTTTTTGAAGACCGTGAAACAGGCTCTCTTACAAAAGAATCTCTTGACGAAGCAGTTTCATTCATTGAAAATGCAAAAATCAATTGTAACAGAGCAAAAACAGCAGGTAAGACAAAAGAAGAAAGAGAACTCAATGCAGAAATTGAAACAGCAATTTATATAATGGAGGAGCTTAAAAAATATGAAACTGCTCAGGGTAAGTTCGAGCTCGAAATTGCAAGAAAAATTGCATCACATCGCGTTGAAAACTATCTTTCAGCAGATATAATTTCAAAATCTGAAATCAAAGCTCTTTCAGGCGATAAGGAAATGAAAAAATATGCAAAAAAGATTTTCCGTGACCTGAAATATGCGTCGAAAGCAGCAAAGAGATATTTCCCCGACGGTGTGAAGCTGTTTGATGATTCAGTAATTGAAAAACTCTGTGATGATGAATACAATGCTGAAGTTGCTTTGAGAGCTGCTCTTGATGCTATGAAAAAGGCAAAAGAAAACGGTGAAGATATTGCTGTGCACAAAAATGCCGTTGCAGTCTGCCGTAAAACTTATAACGATACTAAGGCAAAAGTCAAAGCCGCAAATAAAGAAAATGCACTCTGTTATTCAGCCGTTAAACCGTGGCTTGATGCCGTCAAGACAATCAGACAGAGTGAAAACTATACAAATACAGATATCCTCTGCGAAACAACTGTATAAATAAGAAAGCTGTCTCTGTTGCGAGACAGCTTTTTGTGTGTAAATCAGAATTTGTCGAACTGAAGTTCGACAAAAATTCTCAATTCTCAATGCGCAATGCTCAATTGTGGAAAGGGCTTCGCCCTTTGACCCATTTATATAATTCAAGCCCGAAGGGCTTCCGAAATTGCGAATTGAGC
>JAZSPR010000074.1:0-5610 GCA_045537555.1 Acutalibacteraceae bacterium | reverse complement strand
GTTATAAGCTAAAAAAGCAATGTTTTCACTCTTTTCAGTGCAAAAAAACGGTGTTTTTTATACTTTTTATAGTTTTACGCTACTTATCACAACATCTCAAAAACTTAAATTTCTTGAGTTATTGGTTTTTTATTGGTTTTTATGTTGTCTTTCTCATTATACAAGACAGCAAATTGCTCGCCTTGATTTTCGCCAACACTCACTTGATTACTATGATAATAATTCGCTCAAATCTAAATCGTGTTCTTGCTTTTTGGCATTTAATTCATCATACAGGTTTGCCAACATCTGTATTCTTTCGCCAATCCAAGTTCGCTTGAAAATATTATAGATTTCATCATCATCAAAATAATCGACAATTCTTTTTCTTGTTCTAAATTTATAATTTTCTTTTTCAATCAAACATGTTAATAATTCACTTGAAACTTTTTTTGCATCTTCCAATTCTTGAGGAGTCTTGTTATGTATTTTAACAAACTTATACACAAACCATGATAATTGGCATCCTTCAAACATAAGTAACCACAAAGTAATATCATTCGCTTCTGGAGATGTAGACAATTTGAACTCAACATTCATTCTTTCAAGATAATACTTAGCAAAATTTGTCACATTTTGCAATGTTTCTTACAGTTCATATAAAAACATTGCTCAATAATTAGATTATAAAAACGAGAACAACCCGTGGAATCCACGGGTTGTCTTTATATCATTGTTATGTTATCCAAATATCGAAACAAAGAAATCTCTTATTGCGTCCCAAATCATTCTGAAGAAAGACACGACTTTCTGCCAGAAGGTTTGTTCTACGATCTCAAAGGTTACGGTAGTTTTGCCTGAGTAATTTCCGATACCTGTGATTTCTGCCGTTTGCATCATAGTGGTTATAACTTCCGAAAATTCCCGGGTCAGAGCGACCTGTCTTGTGTCCCTTGTTATCGTAGTGAGTATATCCGCCAAATAATCCGGGATCAGAATGACCGACTTTCTTGCCGTTTGCATCGTAATTTGTTTAACCGCCGAAAAGTCCGGGACGGCTTTCACCGATTTTCTTACCGCTTGAAGCGTAGTGGTTGATGTCTCCGAAAAGACCGGGTGAAGAGTGACCTTTTTTATCTGACATATCAATTCCTCCTTCGGAATTTCTACAATCATAATATATCACACCAAAAGTCTGAAAACAAACTGATTCACCTGAAAAGTCCTGATAATGGGACTTATATTTTCAGGGGATTTTCTGCGAACTTTTCTGCAGTGCCAAACTGGTTTGAAAAGTTCTGCAAAAAGAATAATATAAGATTTCTTACAACTCATTGTTGCAGACACTTTGCAGCCTCTGTACTTATTAAAAGTGGTTGCGATGTGGCTTCTGTTTCTGCAGCGCTCGGTCATAGCAAAATCACAACAAATCTTAATGTTTATTTTCACGAATTTGATGATTCACAGTCTGCGTGCGTGGATGCTGTAAGTAATTTCATTACCATCCCCGGATTCGGTGATAAAGAATAATTCTGTTCAGAAAAAGTTTTCTGAGTAAAAAGAAAGGCATTGCGGAAAATAAACCTCCTGCAATGCCTTTTTTACTGTTTAAACCCTGTTTTTGTCTGATTTTACCCAATAAAACCCAAATCAAACCTACGGGCATTTTTCAGGGAAATAAAAAAGCCTGAAAACCTTGATAAATCAACGTTTTCAGACTCTTTCAGATGGTCCGAGTGTTCATAACACAAGTAATTCTCCGTCAGTACATATTCGCCCTTTTATACCGCATACAGTTCCACAGATACAAAAAGTTAAACATAGCTAAATATTCTTTTACGTTGTTGCATTTTTCTTAGCGAAATATAAATCGCTGCAATCAACGCCGACGCGACAAGCATAATCGGTACGGTGATATCCTCTTTGATGTAGCGGATACCCACATTGTCAAAGAAAAAGTATACAATAAAACACATACCGAGATATGACGGAAGTGCAATTTTGGCAAATCTGACCGGAGACATATCAAAGGTATTTGAATCTTTTCCGAGTATATTTTTGCTCATTATTTTAATCATAAACACGCCGAATATTACGGATAATACTACGGTTAGAATTGTACCGAGAGGTTCATCATCCGCAAGCACTCCTGTGTGAACAAGAAGCCGTGCAAATCTGATGCCTATTGCTCTTCCGGGTGTCACACCGAGGATGAATACAGTCAGAACAAAGTTGAAAGCGAAATTGATTTTTTTGTCAGCGATAAGAGGCGACATATCACACGTATCGTTTTCTTTATTCTTTCCGGCAGTAAACGCAAGAAATGCCATAACAAACAGACCTATGAAAAAGCCCGTAACGAATTCCCATGTACCCCAGGTTGCAAATTTCCTGAAAATCTGGGGGAACTCAACTCCTTTGAAGAAGCCTGAATCAAAATGGCTTGAAACGAGAGGCGTGAGAACTGTTGTTGTAACTGCCGTGAGCAGATTGAGAATAAGCGAGCCGAAGCCGGTGTATTTGTCCTTACGGAAAATGAGGGCATATGCCGAAAGAGCAAAAACAGCAAGTGCGTCGGAAATATGCTCGATGCTCATATAGTAGTTTTCAAAAAACGGAATATCTTGAGTCCAGCCTCTGTCGAGGAAATGGCTCATATATGCTGACATAGGGCTTGAAAATTCAAGTCCGCATTCCTCGAGCCCCATTGCCGCGTAAGCCACCTGGTCGGGGTTTATGAGCTGAATAATAAAATGAGAAAGTGATGCTTTGAAAATAGTCTGAGATACCATATAAACTGCAACGGCAATTATGTAGTGCTTGATTTTATATTCTTTGCCTGAAAAAAGAGATGTAACAAAGAATGCAAAAAGAGGAATCAGTGTGAATGCCATAAGGAAGATTATCACAGCACCGCTGATATGGTCAATGGGTGCATAAACATCACCGTTCGGACCTGTGAATACAGGTTCAAGACCGTTCAGCATCTCACCCGAATAAGGCAGGTCGCTCCATACAACGCCTGCAAGCTGCTCGAGAACAGTAGCGTAGCCCGTAACACTCAATCCGAGCATAAGTCCGCCCAGAGGAATCATTTCATATTTCATACCCTTGCGGTTACCGTAGAAGTGATAAATGAGGAGCATAAGCACAAGACCGACGCTGTAAAGTCCCCACGATGAGCCGAAACCGCCGTCACCTCTGCATCTCCACATAAATCCGCCGATGATTGCACCGAGGATAATCGAGATTACTTTTGAGCCGGCACCAGAATTGTTTTTCATGGACGAAACCTCCTTTGATGTATTATCTTATTTTATCATAATCTAAAAGCATTTTCAACGATTTATTTCATAAAGAAATCGTTGAAAAAAGTTTTAACTTAATCATACACAAACCCTTTATAAAACTGTGCGATTGACATATACAGGGCTACAGTATATAATTAATCTGAGAATATGAGGAATGTGCTCGGGAGAAAGTTATAAACAGGAGGATTTGTTTATGGATATTATGTCGTTTTTTAATTCTATTAATCCCCGCTTTATTATGCCGTTTTTTACGATGCTGAGCGTTGTTCTGACCTCAGTTTTCTCAGCATTTGTACCGTCTGAGCCACAGGGACACATTTTTACTCCACCCGAAAAGACGGATGCTGTGACAGAGGTTTTTGAAATAACCGATAACTATGTTATTGTTATTTCCGAAAATGCAAGTGCTGCGGAAATTACTGCAGCAAATCTTCTTAAGGATACCTTTAGTGCAATAAACGGAACAAACATCACTATTATCACGGATAAGGAAGCTCAAAGCGAAAAAGAAATCTCTGTAGGTAAGAATAACAGAGAATACGATGATGCTGTTGATTATGCCGCTCTCGGTGCTGAGGGTGTGTGCATAAAAACATCCGGTGATGACATTGTCATTACGGGCGGAGATAAGAGAGGAACACTCTACTCAGCCTATACCTTCCTTGAGGAATATTTCGGTTACCGCTGCTTCACAACAGAATTAACCGTTATTCCCGAGGCTGAAAAGCTTCTTGTTCCCATAAATATTGATTATACCTACGTTCCTCCCTTCATGTTCAGACAGACTGACTGGTACGGAACGACAAGCAAGGAATACAAAGTTGCAAACAGACTGAATGATGGCTCTATGGCTGAAGAGCTTGGTTTCGGTGTCGAATATGCAGGTCCCTTCTGCCACACATTTTCAAGTCTTGTTCCCACTTCCCTTCTTGCAACCGAGCCCGAGCTTTTTGCATTGGGAGTTGAGTCAGGTACAAGAACAGCAGATCAGCTTTGCCTTACAAATCCGAAAACTCTTGAAATTGCAAAAGCAACTGTCCGTGAGTGGCTGGCAAATACCCCCGATGCGGCTTTTGTTTCCGTAACACAGAACGATAATGCAAATTACTGCGTATGCGATGAGTGTGCAAGAATTGATGCCGAGGAAGGCAGTCATTCAGGTACAATGATCCGTTTTGTAAATGCAATAGCAGACGATATCAGAGAGGATTACCCTGACGTTCTCGTTGACACATTCGCATATATGGACGGCTACACAAGACAGGCTCCCGCTATCACCGTTCCGAGAGAAAATGTGGTTATCCGTCTTTGCTCCATTGAGTGCAAATTCTCTGCTCCTATGGACAGCGGATATTCCGAGGACAATGAGAGATTTATTCAGGACCTTGAGGATTGGTCTGCAATCAGCGACAACCTTTTCGTATGGGATTACACCACCGATTACGGCAGCTTGCTCAGTCCCTTCGGCAACTTCGGTGCAATTCAGCGTAATCTTCAGATTTTTGCCGAGCACGATGTTATCGGTGTTTTTGAAGAAGGTACCAGCGGAAGAGGTGCCGACGGCGAATTTGCAGCACTTCGATGCTATATGCTTTCCCGTCTTATGTGGGATCCTTATCAGGATGCTGACAAGCTTATGTACGAGTTCTGTGAAGCCTATTACGGTGCAGGCTATCAGAATATAATTGATTTCATCAACGGAATTGACGAAAACAACGGCTTCGGCTTTAATATAATTCAGTACTGGCTTATATTCCCTGAACATATGAATATGGAATATGGTATGGGTTGCTTTGATAAATACTATGCAACAACCGTTCTTGATATTGACAATAAGACTCTCAGAGAATATGATGAGCTTTGGGAAAATGCAATAGCTCAAGCCGGAACCGAGTGGCAGAAGGAAAATGTTAAGCGTTCGCAGATTTGCTGGAAATACTGGAAGGCAAATATGAAACGCGGTGAATTCTGTGCACTTAATGAGTTTAAGCGCATTGAGGAAAATAAAAAGCTCTATAACGATATGGTGCATTTCAATATCACTACACTTATGATAGGTAATCCCCGTCATACCGGCAAACTCGCCGAAACCCCCGATTTCTACTCCGTTCCCGCAGAATGGGTAGAGAGAAAATAAAAGGTATTTGAATCAGATAAAACAGCAGAAAAGCATCGACTAAGTCGATGCTTTTTTGTCCGATTATAACTTAAAACTGTACTTTAAGAGGTTCAGATTGCATTCCGTAGCAGTTTTCTGCAACTATTTCAAGAGTGTAATCCTCTTCAGGCAGGTTTTCCAATTTAATTGTAACTCTATCAG
>JAZSPR010000081.1:0-21629 GCA_045537555.1 Acutalibacteraceae bacterium | reverse complement strand
ATTCTCAATTCTCAATGCGCAATGCTCAATTGTGGAAAGGGCTTCGCCCTTTGACCCATTTATATAATTCAAGCCCGAAGGGCTTCCGAAATTGCGAATTGAGCATTTCAAATTGCGAATTTGAAAGAGCCCGACAAATTATTGTTTGACAATCTTCCACCCGTCAAGATTGCCTTCGATACAGTTGATTGTGCATCTGCCGTTTTCGATTTTCACTTCTGCAAGGCAGTCACAAAGGCACAGGGGAAGTGTTGCGTTATCAACAACGGGTAAGAGTGAAATTGTTTTTTCGTTGCTGTTGACTTTAAGTCCGAGGAATGCATTGAGTGTTGCGAAGCTTGACATAGGTCTTGTATAGTGGTGACCGCATTCCCAATGGTCCCAGAAAGCGCCGAAACGAGCCTGATTATTATGTATTGTTTCTGCAATTGTGTCAGACATTTCTTCAAGTCCTACAGAGAGAGCCATAGCCGAAATAACATAGCCGATACCTGTCCATACTGCTTCTGCCTGACAGTTTCTGTATGTGTGAAGTGATGTCTTTTTGCCTTCGGGACAAGATGCATTTATAAGTCCCGATTCGGGGAAGAAGTTGTTTCTGAAAATAACTTTCAGAATATCAGCCACTTTTTTATCTTCAAAAATTCCGCCGATACCCGAAACACGAAGGAACCATTCACCGTCAAGCTGGTCGGTCATAAGGCATTCGTCAGTTTCGTTGCCGTCATTCCAGAGGTTGTAATATTCACCGTTCCAGAGCTTTTCTTCGAGTGAATTCATACCTTTTTCAAGAAGGAGTGACCATTTATCTTTTCTTGCAGAGTCATTCATTTCATCTGCAATCATTGAAGCAGCTTTTAAAGCCGCAAGCCATAGAATGCATATGTAAGCAGGTGTTCCTGCAAAATTCCACGCATCGTATGTGTTACGTTTTGTGTCTGTATCGGGCAGACCGTCTTTATCTGAATCAAGTGATTCGATTGAATCCATTGCCATAATTATGTTTTTCCACAGACCTTCAAGATAATCTCTGTCGCCCGTAAAAAGATAGTCACGAAGCACCATAAGAACGAACTGCATATTCATATCAACACGCTCGAAGCTGTTGTCAACATGGTCAAGGTCAGGTGCGAAACAATGATGCACTCTGCCGTCTTCACGCTGGAATTCGGCACCCATTTTCATCTGTTTTTTCTGAAGGTCGGGAAAAAGGACGAGCAGACCGAATGATGCGTGATAAGTGATATCTGTTGTGTGGAATCCGCAATAACCGAGACCTTCCCAAAGACCGAATTTGCCGTCTTTAAGATACCACGAGCTCTTTACGATTGTTGCAAGGTGTGATGACCAGCATTCAGGATAAACGGGGTTTACATCCGTATTGAAAAGAAGGTCTGAAAGAGCTGTTGCTTTTGTGAAAATATCGTTATTTTCAGTGAGGAATCTGTTGGCTTCAAGTGAAGACTCAAACAGATTTTCATAGTAATGACCGAGTTTTTTGCCGTCTTCCGTGAAGTGATTCGGAAAATACCATGAGAAAACAAATCTGAGTGTTTTCTTTTCGCCTGCACCGAGTTTTATTTTGCCGTTTAATGCACAGGCACCGAATTCACCCGTCATTCTGCCGAGCTGTCTTTTTATATAGCTGAGAAAATCCTTCTTCTGTGATAAATCGGCGGGATAATTCTCTGTATAGAGTCTTATTCTTTCAACAAGGGGAGTGACAAACGCATATCCGAGATATTCGTTGCAGAGTTTTTTAACCTGCTCTTCAGAAAGCTCGTCAATGTTTTCGGGGATCTCCGAAGGCTTACATGAGGGTGTTGAATCGGGCAGAGTGCCGTCTTTGTGCCAGTCAAAAAGAACTGATTCCTGAGTTACGCCGTAATCTTTTGAATAAGCAATGTATTCTTTTATGTAACTTGTGAATTCAGTTTTAACGAATGATTTTTCAGCATCACCCGTGAGTGAGAGTGCGAAATTTCCGCAATCGGGTTTGTCATTTTTTTCTGCAGAATCTGAAAAAATACCGAGAGTATCATTTTCTGAAAAAACAGAGTTGATTCTGCCTTTTTCATTATCTGCAAATGTGGGTGCAAGTGTGCTCAGAAGGCTCACTTCAAGCTCTCTGTCTGTCGGATTTTCTATTGTAAAATCAAGATAAAAACCGGGTGTTGCCGCCACGTCTGAATTATGGGGCACAAACGGAGCCACAGCCTTCAATGAAACGTTGCAGGGGAGTGAGGAATCGATATAATCAAGGTTGCATACGGGGAATCTGCCGTCGAATTCAATTTTTTCAACGGGCTTGTTCCATCCGAACATACGGTAAGTGAAATCAGTTGGGTCGGTTTTCATTCCGAGCTTTCTGACGATAATTTTACCGTTTTCATCCTTGCTTCTTATATAGAAAGACAGCGCACCCGTGCTTTTTTCACCGTCATCGGCTTCTTTTTCAAAACAGACTTTTGTAATTCTCTCGCAGTTTGAAATCTGCCAGTAGTGGAATTCACCGTCGGGAAGAAGTTCAACCGTACCGCTTCCGATACCGCCCAGAGCGATACCGCTGTTCTGAACTTTTGTTGTTGTAAATTTAGCCATATCATTCACCTTAAGGAAATTTTTTATTATTATACATTATTTAATAGTATAATTCAATAAAATTGTTGTTTTCTATTGCAATATTTTTTAACTTATCGTACAATTAGAAAAAAAGAAAAATTAAAGGAATGATTTTTATGAATATGCGAATGCCTCTTATACCGCTTATTACGGTTGACCCGTATTTTTCGGTATGGACAGAAAATATGACAAAGAAAACTCCCGTACACTGGACTCACAGCGACAACACAATGCTCGGTACAGTACTCATTGACGGTGAAAAATACCGTTTCCTCGGCGACAGCGACGACAATGAACTCGATGTCGTTTCTGTTGACTGTGACACATTCTCAACAGTTGCAGTTTATGAGGGTGCAGGTATAAGACTTACTGCAAAATTCACTTCTCCCATGCTTGTGACTGACCTTTACTATGCATCAAGACCCGTTTCATATCTTAAACTTTCATATGAAGCACTTGACGGCAAGGAGCACCTTGTTTCGGCTAAAATTTCAGTCAGCGAAGAGCTTGTTCTCAACAAAAAAGGTGAAGGCAGAGCATGGTCCGAATCAGTTTCAACAGATGAACTCACATGGGCAAGAATGGGCAAGGGTAATCAGAAAATTCTGTGGAGAAGCGGCGACGATGTTCGTATTGACTGGGGTTATTTCTACCTTGCAGTAAAGGGTGAAGCCGTAACGGGCAATGAAGTCCTTGAAGACGACCTTTACGCAGTTTTTGCTGAAACAGAACTTGACAACGAAAAACTGTTCATGTTTGCATATGACGATATTGACAGTATTGTTTACTTCGGTGAGCATCTCAAGGCATACTGGAATAACGATGGCAAGACAATCGAAGAAGCAATTCTTGAAGCAAGTGAAGATTATGAAACAATAGTTGCAAGATGTGAAGAATTTTCAGAAAAGCTTTCAGCCGAAGCCACAGAAAAGGGCGGCGAAAAATATGCGGAAATGCTCATGCTTGCATATCGTCAGGTTATGGCTGCTCACAAGCTCGTAGTTGATAAAAACGGCAACAATCTCTACATCTCAAAGGAATGTTTCTCAAACGGCTGTGCCGCAACAGTTGACGTTACATATCCCAGCGCTCCGATGTATCTTCTTTATAATACGGAACTTCTCAAGGGTATGCTCAGACCCGTTTTCCGTTATGCGGCAACAGATAAGTGGACATTCGACTTTGCCCCTCACGATGTGGGACAGTATCCTCTTGTAAACGGTCAGGTTTACGGCGAAAATGCACTTAAATATCAGATGCCCGTTGAAGAATGCGGAAACATGATTATCCTTGTTTCTGCTATCTGCGAAAAGGACAATGATTATTCATTCGCAGAAGAAAATATGGAACTCCTCGAAAAATGGAGCAAATATCTTGTGCAGTACGGCAAAGACCCTGAGCATCAGCTTTGCACAGACGATTTCGCAGGTCATCTTTCACACAACTGCAACCTTTCACTCAAGGCTATTATGGGTATGACAGGCTTTTCAAAGATTCTTCGTCACTTCGGCAGAAATGACGAAGCAGATGAGCTTTTTGCTAAGGCTCAGGAATATGCTGATTCATTCATTGAAAATGCAAAGAATCCCGACGGCAGTTATCGTCTCGCTTATGACAGAGAAGGTACATTCAGCCTGAAATATAACTCAGTATGGGATAAAATCTGGAAGACAGGACTTCTTCCCGAAGAGTTTTTCAAAGGTGAAATCGAAAGATACAAAAAAGAGGCTCTGCCTTACGGTGTACCTCTTGATTCAAGAGAAAAATATACAAAATCAGATTGGCTCATCTGGGCTGCCTGCCTTGCAGATAATAAGGAAGATTTTGAATTCTTCGCATCTCTTCTCTGGAGTGCTTATAACACAATGAGAACAAGAGTGCCCATGACAGACTGGTACTATGCCGACACATCAGAAATGGTCGGTTTCAGACACAGAACAGTTCAGGGCGGTCTGTTCATCAAACTCATGATGTGATAAATTTTTCCGCTTGTAACGGCTTTATCCATTGTGATATAATTCAAGAAAAAGATAAGGGTGGGTATTATGACAAATATTGCTCAGATTGTTGATGAAAAGAATTATGCCGAAGTTATGAAGAACGAGGTTGAACCTTTTCTCGCGGCATTAAGAATAGACGGATATTTCAACACATTTGACGGCAAGAGAATCCATTACGAAGCACACACGGTTGAAAATGCAAGGGGCAATGTTGTAATTGTTCACGGCTTCACCGAATTTGCGGAAAAATTCCGTGAAATGGCTTATTATTTTGTAAAGAACGGCTTTAATGCATTTGCTATTGATAACAGAGGTCACGGTCATTCACATAGAATGGCAGGCGATATCCACACCGTAAGACTTCATAAATTTGCAGATTATATTGAAGACCTTGATATTTTTGCAAGAGAAGTTGTAAAACCTTTTGCACCTGATATCCCGATGTATGCATATTCGCATTCAATGGGCGGCGGTATCGTTGCAAGATATATTCAGGTGCATCCCGAAATGTTTGAAAAAGTTATTCTGTCTGCCCCCATGATTTGTGCACAGCCGGGTGTTCCCGTGCCTCTGGCAAAAGCAATTCTCGGCATTACCGCAAATCTCGGGCTCAGATATGTTTCGGTTCCCACCATGTGCAATTTCAACCCCAATGCATCATACATAAACAGCTCCGATACATGCCGTGAAAGATATGAATATTTTCTTTCAAAAAGAAAAGCAGAGCCGAATTATCAGACAGCAGGACCTGCATTCGGTTGGGTAAGCGAAGCTCTGAAACTGACAAATCAGCTTCTTGATGATAATAACTGCAGACGTGTTTCGGCAAAGGTCATCGTTTTCCAGCCCGAGCAGGATGCAAAGGTTATTTCATCATATCAGGATAAATTCGTTGATAAGTTAAACGATGCAAGACTTGTACATATAAAGAACTCAAAGCATGAGATTTTCGGCGCAACAAACGATGTTATGAAAATCTATCTTGAGAAGATTTTTGAATTTCTCGGCTGATGATTACTACTGTTTTTCTTGATGTTGACAATACGTTGCTTGATTTTCATCTGTGTGCTCTTGACTCCATAAAACGGGGTTTTGACACGTGGGGAATGGAATATACGGACAAAGTGTTTTCCGTTTTCAATGAAGTAAATGACAGTCTGTGGCATAAAATTGAAAAGGGCGAAATGACAAGGGACGAGCTTTTTCACACCCGTTGGAATATGGTTTTTGAAAGGCTCGGCATTAAAAGGGAAGGCTATGAATTTGAAAAAATGTTTGTAGCAAACCTTGCAGAGAGTGCAATTCCCGTAGAGGGTGCAAACGACCTTGTTGAATACCTTGCATCGAAATATGACCTTTATGTCACAAGTAATGCCATTCACAGACAGCAGATTGTAAGGCTGACTGCGGCAGGGATGTATGATTACATAAAAGATATTTTTACTTCGGAAGTTTTAGGCTTCGCAAAGCCCACAAAGGAATTTTTTGATGAATGCTTTAAAAGACTTCCTGATGTGAAAAAGGAAAACGTAATTATTATCGGAGATTCCCTGACAGCCGACATAAAAGGCGGAGTTGATTACGGCATAAAAACATGCTGGTTCAATTTCAAGGGCGAAAAATACGATGAACGCCCCGAATGTGATTATATTGTCGACAGACTTTGTGAAATAAAAGAAATAATATAAAACGAAAACCGGAAAAGAGCAATTCTCTTCTCCGGTTTTGTTTGTTATTTACGGTTTTTTGTTGAAAGTATTTGTTTCTGAAATTTCATAGCCTTCAAATAAACCGTCGCAATGGCTTTTCTTTGAAATAAACTCAATATATTCACTTACAAGATAAGCAAGTTCTTCAAATGATTTACGCTGTTTTGCATCGAGAGAACTTCTGAAAACTGCAATTTTTTTATCAAGTATTACATTGTTCTCGTAGTCTGCATCACTTAATGCTTTCAAAAAAAGAGGTATGCTTCGGCTGTTGACATCGTTGTTATGATCCATAATTTTTTTCTCCATATAAAAAAAGGTGTACATGCAAAGCAGTACACCATAAAAATGCATGCTTTGTATGACGCCAATCACAATTCAACTAAATGCACAACAACATAAAGCAGATTAAAAGCACACACTTTTTGCGATAGTAAATAGTGTTGCTTTATATTGTTGTATTTATTCAGAATTGAGATTGGCACCTATTAGTGTATCACTTTTTTGCGATAAAATCAAGATTTTTAAAAGAAAAAACACCTTGCATAAAAAATTGCAAGGTGTTCTGAAATTGCGTGTTTTACAGGTGTTTTATTCTGTCTTTGTATTTTTCAACAAGCGCATTGTTGATTTCGTCACCGCCGTCGATATTTGACGATGCGAAATGATCGGGGCTGAAACCCTTTTTAACGCAGATATCAACACATTCGGCTACAATCGCATTGAGAATCATCGCACCGCAGACTGTTGATGTGGGGCAGATTTTGCCTTTGATGCCGTCAATTTCAACGCACGCATCACCCGTGCATCCGCCGTTATCAAGCACAATATCGGCAATTTCGCAAAGTCTTTTACCGCTCTTGTGTCGTGACGCACCCGAATATGTATGCTCAAGGTTTGTAAGAGCAATAACATTCATCCCTTTTTCTTTGCACAGGAGTGCCATATCAACAATAACACCGTTTCTGCCCGAATTTGAGATGATGACGATTGTGTCATTCGCTTTCATATTATAATCACGGAAAATTCTTTCAGCCATACCTTCTTCACGCTCACACAGAGTGCTTCCGGAAGCTGAAATATGAAGCATAAGAGGTTCAATAAGTATGGGCTGGATATTCACAAGACCGCCTGCTCTGTAGAAAAGCTCTTCCGAGAGCATATGTGAGTGACCCGTGCCGAAAAGATAAATCTGACGGTCGTTTATGAGCGTATCGGCAAAGATTTCAGCCGTTTTTACGATTGCGCCGTTTTCATCTTTTTCGATTTTTCCGATAATTGTTTTTATGTTTTCTATGTATTCAATATATTTTTTCATTACAGACCTCTCGCAAGCTCAGCCGCAGTTTCTGCAGGGGGTGTTTCAATGAGTTGTATTTTTATTTCAGGGAAGTCATTTCTGATTGACTCGGTAAATTCTTCTCTGAAAAGGCTGTTGTGCTGAAAAACTCCGCCGTAAAGACCAAGAATATCGCAGCTTCTGACTTTTTCAAGAAGTATTGCAACCGTAACGGCAAATTTATGTGCTTCATTTTTTATTATTCCGTTTGCGGTTTCGTCACTTTCATCAATAGCCGAAGCAAAACGGGCAAGCTTGTCCTTTGTCATATCTGGAGAATAGATAATATCAATGGTTTTTCTGAAATCATCCGTGCCGAAAAATTCATTTGCCGAATCAAGAAGAGGTGTTTTTTCACCTTTGTCGCACATCTGACAGCATTTTTTAAGAGCTGTTACGGCAATTGAATAGGCAGAGCCTTCGTCACCGAGGATATGTCCCCATCCGCCTGTGACGTAAGTCTTTCCGTTTTCGTCTTCACCCGTTGCGATTGACCCCGTACCGCATATTGCGACACACGGGCATTTTGCACCTTTTACTGATTTAAGCGCAATATAAACATCGCTGTGCATTTTTATTTTTTTAGCTTTAATAATTCCGTCGCACAGTTCAGCCGTAAGCTTTTCAGCAGCTTCACTGTCCAAAGCGGAACACCCGATAAATGCACTTTCATACTCATTGATACCCAGAGCAGCATCTATTTCAACGAGTATTGCTTCGAGATTAAATCTTGCAGACTCCATTCCTACGGAATAGAAATTTATGCTTTTGCCGACTTGCATCAGAATGATTTTGCCGTTTTCATCCGACACGGCTGCAACGGTTTTTGTTCCGCCGCCGTCAATGCCGAGGTAGTACATTATTTCACACCCTTTATAAGGTCGTTCATTGCTTCAAGAATTGTACGGGCTGTTTCGGGTCCCGTGGAATTTGTTTCTTCGTAGTGGTTTCTGCCGAATATGTCATTGCCCGAATCGATGTAGGGGAGCTTATCATTGAGGAAAAAGTCATTGTCCGGGATGATGTAACCGAGTTCATCATTGCAAAGACCCAATACAAAAGTATGTTTTGCATCGGTCATATCTTTAAGAACGGTATATTCAGCACGTCTGCCCGTTGCAGACATGTATTCAGTCAGGAATTCGCCGTTATAAAGCTCAGGGAACAGTTCACCGGGAATCATAAAAATACCTATTTCTCCGTTGCCGAGTTCAATATAGCCTGTTTCCGAGTAAATGAACGCTTCGCTTCGTTTATTGCTTCGTGCGATGTCATTATTGAGGACTTTGAGAAGCCTTGCGAGAATCAGCACAAAGTTTGAAGCTTTGATTTTAACGGGAACCGATTTTATATTGATACAGCAGGGGAGTTCTTTTTCATCGGTCATCAGGTTGACAGTCTCTCCGAGTGTTTTTCCGAATTGTTTTGTGTATGCCTCGCAGTCAATTGTTTCTCTGTAAACCTTTTTGATTTCTTTTGCCGAAATCATTCCGCCGATGGCACCGTTGAAGAAAACAGCATCACAGTTTTTGTTGTTTGCTTCAATTTCCTTTATCATATATGCAGGGAAGTCTGCACTTATATTCTTTGTGCTGCTGCCGAGAAGTTCAGCATGAGAAGCAAAATTGACAATGACGATATTTTTTTCGCCGTCAAATGATTCAAAACGGATTTTTGTGAGATTAGAGTCAAATGTGTCGGGAGTACGGCAGTCAAACTGCAAATCCTCCGTTTTTTTAACGGAATAAAACATTTTTCCGTCTGCTCTGTTTTCATAGGAACGGATAATTGCATCAGCTGTTCTTTTACGAAGTTGAGCCATGAAATCTTCGTCACGACCGCATTTATATATTTTTTCGCCCCATAATCCCTGAGTGTCGATTGCCGAATGGGAGTGTGTGGCAGTAATGTTTACTGATTTGAGATGAGGAATTTTTCCGCTTTCAATGACAAGCTTTCTGATAAGATTAATGTCATGACGGCTTATTCCCACCGCATCGACGGCACACATAACGATACCGCCCGAGCCTGTGTTGTCATCTATATAAACAGAACGGGCATATATATCGTCAAGTACACCTTTTGCGGGGTTGTTTGAATCGTAACCTGCTATATAGTATTTTTCTTTTGTCACATCATCGGGAGTCAGAACAGATGAAGCAAAACCGCAGGTGAATTTTTCGCCGTTTCGTGATGTAAATTTATCGTCACCCGTGAGCATATATCTGTTCGCAGTAGACTCATCGGTGAAATAGCTGTCAGGCATACCTGCAATAACACCTTTTGCAAGTGTTTTTATTGATTTTGCCGTAAGCGTTTTGTATTTCATAATCAGTTCCCCTTTATTTAATCAAAAGCATTGATTTTTTTTATGGAATTTTATATCATATAAGCAGTAGGTGATTAATTATGGTAAGTATAAGAAAATATAAAAATACAGACAGAGAAGGTGTGAGATTTGTATGTCTTAACAGCGAAGGTGCTCCTCATACGGGCAACCTCGGTGAATTTATTCTTCACACATTCTGCGACTATTACATAGATAAAGAGCCCGAAAACTGTTTTGTGCTTTCCGATGACGGAAAAACGGTCGGCTATATTATCTGTACCGAGAATTATGATGCATATAAGGAGATTTTTGACAGAGAATATCTTCATCTTAATAAGAATTTAGGTGATGAACTCTATAAATGGGCTGAGGAGTCAACAGTTCTTCAGGAGAAGTATAAGGCAGAGTATCCCGCACATCTCCATATTGACATTCTTCCCGAATATCAGCGTAAAGGCTGGGGCGGAAAGCTTGTTGAAGCACTTTCCGGACATCTTAAACAGAAGGGTATCTGCGGAGTTATGCTCACTGCAGGTGCTGATAATGAAAATGCGGGTAAATTCTACCGTAAGTACGGTTTTGAGGAGCTTGAAATTCTCGGTACGGATGTGGCTTTCGGTAAAAAATTATAAAGTTATTCAGATAGCAGCTGCTGTTCATCCGTAACAGTCAGCTGTTTTTTTCTGACAGACAGAAACCGTATATTCATCTTTTACGATGAATGTTTCAATGTTGTAGTTATCGTAATTTTCTTCGTGAATAAGCCCCGTGCCAACGCATTTTCCCACCGCTTCTTTTTTCGTCCACAGCTCAAAAAAACGCGTAAGAATTTCTGTGTTATCGGTGTGCGTGAACTCATTTTCTTCGGGAGTATGACCGAAAAGATAGTTGATTTCGTTTTGTGAAAATACCTTTTTTGCAGTTCGGAGATTCACGGGACGTATTTTTTCAACGTCAATTCCCACAGGTGCTTTATCAACGGCACATACGACGATATCTTCCGAATGGCTTATGTTGAATTCGGCAAAGGATGTGTAAGGTTTTCCGTGCTGTGTTCTTTTGAAAATTATGCTTTCAGGTGTAATATTGCACATTTCGGAAATTGCTTTGCGGGCAAGCATTTCACCTGCAACAGAGCGTTTTCTGTCATCTTCATAACGGAATGCATCAATACGTTTTTTCCGTTCATCGCTCATGAGCAAATACCATTTCATGTATTCGGCATTATTCATTTCACGGATATCATAAGTATATAACTTCATAATTGTGAGTCTTTCATTTGTTTCTTATAATGATTATATCATTATGATTTTTTTTAGTCAATTATTTTACATAAAAACAAAACCGGATTGTGTGAAAACAATCCGATTGTTTTTCATCAAGGATTTAAGTTGAAATAAGCCTTCAGTCTTTCTTTTGAAATGACGGGATTTATTTTTCTGAATCTGCGATGTTTATATTCTTTTATTTCTTCGGGGAAGAGTGCTGTTTTGAAGTAAGCATCGGGTGTGTCCGTTACGGTTGCTTTTTCACCGCAGAGAGGGCAGACCGAATACTCTTCACCGATTCTCACATTACATTTTTTACACTTTTTTGGGGCAATTACGGTGTTTTCTTTAATTCCGTTTTCCATTGAGCTTTCAATTCTTACATCAATACCCATTGAAGAGAGAATTCTGAAATATTCGGTGCAGAGTTTTCTGTCCTTACCGCTTAAACCGAAAACAATGTTCATATATCCGTTCATTGAAATAATATAGAAGAACATGGGCATATTATAAACCCTTGCATCACCGCTTACAACTTCAAGTCTTTCAATATGATTGCTCATAACGGGCGGCAGAGTGAAATTACCGATATTTGACATAATGATTGTCATTTCTTTTGTGTGAGACTTCTGCTGCATCATATTGAGAACGGGTTTCTTGATGAAGTAGGGAATAACCTGAAGCACTTTGTTCTGTGTGAGAGCATAGTTTGAATTTATGAAGCCTTGCTGAGTTTCTTTTGTATTGACAGCCGCAATCTGACCTTTAATTTTCTGAGCAATTTCATCGAAAGTCCAGTCCTTACGTCCTTCGGGATTGAACTGCAGAGGAATTGAAGATGTGAAGTTTCTGACCGTATCTGAGGGGAAGAAATTTCTTACATTTACGGGCACATCGACAATAATTGTTTTGTCAATCGGCTTTTCTGCAGTACGGATTATCGCAAGAATGATACCCGTTGCAAGGAATTCACCGATTGTGATTCCTCTTCCCTTACACATAGGTTTGATTTCATTGATTGAAACAAGCCCCGAAATGTGATTCTGGTAATTGTCTGTGTATGTATATGGAATGTTATATGCTTCATCCCTGTGAGGTTTCGGAAGATTTTCGCCGTTCTGATATCTGCCGAAGGGGTTTTCAAGCTCTGTATCACTCGGTTTTTCATCTGCAAGTCTTATTCCTGTAAATTCGTTTCTGTCTGCTCCGCCGAGTATCATGTATTCGGCAACAACTGTTTTCAGAAGTTCGATAATTCCCGCTCCGTCACCCAATACATGTGTTGTTTCAACAGCAAGTCTTCTCTTGTAATAAAGGAAAACTATTTCGGGTTCACCGTCATTGCCGAGACGTCTGAGTTTTGCAGGTGCATATTCTTCGGGAAGTACGGGAGGGAGTCTCTCTGCTTTTTCAAGATATGTCCAGAAAAATCCGTTTGTGTTTCTGTAAAGATAATGAGGATAACGCTGCACAGTCAGTCTGACTGCTTCTTTGAGCCTTTCGGGGTCCACCTCTTCATCCTTTAATATTACTGCCATTCTGAAAAGTCTCGATGTTTTTGTGCTGTCAACTGCAGAAAACATTATTGAAACCGTGTCATTTTTCATCCATTCGTATTTTTTCATTTTCTCACCTGTTATCTGATTATTCCGATTGTGATAATTTCAAAAGGCTTGTAGCTGATGGTGTCTGTTTCATCTTCAATATCTTCAAGGAAATTGAGAATTTTAACGGGATTGTCAAGCTTCAATGTGCCTCTTTTTCCGTTCTGCTCTGAAAGACGGACAACAATCATATCATTTTTTTCGCTCATTTTCATTGCCTGCATATAAAGTCCGTCAAAAGAATTGCCGAAGCTTACATCAGCCTTTGAAAGAGGAATGTTATATTCAAAAGCAATATTATTGATTTCAGCTTTTACAAAATCATCACCGTGGGGATAAATCATATAGCTGAATTCGTGGTGACCGAGGTCGCTTGTCACATCGGGACGCACGGTTGCTCTGAGAAGGCTCAGGCTCATTGAATTTTCAAGCAGTCCTATACCGTATTTTGAGTCATTTATAAGGGCAATACCGCCGTCGGTTTCTGCCATATCAACCCATTTATGATGACAGACCTCAAATCTTGCCTGTTGCCATGTTGTGTTTCTGTGAGTTTCTCTTTCAATAAAACCGGCACTTGTGTCGCAGACGGCTTTACGGGTCAGCACATTGCAGTCAAACTGTGCTTTTGCAAGCACGTGTTTTTCGTGCCAGTCAACAATATTTTCGGTTTCAATTCCGCGTGACTGACGGAAAACTCTTATGATGCGTTTCCATGTGCTTTTTTCTGTTGCAAGAGTACATTCAAAAGACGCAACTTCTCCGTTTTTCTCGGTAAGTGTCAGGGGAGATACAGTTTTTATTTCAACCTTACGGTCAGTATAATTGGGAAGAATATCCCATGCATCATAAACACCGGGGTTGTCCTTGTAAAGTATGAGCTTGTTGAATTCGCCGTCTGTCCACTCACGGTCAAGCTCTCTGTCATAAAGACTTATGATACTGCCGTCATCGTCAAATTTGATTTCATAGAACGGTGTTACAACCTTTTCACCGATTGTGACCCATTCGTCCGTGAAAGCTTTTTTATGTATTTCTCCGCTTGAAAGAGCAGGAAGCGAGGGGATAACCCAGTTGCCTTTTTTACCGTAACGGACACTTTCACCCGTTTCATCGGGAATGAATGTCAGGTGTGTACGGGGAAAATTGAGAGAATTGAAATATTTTTCACCCGAGCCTATGATTTTATCAACTCTCTCTTCAATTTCTTCATAATCAGCCATGGCATCACGGTAAACAGGTGTGATGTGACTGCCGGGGAGAATATCATGGAACTGATTTACAAGCAGTTTTTTGTATATTTCACGGATTTCGTCATAGGGGTATGCTTCACCCTTTAAATGACGGAGAGTTGACAGAATTTCTGCTTCACGGAGCTTATATTCAAGCTGACGGTTATATCTTTTTATCTTTGATTTTGTTGTGAATGTGCCTCTGTGCATTTCAAGGTAAAGTTCGCCGTCCCATTTTGAAAGATTTCTGTTATCTTTCAGGTTCTTTTCAAGGAATTCCTGACCGCTTGTATGTTCTGTTTTCGGCATAATTGAAAGTTTATCAAAACGGTGCATCATTTCAATCATTTCTTCGGTGCAGCCGCTTCCGCCGTCACCGTAACCGAACATTGAAAGAGTCTGACCGCCCTGATTCTTGTCCTGATAAGCTTCCCAGTTTTCCTGAATCTGCGAGGGCATATTCCATGTTATGAAATGTGTGGGAGGTACGCAGGCATAAACTTCACTGCCGTCAATACCTTTCCAGATGAAGTTGTTGTGAGGGAATCTGTTTGTGTCATTCCATGTTGACATTTTATTTGATACAAAGTAATCAACACCGCTTTTTTTCAGAATCTGAGGCAGAATCCAGCTGTTGCCGAAAACATCAGGCAGCCAGCAATTCTTTACGGTGATGCCGAATTTTTCACGGAAGTAGTGCTGACCGTACAAGAACTGACGGATAAGACTTTCTGCAGAGGGAACATTGCAGTCGGGTTCAACATACATCGCACCGACAGGCTCAAACTGTCCTTTTGCAACCTTTTCTTTGAGTTCTTCAAAAACATCGGGATAGTATTTTTCAAGCAATTCATAAGTATATGCCTGAGTGTGGGTATATCTGAAATCGGGGTATCTGTCCATAAGACGAAGCTGAATAAGAATTGTGCGGAGATTTTTCTGCACGCAATGGATTCTTCTCCAGTAATATGCAATATCAAGATGTGAATGGGCAACAAGGGCAACATTACCGTTACCTTTGTAATCGTCGTTTGCATAAATCACGTCGTCAACATATTTCTTTGCCTGAGCGACATCTTCATTTTTAAGGTCATCAAAATCAATGAGATTGAGTGCATTATTGATTTCACGGTTAAGGAAATTGCGGTAATCCTCATTGAAAACATCACTTTTTGCAATATCAAGAAGCAGTTCAAGGTCATAGACGAGGGAAAGAACGGTGTTGTTGATTGTGGCAAGGTATGCCCCCTCAAAAATCTGACGGCAGCCACGCACGGAAAGTGATTCGGGATTACGCTCGTCATCGGGCTTTGAACGGTTATAGCCCTCCATTTCAAAATGAAGAATATCCGAATCAATATAAGGAGAAAGAAGAATTCTGTCACGGTTGGGGTCAACACCGCCTACATATTTACCGTTTACTTTTACAATGATTTCTGCCGCAGTTTTAAGAGAAAACCAGAGTTCTTTTCCTCTGAGATGTTCGGGAACAGTCACTTCTGCTTCAAAAAATGCAGTACCGTCAGGAGTAAAATACATGTCACCCTTACGGAGATTTCTCCAACCCTCGGGATAGTATTCATACTGCATTTCAGCCACCTGACGGGCATCACGTACCATAAGATTATCTATTTCATATTTCTCGTCATATATGTATCTTTTGAGCCAGCCGAAGCGTAAATCTGTCCATTCTTCGGGTCTCATACTTCTTCTTACAACTTTGATGTGTGCCATATTTCAAATCACCGCCTTATTTGTCCCAGAAAAAGGGCTTCTTTTTCTCGGCAACAATTTTTACTTTTTCACCTTTATCACGGAGTATTTCACTTTCAATCCATGAAATACAGCGTTCAACAATAAGACATTTTGAGCATTCTCCCTGCAGAAGCACCGTGAGAATACCGTTTTCATAAGATACAAAATCAATTTCTCCGCCGTCACCCTGAAGTTTCGGTTTTATGATAGTGTCGATATAATCTTTCATGTCTGTCCCTCATTTTACATTATAACATTTTAATTTTATAATAAAATACAGATAGTGTCAACTGAAATTCAACGTAAAAAATCAACTTTTATCTGAAAACAACTTGTCAGAGTATTCAATCCGTGGCATAATATATTAAAACAAAATATAAAGGTGGCAGGAATATGACAACTCAGGAATATCTGAATCTTATTGATAAAGTAATTGAAAACGGAAAATATAAGGCAGACTGGTCTTCTCTTTCAAAACATAAAGTACCTGAATGGTATATGCACGACAAACTGGGCGTGTTTATTCATTGGGGTGTTTATTCCGTCCCCGCATACGGAAATGAGTGGTATTCGAGAGGAATGTATGACAAAGGTGCACGTGAATTTGAACATCACAGAAAAACTTACGGACCTCAGAATGAATTCGGATATAAGGACTTCATTCCTATGTTCGGAGCCGAAAAATTCGATGCCTCAGAGTGGGTTTCACTCTTTAAAAAGGCAGGTATGAAGTACGTTATGCCCGTTGCGGAGCATCATGACGGCTTTGCGATGTATGACACCGAGTTCAACCGTTGGAACTCTGTTAAAATGGGGCCCTGCCGTGATGTTGTGGGCGAACTGAAAGCAGAATGCGAAAAACAGGGACTTAATCTCTGTGCATCAACTCACCGTGCGGAGCATTATTTCTTTATGAATCCCGGCAAACTTTGTGACAGCGATGTCAACGACGAAAAATATGCCGATTTTTACGGTCCCGCCGTCTACTGCGAGGAATATGCCCCCGAAATAATTCACGTAACAACGGCAGACACCTATTCAAAGGGTGCAAGTAAAGACTGGCTTGAAGACTGGCTTGTGCGTACATGTGAACTCGTTGACAGATATCAGCCGGCGGTGCTTTATTTCGACTGGTGGATACACAACCACTCATTCAAACCCTATCTCAAAAAACTTGCCGCATATTATTACAACCGTGCCGAAGAGTGGGGCAGGGAGGTCACAATCAACTACAAGCACGAGGCATTTCCGCCGAATGTGGCAACATTTGATGTCGAACGAGGTGCGTTGACGGGTATTTCACCCATTTACTGGCAGACAGACACCGCAATCGGTAAGTGTTCATGGGGCTACAGAGCTGACAATGAATACAAAAGTGCAAGACAGGTCATCTGCGACCTTGTTGACATCGTATCAAAGAACGGTAATCTGCTTATAAATATCGGTCCCAAGGCTGACGGCACAATAACTGACGAGGAAACAGAAGTTCTTCTTACAATGGGTGAATGGCTTAAAATCAACGGCGAAGGTATTTACGGCACAACTTTCTGGAAAACTTTTGGTGAAGGCGAAGTCAACGCAGAAGACGGATTCTTCAAAGACGGCGATGAAAAAGCTTTCACAAACAGAGATTTCAGATTTACATATAAGGATTCATTCCTTTATGTCTTCCAGATGCGTCCCGCAAAGAATGTTGAAATAAAAACACTCAGAAAGCATAATCCTCATGACTATCTTATAGAGAGTATTGAACTTCTGGGCAGTAATGAAAAAATCGACTTCATAAGAGATGAAGAAGCCCTGAAAATCAATCTAAAAGAAGATTTCAGAAACGACTTACCCATCTGCTTTAAAATTGCAATAGGATAAAACATTCGGGCTCAGCCCGCCAAATTCTGATTCATCTCACAACCATTCCGCAGTATATCATCTTATTTGTTGTGTATGAGATATGCTAAAAAATGACATAAAATATATTTTCAAAAACAATATTTTTATATAAGTTTACAATATATTAATTGAAAAAATAAAAAATTTATGTATAATTTAAAAGTAGAATGGTTTAATCTGTGAATGCTGACAGATTTAGGAGAAAAAAAGGAGACAAATATCCGTGATTTATCCTGTACCTCAGAAAAATAATCTCAACGGCGATTCTGTCTGCGTGTCAGCAGTAAGATTTGACGGTGAATATAAAACCATAGCTAAAAAAGTGATTTCGGGATACGGTATTTCCCCTGCGGGAGATTATCCCGTCGTGATAAAAGTTTCTGACAGCAGAAAAACTACATATATTGAAGAACTTTCAATGCTCAGCGATGAAAAATATTTCATAACCGTGTCGGAGGACGGGGCAATTATTGAAGCATCATGCCGCAGAGGTGTTTTCCGTGCCGTTCATACCCTTGCAAAGCTTATAAAGAAAAATGAGCTGAGAACGGGAACAATTGAAGATTACCCGTTGTTTTCACGCAGAGGTTACATTGAAGGATTTTATGGCCCTACATGGAAGCAGGAAAAACGACTTTCCGTCATGCGCCTTATGGCTTCGTACGGAATGAACTGTTTTTACTACGCCCCCAAGGATGATGAATATCACCGTGCAAAGTGGCGTGAAGTTTACCCCGAAAAAGAACTTTCGGAACTTAAAAGCCTTTTTGATACAGCCCGTGAAAATGAAATTGATGTCTGCTGGTGTGTGGGCCCCGGTCTTACATATAAATACACAAGTGATGAAGATTTCAACGCACTTATTGCAAAGTTTATGAATGTTTATTCAATCGGTGTCAGAAATTTCGGTCTTCTTCTTGATGATATTCCTTCAGACTTTCAGTATGAAGAAGATTCTGCCGAATATGACAGCGTTGTTGATGCTCATATCAAACTTATCAATAAAGTTTTCAGAACACTTAAAAATGCAGATCCGGATATAACTCTCACAGTATGTCCCACGCAGTATTGCGGTGAGTGTGACGATTATTACATAAGTAAATTCGGAAAAGGTATTCCATCGGAAATTAAGATTTTCTGGACGGGCAGACAGATCTGTTCATCATTCCTTACCTGCCGTGAAGCGGATGATTTTCAGAGAGCTACAGCCCACATGCCTCTTTACTGGGACAATTACCCCGTAAACGATGCCGAAATGTTTCAGGAAATGCATTTAGGCCCCGTAAAGGGAAGAGACAAAGAGCTTTATAAACACAGCGAAGGGCTTATTGCAAACGTTATGGAATATGCCGAGTGTTCAAAAATTCCGCTTATGACAATTGCTGATTATCTCTGGAATTCCGTTGCATATGACAGCGAAAAATCACTCCTGAATGCACAGGAGGAAATACTCGGAGAAAAGGCTGAAATATTTAAATATATTGCCGACCACCTTTGCGTATCTTGTGTTTCACGTTACGGTTCTGAGCTTATGAGTGAAGTTCTTTCGCATCTGAGTTTCCTTGTTGCAACGGGTGACACGGAAAAGGCAATATGTGAATTTAAAGAATATAACGCGAAAATGCGTGAATGCCTTGAAACGGTAAGCGACACTTCCGTCGAACTTTTTGCAGAAATGCAGAAATGGGTTGAAAAATTCTCGTTGTGTTGCGATGTGCTTGATGCAATTCTTGCCGTGTGGGTTGAAAACACACCCGAAAACAAGGCAAATCTTTCATATCTTATTGAAAAATATAATTCGGATGCTGTTGTTCTTGCAGGTTTCTGTCTTCGTGAAACTGCAGAAAAAACACTTGAATTATAATTATAAAAATTAAAACTGAAAAGGCGGTTTTTTTATGAAAAAAATAATTTCATGCATTCTTGCGGTTCTGATTGCATTCTCAATGTTTGCAATTTGTGCATCTGCAGAAACAAAAACAGAATGTAACGGCGATTGTGACACTTGTCCTTCAATTGTTGTCCCCGGTATAGGTCAGTCAAATGTATGGGCACTTGAAGACAACGGCGATTACATGCTTGATGACAACGGCAACAGAATTATGTGTTTCCCCGCTGTGTTCGATGTGAATGCAATTATTCCCAAAGTGATTTTCCCTGCACTTATGTCACTTATTTTTCAGAAGGATGCAGGTCTTTCAGATGCTCTCTGCGGTGCAGTTCTTGATGCGTTTGAAGTGAATCTCTGCGATGAAAACGGCAAGAACACAGGCAATATCGAAGTTGAAAAGTATCTTTATTCGGTTGCAGAATGTTCAGATTACGAAAAGGAACAGATTTACAATAACATTCCTCTTCAGGATTATGCAAAGCTGGCAGGTGAAGACCATCTTTACTACTTCGCATACAATTCATTCGGCAACAACTATGACATCGTAACAGAACTTTACAATTACATTCAGATGGTCAAGGCTGAAACAGGTCACGATAAAGTAAACATCGTTCCTATCAGCATGGGCGGTTCCATTGCAAACGGTCTGTTTGAATATTATCCTCAGGTTATGAATGACCTCGACAAGGTTGTTTATATCGTTCCTGCACTCGACGGCTCAACAATCGTCGGCGACCTTTACACAAAGAATTTCGCATTCTTTGACACAGATTTCCTCTATAACGGTTTCCTTGAAGCACTTATGGATGAAGAAGAAGCACGAATGATTGAAGTTATTGCAAGAATCCTTCCCGATGAAGTGCTTTCATCCGTGCTCAGAAATGTTGCAGATTGCCTTGTTGAGGATGTTGCGGCAAATATAACAATGCTCTGGGGTCTTTGTCCCAAGGCATATTATCCCGAAGCTTCAGAAGCTCTTCTCGGTGCAAAACCCGAAATCAAGCGTCAGACAGATATGTTCTATCAGGCACAGCTTAATTCAGATAAGAACATTCAGACTCTCGTTGACATGGGTGTAGAAGTTTTCAATATCGTGGATTACGATGTAGCAATGTACCTTATCGGTAACTCATGGAATAATGATAACGCAGACGGTGTTATCCACCTCGCATCAACATCAATGGGTGTTCATAGTGCTGTTGTCGGCGAAACACTCGGTGAAAATTATGTTCAGGCAAATACAAGCGTAAATTGTGCGGACCCCTCACATAACCACATTTCACCCGATAACGTTGTTGATGCATCAACAGGTCTTCTTCCTGACCATACATTCTATTTCGATGCTCAGGGTCACGAACAGACAGCAAGAAACGATGCAATCATTTCACTTGCAACTGTTCTTCTTGCAACAGACGATATCAAGGATGTTTACTCAACACCCGATTATCCTCAGTTCAACGCCAAGAGAGACCCCCGTGCACTCAAGAATACTTATATTCCCGAAGCAAAGGCAGTTGACATGTCAACTCTCGGTGCAGAAGATGCGGCTGAACTCGCAGCAGCAATTGAAGAAGCCGAAGCATTCGTAAACAGCACAGCATGTTATGACGGTCAGCAGAAGGAAATTGAAGACAGACTTATTGATATTCTTGTAAAAGTCGGTGCAAGAGAACCCGCGGTTCAGGAAGAACCCAAAACACTCTTCACAAACTTAAGCCTCTGGCTCTATGATAATTACGGCACAAACGGTATTTTTGAAGTTCCCGGACTTATCGTAAAGGTATTCTTCAAGCTTATTGAATTTGCTTTTTAATTCTGATACAAGAAAAACGCATCCGTCGGGATGCGTTCAGACTGTCGAAAAAACCGTGTTTCGCAATCAAGCGAGACACGGTTTTTTAGTATATATGAAGGAAAACACAAAAATCTTTTCTAAAAAGCGCTTTTTGGTTGGCTTTTTTTCGTTTTTGAACTTCCACATTGCCATTTT
>JAZSPR010000126.1:0-5038 GCA_045537555.1 Acutalibacteraceae bacterium | reverse complement strand
GGCTTTATCCCTTCCCTTAAAGTGTGTAATGAAAATCACGACGACTACCTTATATCATATAAACCGGGTTTGTATCCCGATTTACTTTCTCCGTATAACGGTGAGGAAATTATCGTAATGTTTGAGCAATGGAGAAGTTTCTGGATTGAGGTTGTCACAAACGAAGAAACTCAAGCGGGAAAACATGTTTTCAAATATACTTTCAGGGACGACAGTGGCAAGATAATCAACAAAGGCAGAGTAACGCTTGATGTTATCAATGCTGTTTTACCCGAACAGGAATTGATATGCACTCATTGGTTCCATACAGACTGTCTTATGACATATTACAATATGGAAGCGTTCAGCGATAAGTATTGGTCAACTGTTGAAAATTTCATGAGAACTGCGGCTGAACACGGCATAAATTCTTTATTGATACCGTTGTTTACACCTCCTCTCGACACAGCAATCGGTGCAGAAAGACCGACTGTACAGCTTGTTGACGTAGAAATTAAAAACGGTGAGTACAGTTTCGGTTATGACAAATTTATCAGGTGGATTGAACTTTCAAAGAAATGCGGACTTAAATATTTTGAGTTTTCACACCTCTTTACTCAGTGGGGTGCTGCACACGCACCTAAAATCATGGCTGAAACAACAGACGGCTACAAGCGTATTTTCGGCTGGGAAACAAATGCTCAGGGCAAGAGATATGAAGATTTCCTCCGTCAGTTTGCAAAGGCTCTTATTGAGTTCATTGATAAAGAAGGTATCCGTGACAGGGTAATGTTCCACACATCAGACGAGCCCTCAACTGATCACATTGTAAAATACAGACGCTCAGCTTTGCTTATGAATGAGCTTTTCGGCGATTTCAAGATTATTGATGCTCTTTCATCATTTGTTTTCTACAAGACAGGTCTTATAAAAACTCCCGTGCCCTGCCTTGATCATATTGAAAGATTTGCGGGCAAAGTTCCCGAGCTCTGGACATATTATTGCTGCGGACCTTATAAAGAATATATGCCAAACAGATTTATTGCAATGCCTTCTCTCAGAAACAGAATTTTAGGCTTTGTTATGTATCATTATGACGTAAAGGGCTTCCTTCAGTGGGGACTTAATTTCTACAATACACAGTATTCAAAAGAACATATCAATCCCTTTGAAGTAACAGATGCAGGCGGAAAATTCCCCGCAGGTGACTCATTTGTGCTTTATCCCGCAGAGGACGGTACAGCATATGCATCACTCCGTTTCAAGGTTTTCTACGATGCAATTCAGGATTTTGAAGCACTCAGACTTCTCGAAAAGAAAATCGGCAGAGAAAAGACACTTGAAATTCTCAATGAAGGACTTGATACACCCATTGACAATAAAAATTATCCCCATTGTGAAAAGTGGCTTATTGAAAAGAGAAGACAGATTAACTCAATGTTATAAGGTGATCGGGAATGTTATCACAGGAGCTTAAACTCAGAAAACTTCCTCCTCTTAAATCAAGGGAGGAAATGAAAGAAATCATGCAACGTGAGGTTTACGGATATCTGCCCGATGTTCCGTTTGCTTACAGCGTTTCGGAACCGGTTGTTGTTGAATCAAGATACTGCTCAGGTGAAGTCTGGTTTTCATATGTCTTTATGACAATCAACATCGGTGAAAAAAGCCATACTTTCAGAATTGACAGACTTATGCACACAGACGGGAAGAAAAGACCGCTTATAATAGTCAACAATTTTCATTCTATGGAAAATTCTCATTATTTCCCGCGTGAAGAAATGAGCGAATATGACGTTGATTATCTTCTCTTCTGCTATAAAGATGTTTCGAGTGACGACGGTGATTTTTCAACGGGACTCGCTCCCATGCTTTTGCCCGAGGGGCAGAATACTGATTCAACCTGCGGAAAAATAGGTATATGGGCGTGGGCGGCAATGCGTGTTCTTGATTATGCTCTTACGCTTGACACAACAGACGAAAAAAATGTTGTTATATCAGGTCATTCAAGGCTCGGCAAAACTGCACTTTATACTGCTATGACAGATGAAAGATTCACCTTTGCTTTCTCCAATGCTGCAGGCTGTGCGGGTGATTCAATTGCTCACGGCAGTACGGGAAAATTAAATGAATCCGTTAGCAGACACGAGCAACCCAGAGGCGAAAACATTTCCGATATCGTTGAAAACTTTCCATATTGGTTCTGTAAGAATTACTTTAAATATACAAAAGATAATCAGTCAGAAGATTTTGACCAGCATTATCTTTTAGCTTCAATTGCACCTCGGTTTGTGCTTGTAGGCTCATGCGATCAGGATTTCTGGGCAGACGCCGAGTCACAGCAGCTCTGCTGTCTTGCGGCGGCGGAAATGTGGGAAAAAGACGGCCTTGACGGTATGGATGATACAGAAAAGTATCTTGAAGCAGGTGAATGCCTTCTTGACGGCAGTGTAGGATTCTTCAAAATTCATTCCAAGCACTTTTTCTCACGCCATTCATGGAAAAGATGCATTGAATTTATTGAAAAACATAAACAATAAAGGTGATTTTATGTTACTGACCAATCCGTGTGTTTTTGCGGCAGGGGATACATATCAGATATTTGTTCCCGTAAAGAAAGCATCCGTTATGTGGATAAAAATAGGTGACAAGTGTTATTATGACGAATCAAACGGCGTTTTGCGTTCACTTTCCCTTGTTCACAGGGTAACCGTGCCGATGAAAGTGCTTGACGATGCAAAGAAATATACCGTCTGCAATCAGCAAATCAAAGGCAGACGTAAGGCATATTTTAACAAAATGCATCCTGTGGAGGAATATGAATATGCTTTCACTCCCGTAACGGGTGATGAAGTCAGATGTTATCACATTGCAGACACTCACAACAGAGTTTCCGAGCCCGTAAAGGCGGCAGAAAACTTCGGAAAGATTGATTTTCTCATTCTCAACGGTGATGTACCCAATGACTGCGGGAAAAAGAAATATTTCAACAGCATTTATGAGATTGTCGGTACAATCACGGGCGGTAATATCCCTGCTGTTTTTGTAAGAGGCAATCATGATATCAGAGGCAAATATGCCGAAATTTTTGCAGATTATATCCCCACCGTTGACGGAAATACATTCTTTACTTTCAGAGTGGGTAATATATGGGGTCTTTCCCTTGACTGCGGTGAGGATAAGCCCGACTCACATCCCGAATATGGCGAAACAATCTGCTGTCACTATTTCCGTGAGAGGGAAACGGAATTTATCGAAAAGGTTGCAGACTGCGATTGTCACAAGGATTCTTCAATTATGAAGAAACTTGTTGTGGTGCACAATCCCTTCACTATGAAATTCAACGAGCCTTTCAATATTGAAGAGGAGCTTTTTTCTCATTGGGCTCAGGTTATAAAAGAAAAAATAAATCCCGACCTTATGCTTTGCGGTCACCTTCACAGAACGGGAATTTACCCCGTCGGCGGTGAGCTTGATGCACACGGTCAGCCTTGCACAATGATTGTCGGCTCAAAACCCGGCAAAAATTACTATAAAGGTGTGGGATACATTTTCAGAAAAGACAAAACAGACGTAATTTTCACAGATTCTGACGGAAAACGTGAAGAATTTACGATTGACTGAAAGGATACATATGAACAACCGTTTTTTTAAATTTGACGAAAGACTTGAAAATGCGGCAGAAAAAGCACTCGAAAAAGCAAAGGGTGCCTTTGCCCGTATTGATGAAATGACAGAATACAATCAGCACAAGGTTCTCAATGCTTTTATTGAAAACAGAGTAAGCGAAACTCAGCTCTGGGGCTCGACGGGCTACGGCTACGGTGACTCGGGCAGAGAGCTTGCAGACAAAATCGTTGCCGATGTTTTCGGTGCAGAAGATGCAATAATCCGTTATTCAATCGCATGCGGTACACATGCTCTGGGAATTGCGCTTTTCTCACTTCTCCGCCCCGGTGACAATATGCTCTGTATCACGGGCAGACCTTATGATACAATCTGTCCCGTTATCGGTATGGACGGCAAAAACGGTCAGGGTTCACTTGCAGATTTCGGCGTAACATATCTGCAGACAGACCTTGATGAAAACGGTCATCTTGATTATGAAGCTATTGAAAAAGCCGTAAAAGAAAATAAAATCCGTCTTGTTTATCTTCAGCGTTCAAGAGGCTACACCCTCCGTGACAGCCTTTCTGTTGCCGAAATCGGCAAGGCAATTGAAATTGTAAAAGCAAATTCCGATGCACTTGTTATGGTTGACAACTGCTACGGTGAATTTGTTGAAAAGACTGAACCTACGGCAGTCGGTGCAGACCTTATCGTCGGCAGTCTTATCAAGAATCCGGGCGGCGGTGTTGCAAAGTGCGGCGGTTATATGGCAGGTACAAAAGAAGCTATTGACCTTTGCTCATACAGACTTACAACTCCTTCTCTCGGTAAGGAAGTCGGTGCTTCTCTTGAAAGTACACGCGAAATCCTTATGGGACTTTTCCACGCTCCCCATGTTGTGGGTGAAGCACTCAAAACAGCCGTTTTTGCGGCATCACTTTTTGAAGGCTTCGGTTTTGAAACAACTCCTTCATCAGATGAGACAAGACACGATATTATTCAGGCAATCAAACTTAAAAACAGCGAAAATCTTATTGCATTCTGTCAGGGATTGCAGAAAGGCTCTCCGATTGATTCATATGTTACTCCCGAGCCGTGGGATATGCCCGGTTACCCCTGTCAGGTAATTATGGCTGCAGGTGCTTTCACATCAGGCTCGTCAATTGAGCTTTCAGCCGATGCCCCTCTTCGTGAACCCTTTGCAGTTTGGATGCAGGGCGGACTTAATTTCCACAGCGGTAAAATCGGCATTATGCTCGCCGCTCAGGAAATGATGAAGAGAAATCTTATATAAACAATAATTTATCGGGGTCTTTCAAATTCGCAATTTGAAATGCTCAATTCGCAATTTCGGAAGCCCTTCGGGCTTGAATTATATAAATGGGTCAAAGGGCGAAGCCCTTTCCACAATTGAGCATTGCGCATTGAGAATTGAGAATTTTTGTCGAAC
>JAZSPR010000006.1:0-2621 GCA_045537555.1 Acutalibacteraceae bacterium | reverse complement strand
AATTCTCAATGCGCAATGCTCAATTGTGGAAAGGGCTTCGCCCTTTGACCCATTTATATAATTCAAGCCCGAAGGGCTTCCGAAATTGCGAATTGAGCATTTCAAATTGCGAATTTGAAAGACCCCGACAAATTATTGTTTTTACCAGAAAACCGGTTTATTATTTTCATCAAACACAACGGGTTTGATAAATGTCACTCTCGGGGAGTTTTCAAATTTTCTTGTCTGTGTTGCATGATAGACCATGAAAATCTCGCCGTTTTCTCTGTAAAGGAAACTGCAATGACCCGCATTGTAAATCTTTTTGAACGGCTGATGATAGAGCTGTCTCGTCAGGCTCTTTGACCAGTCATCCGCATCCAAAACATCGTCACCCGTCAGAGTCAGCATACCGAGGCAATATCCGCCTGAGCTGAATCCGCTTGCGGAATATACAATATATGTATCATCACCGTTATAAAGCACGGCGGGGCCTTCATTTACTTTCCAGCCCTTTTTCTCCCAGTATAATTCGGGAACTGAAAGCTGAACTGCATTATTCTTTCCGTTTTCATCTGTTTTAAGAGTATAGGGATTCTCCATTTCGCAGATGTAAAGTCCCTGATAACCCGTATCAAGATAAGCAGAACATACATAATAGAGCTTGCCGTCTTTCTGAAGATATGTACCGTCAATATTATTGAGACCATCAGGAGCAAGTCTGCCCTTGAACTCATATTCACCCATTATATCCTCAGTTTTACTCTCAAGAACAAAACCGTAACGGTAATAATCCTGATTACCCTCTTCATATTCTTCATCAAGAGGCATTGTTCCTCTCGGTGTTACATTTTCATCAAATACACCGCAGGCGATTATATACCATCTGTCGCCGATTTTTTGAATTTCGGGCGCCCATATCCAACCGAGAACATCATTATTCTTCTCCTGCCATACGGTTTTTGTTTCGAGCACGGTCGCATCATCATAGGATGCTATTTTTCTGATTTCCACACCCATTCCCGTTGTAAAGGTGTAATATGTTCCTGTTTCATCCTCAACAATACAAGGGTCACCGCCGTTTTCATAGTCAATCGGATTATCATATTCAGTAGGAACAAGACCCACCATTGTCATCAGCATAGTCACAGCCGACATAAGCCATGCAACAAGCTTTTCTGCAAATGCCATTTTACTCTCCCCTTTTTTTCTTTAATATATCATATATTTTTACTTATTACAATACAATAAACTTTTTATTTTCCATATTGACAATAAAATCCTTTATTGCTATAATTTCATTATAGAAAATAAAGAAAAGGGGTTTTCAAATGTACATTATTAACAGAATTATTGCAATGTTTATGTCTGTAATCATGGGGCTTATGTCAATGTTCGGCATTGCTGCTCCCGGCACAGATATTGACGAATCAGAATGGAACACAAACTACACTTATGTCTTTGTTCACGGCCTTATGGGTTGGGGTGAATATGATGCCCACAACAATCTGATGCCCTATTGGGGAATGTTCGGCGGAGATTTGATGAAATACCTCAACAACAACGGTTTTGACTGTGCTGCAGCCTCAGTTGCACCCACATCAAGTGCATGGGACAGAGCATGTGAGCTTTACGCACAGCTTACGGGTACTGTTGTTGACTACGGTGAAGCACATGCTGAAAAATACGGTCATGACAGATACGGCGAGGACTTCACAGGCAAAGCCCTGATTGACAACTGGAGTGCAGAAGACAAAATCAATCTTCTTGGTCATTCTTTCGGCGGTGCAACAGTACGTATGCTTGCACATCTTATGGCTCAGGGTGATGCAGAAGAAATGACAAAAACTGCATCCGATGATATCAGCGGTCTTTTCACAGGCGGTAAAGCCGACTGGATTTATTCAGTAACAGCACTTGCAGCTCCTCACAACGGCACAACTGCTTACGGTGTGGAAGAATCCGAAGAAGCAGCGCTTGACACAGCCGCTTATGATATGCATATCGACAATGCACTTGCAATGAACGAAAAGCTCACAATCAGCGACAACACATATTATTTTTCAATTGCATGTTCAATGACTAAAGCAAATGAAGACGGCACACATTCACCCGTCAAGGAAAATATGGAATCTCTGTTCACTTCAAGCAGCGCTGAAATGGGCAAGCTTTCAGGAACAACTCCCGGCGGTTATGTTGTTGATGAAAAATGGTTTGAAAATGACGGTCTTGTAAACACATTCTCTGCTCTTGCACCCATTGGCAATGCTTCAACAGATTTCAATGCAGAAAACATTCAGCCCGGAATATGGAACATTATGCCTGTTTATGACGGCGACCATATGTCACTCCAGGGTGGTATGACAGTTGTTAACAACGTAAAACCGCTTTACGTTGAACATCTTTCAATGATAAACGGTTTATAATAAACGGTAATAAAGAAAGGAGCTGATTTCTCAGCTCCTTTTGCTTTGTAAATCAGAATTTGTCGAGGTCCCCTCGACAAATTCTTTAATGAGTAATTAGTAATGATTAATGAGTAATGAATGAAAGGGCTACGCCCTTTAAATCCCATTATAGAGCGAAGCGGAACATAAGTCGCTTGCGACTTATGACATTACTCATTACTCACTACTCATTGC
>JAZSPR010000040.1:0-50188 GCA_045537555.1 Acutalibacteraceae bacterium | reverse complement strand
GTAGGGACCGATGCCCACATCGGTCCGATTGCGGAGTATAGCGGAGCAATAACGGTGGTACACCGTTCTATTACAATAAATTAATTGAATTAATTTGTCGGTTAGCGGAAATCAAAGATTTCCGATTTGTCTTCGACAAATACGGACCGATGTGGGCATCGGTCCCTACGATTGGTTTATTCAAACATCCCGACAAATTCTGATTTTTCTTCTTGCAATAAATCTACATATATAGTATAATACTATAATACAAAGAAATGTAATGTTTTGGCAAGGAGAAAAAATATGCTTGAACTTAAAAATATAAGCTTTACCGTCAATGACGGCACATCTGACCTCAATATTGTCAATGATGTAAGTCTTGAAATACCTGACGGTAAATTCGTAGTTATAACAGGTCCCAACGGCGGAGGTAAGTCAACCCTTGCAAGGCTGATTATGGGTATCGAGAAACCCACATCGGGCAAAATAATTTTCAACGGCACGGATATTACCGATATGTCGGTCACAGAGCGTGCAAAAATCGGAATCGGTTATGCATTCCAGCAGCCGCCCAGATTCAAGGGGCTTACAGTCAGAAGTCTTCTCAGCCTTGCACACGGAAGTGAGCTTCCCGAAGACCAGTGCTGTTCGTATCTCACAAAGGTAGGACTTTGCTCAAGGGATTCCCTTAACCGTGAAGTTGACACATCTCTCTCAGGCGGTGAAGTCAAGAGAATCGAGATTGCAACTCTTATGGCAAGAGAGCTTGACCTTGCAATTTATGATGAGCCCGAAGCAGGTATTGACCTTTGGAGCTTCACAATGCTTGTTGAAAGCTTCAAAGCGATGATGTCTGACAGAAAAGAGAGTATAATCATAATTTCTCATCAGGAAAGAATTATGCAGTTAGCAGATGAAATTGTTGTTATCGCAGACGGCAAAATCAGAAATCAGGGTCCCAAGGACGAAATTTTCCCACGTCTTATGGGCGAATTTGATAACGGCTGTAATTTCAGATAAGGAGGGGCAGAAATGGAAAAAATAGATTTTTCAATGCTCGGTAAAATTGCCGATATAACAGACATCCCCTCGGTGGGGGCATACAATATCAGAAAAAACGGTCTCGGTGTTGAAAGAAAGTCAACAGAGAATATCGAAATCGTAAACAAAACGGACAAACCCGGAATTGATATAAAAATCAAGCCTTATACAAAAGCTGAAAAGGTGCATATTCCCGTCATCATCACCGAAGAAGGTGTGAATGATGTTGTTTATAATGATTTTTACATCGGTGAAGGTGCAGATGTTGAAATAGTTGCAGGTTGCGGAATACATAATTCGGGCTGTAACACAAGCGAGCACGACGGAATTCACAGATTCTTTATCGGCAAAAATGCAAGAGTGAAATATGTTGAAAAGCATTACGGAGAGGGCGAGGGTACAGGCAAGAAGATTCTCAACCCCGTCACTCAGGTTTATATGGAAGAAAACTCATTCTGCGAAATGGAAATGGTTCAGATTGAGGGTGTTGACTCAACACTTCGTGAAACAGAAGTCAATCTTGAAGCAGGCGCAAAATATGTTGTTCTTGAAAAGCTTATGACTCATGATGAGCAGAGAGCAGAGTCAAATATGGTGATTAATCTCAACGGAAAAGATGCTTCCGCACAGATTATTTCACGTTCAGTTGCGAAGAACAATTCGGAGCAGATTTTTAAGCCCACAGCAGTCGGTAATGCTGATTGTAAAGCTCATGTTCAATGCGATTCAATCATTATGGATAATGCAAAAATCAGCTCAGTTCCCGCAATTACAGCAAACAATGCAGATGCTCAGATTGTTCACGAAGCCGCAATCGGAAGAATCAATAATGACCAGCTTCTCAAACTCATGACATTCGGTATGAATGAAGAAGAGGCTGAAAACGTTATTGTTCAGGGATTTTTGGCATAACTATGAATGAGACATACAGAATTTTCAGGCTTTATTGTCAGTTCAGTATTGATGATGTGGCTAAAGCTACGAAAATCAGAAAGAAACGTCTGATTGAAATTGAAACGGGCAAGGCAGAGCCTACCGAAGCTGAAATTGTAAAACTTGCGGCACTTTATAATGTGAGCCCCGAAAGAATGAAACGGAGCCTCAGCGATAATTTCGCTACAATCATCAAACAGCCTGCGGATTATTCTTTCTATAATTCAGAGATTGAAAGAGAAGTGATGATGCAATCAATTACTTCGCTTACAGATGCTGAAAAAAATATTATTATGATGCTCAGAACCGCAGACAATAAAGACGAAAAATATAAAAGAATTGTTGATATGTTCTTAGAAGATGAGGACATAATTATAAGAGATTAAAATAGCAATACACCCGAAGAATTGAATCCTCGGGTGTATATTTTTTATTGACAAATTTCTCTCATTATATTAGACTTACCACCGTAAGGTGTTACCTTAAACGGTATGCGGTTGTAGTTTTGCCCCTCAAAAGGGGGTGGTTGGATGAGTTATGTTACATATGAAGAGCTTTTTGCTTTTGTTATGTTAATTATAAGCATCGTTGGATTGGTAATTACAATTCTTGACCATAAAAAGCATTAACCGCCCTGTCCTGGAAAAACGAGCGGTTAAAACTTTTTAATCAATTGTTTCAGAGGGTGCAACCGTCTATCGGTAACACCTTGCATTTTTATTATATGCTTTTATTTCTGTTTTGTCAAGTCGCTGATGTGCGGCTTTTCTTTTTATCAGAAATTATTTCCGTTCCAGCCCCAGTCGGAAACGGGATGATATGTGACATAGACTGCCGAGCCGGGGATCCCGAGTTCTTCATCGTAAATATCGCATATTGCGGCGGTCATTTTCTCATAAGCTTCGGGCTTCGCGTTGCCTAAAAGGCTTACTGAAACATAAGCGCCCTTTTCGAGCTTGTTTCCGCCCATCCAGAGGTCATAACCGTCATTTATGCCGACCATAAGATATGTTTCGGACTTGTTGAGCAGGGGCATTGTTGCACCGAGTTTTGCTTTTAAAATTTCTTTCTTTTCATCAGATACTTTTACTGTGATTTTTGAATCAATAAAAGGCATTATTTTCTCCTCCTTATAAAAGATAAAAGCCGTCTGTAAACGGATGTCAATAAATCTTAATTTTTTTATTATTATAATATAAACTAAAAATGAATTCAAGAGAACTCAAAATTATTTTTTTATTGATATTAACAAAAAAACATGGTAAAATCTATTACAAATAACGATAAATGAGGTGTTGTTATGCTGAATATGAATAAATGCGATTTAATTTTTTTCACACCTGAAGAAAAAAAGGCTGCAGAAATATTCAGAACGGAAATTAACAGACGTCTGATTGTTCCTGTTTCTGCAGATGAATATACATGCAGAGTTGTTTTTAATCAGGATGATTCATTTGCTGACCGCAATGATTATTCAATTGATATAATAAATGATACCGTTACAATAAAAGCAAAAGGAATAAGAGGTCTGATTTACGGAATCGGTATGATTCTGAGAAAAACAGAATTCTCCGCTGATGGTGTAAGACTTATTGAAGATGTAAGCGGATATTATTCGCCTTACATGAAAATAAGAGGTCATCAGCTCGGCTGGAGAACAACAGCAAACTCCTATGAAGCATGGACTGCTGAAGAATATGAGCAGTACATAAAAGAACTGATGTTTTTTGGCTGTAATGTGTTTGAACATGTTGTATGTACCGATAAACCCGAGAGAAACAGACTGATGAAATATGATTCTCAGGCTGAATTCATTGAAAAGTGCAATGAAAAAGCCAAAGAACTCGATATTGATATTTCTTACTGGTGTCCTCACGGTAACAAGGGGATTGAAGAGAGCATAAAAGAAAAGGAAGACTTTTTCTCGCAGATAAGCCATGCCGATATCTATTTTCCTCCCGGAAGTGACCCCGGTGATTTTCCTGCAGAGGAATCAATCAGAAGAACAATAGGTATTGCAGAAGCCATAAAAAAATATCATCCCGATGTGAAGGTTTATCCGTCTGCTCAGTCACCTGACGGTTTCGGTCCGTGGGGTGATGAATTCATAAATGAAATGAACAAACTCCCCGATGAAATTGACGGCGTTATTACAGGTCCCAACTGTGCAATGCTTCTTCATGAACTGAGAAAAAGACTGCCTCTGAAATACCCCGTGAGGCTTTATCCCGATATTACGCATAATGTCAGATGTGAATATCCCGTTCATTTTGACCGTGACGACTGGCATTATTCTCTTGCCGCAACGCTCAGCCGTGAAGCTATAAATCCACGTCCGACCGAATACAGAACTATTCACAGACTTACAAGACAGTATATTGTGGGAAGTGTTTCATATTCGGAGGGTATTAGCGATGACATAAACAAATTCGTGTGGAGTGATATGGACTTCTTCCCCGATAATTCACTTTCTGATACACTTGCCGATTATGCAAGGCTGTTTTTCCCTTATGCCGATACGAAAAAAGCCGTTGACGGTATTTTTGGTCTTGAAAAGAACTGGGAAGGGGATCCTGCAGAGAATCCGCATATTGAAAATACACACTCAATATTCTGTGAATTAGCTCAGGAAAATGAGTATCTGCTTGAAAACACAAGATTCCTGATGTGCCTTTTCAGAGCAAAGTGTGACCTGCATGTAAGAAACAGACGTCTTTTTGAACTCGGTCTTATAAGCAAAGCAAAAAGAGCTCTTAAAAATATGCAGACCGATGTTGCAAAAGATGTTCTTTCAACACCTTTCAATAACGAATACAATGAACTCCGAAAGGAAATCTCCGGAATCGGACATAAGCTTTTTGAAAAAGCAGGTCTTCAGCTTGATGTTGAGAATTACTGCGCAAACGGTTGGGAAAGAGGCGCAACGCTTGAAACAATCGATAACCCCGTAACGGACAGACTTTATCTGCTTGACAGAATTGCATACGCCGATACTCTTGAAAAAGAGGAAAAAGAAAGATTTATAAAAGCACTTCTTGAAAGAAATAAGACCAAACAAGATGAATATTATTATTCTGTTGCCGAAAACGGTTTTACCGAGCTTGGTATTCCGCAGGAGCCGTATTTCTATATGGATTTTCAGGGGGACAGACCTGATGTCAATAACGGCACAATCCCGATGTCTATGGTCAAGGTTTTTGACCATTACAGTTTCAGAATGAAAACGGGCGGTCTTACGGGTAAGAATTATAAGCTGATGCTTAATATCAAACCCCGTTACAGAGATGAAGTGACCGATTTTACAATAAAAATCAACGGTAATGTTCTTTATCAGGGTAAACAGTACGGCGGTGTCCGTGATGAGAAATTTGAAACTGAGCTATCAGCACCCGGTTTTGAAATGCAGTGTTATGATATACCCGATGAATTTATCGAAAACGGTTGTATTGAGCTTGAAATAAGAGAGCCTAAAATCGGTATAATGATAAGTGAAATATTTATAAAAGAAACCGAATAAATAATAATCGGAATGCAGAAGATTCTGCATTCCGAAATTTTTTATAAGTACATACTGCTGAATCTGGGGCTTATTTCAAACGTTCCGTCTGAATAAATGTCAGTTATTGTAACACCCTGCATCCAGTCTTTTTCAGGCCATGCTTTTTTGTTGTACATTGTATATGTTTCATATCCGCCGCTCTGGCTGTAAACAAGATAAACACCGTCATAGATTGCACAGAAATCGTTTACATGGTCGTGACCGCTGAAAACAGCCTGCGTACTTCCGAGCTTCTTTATAAGGGCAAACATACCGCTGTTTATTGCAGATGAACCGACTGATTCATAAACTCTGCCGTAAAGCACAGGGCATTTGCCTGAGAAGTGGAATTCACCGTCTTCATCCTGCATTACAACCTCTTCATATTCCTTGAGAGGAATGTGCATATACATGAATGATTCTACGTCGCCGTATGCTTTTTCAAGATTGTGTATGCTGTCTTCATACCATTTCATCTGACTCTTTTTAAGATAGTCATAACAGCCGATATGAGGGGGAACATTCTGCTCTGCACGGTATTCGTCAAGAATATCTCTGCCCGAATCGAACATAAAAAGTGTTTTAAGAAGTTCATTTTCACCCTTGAGAATGTTTATGTAATAATTGCAGAAGCCGAAAAGGTCTTCTCTGCCCTGTCTTGCAAGACAATGGGGAAAGTTTGTCTGACATTTCATAAGAAGTTCTTTGAAGGGACCTTTTTCTTCTCTTGCTTCGTGATTGCCGAAAACAAAACACCAGTAAACGCCGACTTCTTCCATAAACTGAGCAAATTCAATGGCATCAAGATGCTGATATTTACCGAGAATGATGTCACCCGTGAGAACAACAAGGTCGGGTACTGTGGCTCTGATGTGATTCATAAGCATTCCGATACATTTTTTTCTCAGAGCTGGGTCATCACCGAGATGAAGGTCTGTTGTTGAAAGAATACGGAAGCCCTTATCAACAATGTTGCCCTTTGAATCGGTTTTTGCAATTGTAACGGATTCTGCATCTTCTGAAATAATTTTAACGTCTGTTCCGACTTTTGTTACATCAACTGTTTTTGAAAATCTTGATTTTTCGAGGAGACCGCCCGAAATATCATAAGCTTTTCTGCTTGTCGCAAGTAAAGCTTTGTCTGCTCCTATTCTGAATGCTTCATAGATTTTATTCATAATAATTCTCCTTGCTTACTTTTCGGCATTTCTTAATGTTTTTATAGGGACACTTCTGTCCTGAGCTTTGAAAACATAGCTTCCGGCAACGATTACATCGGCTCCGTTTTCCGTTGCCGTGTGAATAGTTTTATCGTCAATACCGCCGTCAACCTGAATGTGAAGAGCGGGATTCACTTTGTCTGCCTCTTCACGTATCTTTTTCACCTTAGGTATAGTTTCAGGCATAAATGACTGGCCGCCGAAACCGGGTTCAACTGTCATTACAAGCACCATGTAAAGGTCTTTTAAATACGGAAAAACAGACTCGGCATCAGTTCCCGGTTTTATTGAAAGTGCAGGCTTGCAACCGGCATTTCTGATTTTTTCAATTGTGGCAGACGCATCTTCTGCGGCTTCAATGTGGAATGTTATTATATCAGCCCCTGCAGAAACAAAATCATCAATATAACGTATGGGTTCTTCTATCATAAGGTGAACATCAAAGGGGAGTGATGTTTTGCCTTTAAGGCATTTTATAACAGGTGCACCGAGAGTTAAATTCGGAACAAACATACCGTCCATAACATCGATGTGGACAAGGTCTGCACCTGCCTTTTCGATTGAACTGACTTCCTCAGCAAGACGTGAAAAGTCACTTGCGAGAATTGACGGAGAAATAAGCATACGGTTGCCTCCCTTAAAAACTTATAAAGTTATACTAACATAAAAAAATACGCAGGTCAAGGATAAAAAAAGGTATTGTGCCCGTCAGGACACAATACCGTAATTGTTAGAATATTAAGATGCTGAGCCGAAAAGTTTGTTGAAGAAGTTGAAAATGTTTTCAAAAACTTTTCTTATTGCTTCAAATAATTTTGCAATAAATCCGGGTTCTTCCCACTGTGCAAAAAGTCTTACGTTATCGGTTACAATAATTTCATCGCCTGCACCGTATGTTTCACCCATGCCGTTGGGTTCTGTTGACCAGTAAGCAAATCTGAGATTTTTGTTGTTTGATTCAGGGGCTGAGAGAACAATAGCTGTGCTTCCTGATTCATAAACAGTCTGATCATGTACAAGAGCTTTGCCGTATTCGCCGACATCATATTTTACAAAATATGTATCTTCTCTGTATGCGTTCTGAATGAAGGGATGTCTTGTGTCAACGTAATTCTGTATTTCTGTGATCTGGTTTGTGTATTTGACATTTATCTTGTCAACAGTTCTTGTGCCGTATACATTCCAGCGGATTGCATTCATTATTGCTGAAGATCTTACAAGTTCTGCACGTGTTCCGATTTCTTCTCTGAAAGTGGGATAATAGCTCTGGAATTCTTCAGCCCACACTTTCTGAACTTTTTCCTGGAAATCGTTGTGTGAGAACAACTGACCGAGAAGTGACTTTCTGTTTTCGGCATGGTTACCGATAAAGCATGTCTGGATGTAAAGAAGATGCGGGTCTGCAACATCGGGAACATGATTGATAAGGTCGTTGGACTGATGTTGTGAAAGACCGAGGTCAAAGTCCCAGCCGGGACCTACAGTAAGTTTTCCGCCGACATCTTTGTGCATATAGAAACTTGAACTGCAACCGTCAAAGCTTGAGATGAATTCAAGAAGAACATAAATTCTTGCAAAAGAATCCGTATCAATGTATTCGGAATAGTGTCTGCCCTTCATGTTGTAACCTGAAGGTGAATAAAGAGCATCTTCAAAATCCTGATAATAACTGCTGATGTATTCAACCTGAGCTTTTGAAGCATATTCGGGAGTCTTTACAACAATGCACTGTCCGATATCTGAAATAAAACCTGAAGGTTCGTTTACATATCTGTATATTTTTTCTGTTTCAAGAATATAACCGCCTGTGATTTCTGCAGGATTGTTGGGAATTTCAGCATACTTGATTGTGCCGAGTTCTCTTGAGTTCTGTTTGCCGCCGAGAGGGTACTCATCAAGGTCTTTTTCATTCACATCTTCTGTTTCGCCTTCAAGGTCATAAATGTCAACACGGTTTTCATCGATATCAACTTTTTCTGTGATGAGATATAAACCTGCATATTCACCGTTAAGATAAAGATTTACATGATAACTGTCTGTTGTGGTTTCTATTCCGAGAGCACGTGCGAAATCATAACAGAGGTCGTTTCTTATCTGAGAACCGTCACCGGGATTTGAAAGCAGACACCAGCTTTTGTGTTTGCCCATGCCGAAAAGATTTGCTTTTTCATCAAGCTTGATGTTATAGGGTTTCTTTTCTGCCAGCCATGTGGAGTTTCCTCTGCCCTTTATGTAATCAAGAGTGCCGTCATACTGAACTTCACCGTCTTTGTCAAGAATGGTGATTTCACCGGGTTCTTTGTGCTCTTTGTCTGCATGTACGGCAGCCATATTGCCTGATTCTGTAGTTGCATAAACAGTACCGACGTTTTCTGCCTTGAGAACTTTCAGTTTGTATTCTGTTGTTCCGCAAGTGAGAACATAATCACCGCTTTCGGCAAAAACAGAAGTCTTTTCGCCGTTAATGAGCTGTGTTCCGTTGCAGAATACATCAGCATCGGCATCGAACCATACTGTCATATTGCTGCTGTCAGCACCTGTGGGAAGGAAAAGATAATACATGTTGTTTGCGTAGTACCATTTTACTGCACCACGGTCAAGAGCAGATTCTGCAGAATCTGCATCAACGGAAAGTGTTGAAATGTTTTCTGCTGATGCCGAAACAATAAGGATTGTTGAAAAAAGCATAACAGCCAGGAGGGTAAAAAGAACTTTTGATAATTTTTTCATTAACCGTCAACTCCGTTCAATATAGTCAACTTAACTATAGCACAATATTTCATTTTATTCAATACTTTTTTTATATATCATTCGGTAAGTTTTTCTTCTTGACATTTGAGTAAAAAAAATATATTATTACTATGTATAGAAATATATATTTCTGCGGGGAAGTTTTATCGGAGGAACAATACATGAAAATAAAAAAAATGATTGCCGTTTTTCTGACGACTGTCATGTTGGTTACGGTCATGTCTTGCGGATTGAACGCATTTGCACTTGTAATGTGTGAAACGCAGTATGTTTATGATTCTGCAGATATGTCATGGCTTAAGGACCTTATTGTAAAAGAGAATATGTCTTCCGTTGACGGATTATCGCAGCGGAATACACTAATCCCGAAATCGGAATATCCATACGGTGCAACACCGGATTCTTTCAAAAATGAAATTGCATATTATCAGACTGTTTATACTCTTGATGAAAATATGGCAAACGTTGCTTATCTTTATATGCTTGAACTTGCAAAATCATTTGCGGGTCCTGCAACATCAAATTATTCGGATGAATTTATAAAATCATATCTTGAAAGTGTCGGAATTGTTTATCCCGAAAATGCTGATGATGAAACAAAAATTGTTGCAAGAGCCTTGTTTTCGGTTATAATTTCAGATGAAAAGTATGAAGTAAAAAAAGGCACGGGACTTTATGAAGCCTTTACGGACTATATTTCTGTACTGCTCGGAGTCAATGTAAGTGTACTGCTGAAGTATGACAATGATTCAGAACTTTTTGACCTGAATGAATATGTGATTGCAGCTTGTAAATATATGCTTTTTAATTCAGGTTATGCCGTTGATAAGAATACATCCGATGAAGAAGTATTCAGACTCATTGCGATAATGACTATAAAAGCACAAGGTATTTCAATTGATTCGGGATCTGCAACTTTTGAGGAAATCAAGAATAAGTATCTTTGTGCCATGATGTGCAAAATCTATGATGTAAGCATCGATACCGCGTCTTTCGGGAAAGCTGCGGAAAATGATAACCTTGCATTCCATATGCTTCAGCTTATAGGTAAAGAGTACGGTATATCGGTAAAAAATACACTTACATATGAGGAAGCTTTTGATCTTGTCGGTGAAAAAACCGGTTACTTCAATCTTGAAGAAGGCGAATTTTATGCAGACGTTTATGAGTATGATGTAAAACTCAATTATAAAAGAGATAAAATCTGGCTTTATCCTCAGACTCTCGGCACAACAAATGAATCAGACGGAACTAAGGTAAATGTTCTTATAAACGGAAAAGATGTAAGGGAAAATTATTATGTGGATGTCAGTATTGACCCCGAAAAAGCAGTTATTCCCGTTGTGATTACAGTTGAATTTACTGACAGCAAGGCAGTAAAGAAAACATCTTCATATAAACTGAATGTTTATCAGGGTACAAAGGAACCTCCCGTATCCGGAACTATATCGGATTCACTCACGGGGGTAAAGGATGTTGTTGAAAATGTTCTCAATGAGCTCGGACTTGATTCTTCAATTGCCGGTCTTGTTGTGAATATTCCGTTTGAACTGCCCACCAGACTTCTCGGTATTACATCATTGATTATACCGTCATTCAGCAATCTTCCGTCATTGGGTACAGGCTTGCTTGCCCAGCTTTTCGGATATTCAAAAGATGATGATTCAAATGTCAACACGGACAGTATCGGCGGTGTAGGCGGACTTGATTCTTTCAATTCATCGGGGAATTCATCGCAGAGTATGAATTTCGGTTCGCTGAACATCGGAAATATCCAGCTTAACACGAATACTCTTACACCGAATATGAAGCCTGCAGATTCAATTGTTATTCCCGATAATCAGTTCAATCAGAATGTGCCTCAGATTCAGGATGAAGGACAGGGCTGGTTTGCAGACCTTATGAGTGATACAACTTCGGTGATTGTTATAGTTGTTGTGTTGCTTCTCACATTCGGTGTATGTTTCACGCTTTTCGTTATGATTCTTAATGAAAAGTCGGCAAGAGATAAAATAAAAAAGAAAAGCGACTGATATGTCGTTTAAAGAAACAGAAAATTATAAAAAAAGATAATAACGGAATTGAATAAACGGTGATTTCAATTTTTTTTCAATATTTTTATGTAAAATTTTTTCACATAGAAATACCGTCCCGTTTATCTTATTCCGACAAATGGAGAGGATTAAAATGGCAAATGAAAGAATTATGATTGTAGATGATGATGTTAATATATGCGAACTCATCAGACTTTATCTTGAAAAGGAAAAGTATTCAGTAATTATTGTAAATGACGGTCTTGAAGCTGTCAGTACATATGCCGAAATGAAACCCGACCTTGTCTTGCTTGATATTATGCTTCCCGGTCTTGACGGCTGGCAGGTATGCAGAAAAATCCGCAGCACGTCAAATGTACCCATTATTATGCTTTCGGCAAAGGGTGAAACATTTGATAAGGTGCTCGGTCTCGAACTCGGTGCAGATGATTATGTTGTAAAGCCTTTTGAAACAAAGGAAGTTCTTGCACGTATAAAAGCTGTTCTCAGAAGATCCGTTTCATCGGCAGCAGAACAGGTAAAAGAAGTTCATTTTGACAAACTCTCCATTAATCTGACAAATTATGAACTTAAAGTCAACGGCACACAGATAGACACTCCGCCCAAAGAGCTTGAACTCATTTTCCATCTTGCAAGCAATCCGAACAGAGTGTTTACAAGAGATCAGCTTCTTGATGAAGTATGGGGATTTGATTACTACGGTGATTCAAGAACGGTTGACGTTCACGTAAAGAGACTTCGTGAAAAGCTTGAAGGTGTTTCCGATAAATGGGAACTCAAAACGGTATGGAGTGTAGGCTATAAGTTTGAAACAAAAGACTGATTATGGCTGAAACTAAAAAGAACAGAAGACGAAGCAGTCTTTTTGTAAAATATTTTGCTTTTTTTCTTGCTGTTGAACTTATAAGTTTGTCTGTTTTTGGTGGCGTTCTGCTCTATTTCATATCCTATACATGGGAAGATGAACAGAAACAGCAGCTGTTTGATTATTCGGAAAATATTGCTAAAGTTTATGAATCATTTATTGATTCTTCAGACGGAAACAGCCCGATGTCTTATTCCGGATTGTGTTATGCGGTTGCAGGTATTGCAGATACTGCAAAAGCTGAGATATTTATTGTAAATATGGACGGTAATATTGTTTTCTGTAATGATGAGGCTAAGGCTTCATATGAAAAACCGTATGAGTATAATTGTGAAAAACATCCTGAGTTTTTTATTCCCGGTGAAGTACTTGTAGGTATTGAAACAGACGGCATGATGGCAACAAGAAGTGACTTAAGCGGTGTTTATCAGACAGAACATTTCATTTCTGCAACAGTTGTCAACAACGGTATCACCGAAAAAACAGAAGGTATTGTGTTTGTTGTTCAGAGTCCTGAAGCAGGTCTTACTCCTTACAGGAATAATTTTCTTAAAATTTATATTCCTGCAGCGGTATTCATGATGCTTCTTACAAGCTTAATAATCTATATTTCAACATATAATATAACAAAACCTCTCCGTGATATGTCCGAAGCTACAAAGCGTTATTCTCAGGGTGATTTTTCTTACAGAATCAGACGGAATAACCGTAACACGGTAAGGGAATTTGACGAACTGTCTGCCGCGATGAATTCAATGGCTGAAAATCTTGAACAGCTTGAAAATTCAAGAACACAGTTTGTTGCGAATGTTTCACACGAGCTGAAAACGCCGATGACAACAATAGGCGGATTCATTGACGGAATTCTTGACGGAACAATTGATTCGGAACATCAGAATCAGTATCTTACTATAGTTTCCGAAGAAGTAAAACGTTTATCCCGTCTTGTTGTTTCAATGCTGAATATGTCAAAGATGGAAGCGGGCGAAATGCGTATAAAACCGAAACGTTTTAATCTTACTCAGCAGATAATCGGTATTTTTATGTCATTTGAGCAGAAAATAGAGGATAAGAAAATCGATATAAAAGGTCTTGAAAGTCTTAGGAACTGTTATATCGAAGCTGACCCCGATATGCTCAGTCAGGTTTTTTATAATCTTATTGATAATGCGGTCAAATTTACCCCGCATTCCGGTGAAATATTCACATCGTTAGCTGATGACGGTGAATATGTTACCGTTAAAATCAGAAATACAGGTGAAGGTATCAGAAGTGAAGATATTGACCATGTGTTTGAAAGGTTTTATAAAGGTGATAAATCGAGAAGTCTTGATGTGAAAAGTGCGGGGCTCGGTTTGTTTATTGTAAAAAATATTGTCACTCTTCACGGCGGTGAAATTACTGTTGACAGTATATATGATAAATACACAGAATTTACGGTTAAACTGAAAATCAAACTGATAGGATGATTATACCGTATGCTTTGTTTTAATATTGATTTCGGAGGAAATAAAATGGATGATCAGATTTTCGGCGGCGCTCCCGTTGAACCCAATAAACCTGAAAACGAGGAACCGCTTGTTCCGGAAACAAATGAAACAGAACAGCAGACAGAGCCTGTTGCTGAAAATGTTGCAGAACAGTTTTCTGACGAAACTGTAAATGCACAGCCTGAAAACACAGGCGAGTATCATTACAACAGACAGCAGTATAATCAGCAGTTTGGTGAATTCAATAATAATTCTCAGGGCTATAATCAGCCTCAGAACAATTACGGTTGGACTCAGCCTCAGAATAATGCAAACAATTCTTCAAATCATTATTCACAGCAGCCGGGTTATTCTCAGTACAATAACTCAAATATGTCTCCAAAAAAGAAAAATACAGGCATGAAAGTTTTTATCGGTATCATTGTTGCAATTGTTGTTCTTTCTGTTGCACTTATGGTTGCAATTTTCTCAGGCGGTAACGATAATGATGTCAACAGGGTTGACAAAGATGAACAGGTGACAGGTAGTGCTGAAAATAATAAGCATGGTGTTGATAATGTAGGAAGCATTGACCTCAGCGACAGCTCAAACAATATGGGTGATGCTGTTACGGTTGCTCAGATTTCAAAGAAATTCAGCGTCGGCATCCTTGTTTATGCAAAGAATCAGCTTTACACCGAAGGCTCAGGTGTTATTGTAAAAGAAGATTCAGACGGCAAGTACACATATATCGTAACATGTGCACATGTTGTAAATTATAACGGTGTTGCTCTTTCCGTCCTTATGGAAGACGGAACCGAATACCCCGCAGACCTTGTCGGCATGGATTCAAGAACAGACCTTGCTGTTGTAAGAATTGAAGCAAACGGTCTTCCCAAAGCGGAAGTTGCGGATTCAGACAAACTTGTTGTCGGTCAGACTGTATATGCAGTCGGTAACCCCGGCGGTTCTGAGTTCTTCGGCTCGGTTACAAACGGTATCATTTCAGCAATTGACAGACCCGTCAGCTCAAGCACAGGCTATGAAATGGAATGTATTCAGCATACATCTGCAATAAACCCCGGTAACTCAGGCGGTGCTCTCGTAAACGGCGAAGGTAAGCTTATCGGTATCAATTCAATGAAAATCGCATCAACAGAATATGAAGGAATGGGCTTTGCTGTTCCCTCATCTGTTATGATTGATGTGTTCAATTCAATTATCGAAAACGGTTATGTTGCAGGCAGAGCAAAGCTCGGTATTCAGTATGCAACTCCTTCAAATTACAGCCAGACTTATTCAATGTATGTTCAGATGAAGGGACTTCCTTCAGGTACTATCGTTATTGCTTCTGTCAGCGAAGACAGTGATCTTTACGGTAAGGACGTAAAAGAAGGCGATATGATTATTGCCGTAAACGGTAAGGAAATGAAGAGCACCGACATGCTTTCTGAAATGATTGAAGATATGTCAGCAGGCGATAAGCTCACGCTTACAATCGTAAGAGTCAATACAGATGACTGGTCTCAGACAGAAAGAGATATCACCGTTACTCTTGTTGAAGATACAGGTGTTGCAAATACTCAGGATACCCAGGAAAGCACTCCCGGTCAGGGTGGTAATCCCTACGATGACCAGTATCAGGATTGGTACGATTTCTACAGAGAATTTTTCGGATATTAAGTGAATAAAGAGTCGTACGAAAGTACGGCTCTTGTTGTTTATACAAACAATAATTTGTCGAGGTCTTTTAAATTCGCAATTCGCAATGCTCAATTCGCAATTTCGGAACACCTTACGGTGTTGATTATAAAAATTGTGTGATAAATCAAGTCCGATTTTAACACAAACAAATTTCGTAGGGACCGATGCCCACATCGGTCCGATTGCGGAGTGTAGCGGAGCAATAACGATTGAAAATCGTTCAATTCCAATAAACTGAATGAATCAATTTTTTCGTTCGGCGGAAATCAGAGATTTCCAATTTGTCTTCGACAAATGCGGACCGATGTGGGCATCGGTCCCTACACATTATTCAATCAGCTCGACAAATTCTGATTTATCTATATTTCAGGGTGTTATTTTCAGAAAAAAAAGATGAGGAGTTTTTGAGGTTTTTCTTACTTATAATACATATAAAGCTGACATTTGATCATGCCGTTATAGAGTTTTCTGCGTTTATCGGCTTTTCTGCCGAAAGCTTTTTCAAACTCTTCGTCGGCTGTGATAATGTAATATCCCCAGCCTCTCTGCGGTGTGAAGACCTTGCCGAGTTTATTATAAAGTTCTGTGACGGACTTCTGATCCATCAGTCTTTCACCGTAAGGCGGATTGATGATAACCGTACCTCTGTCAGTTTCGGGCCTGAACTGAGTTGCATCGGCTTTTCTGAAAGTGATGTACTCTCCAACTCCCGCACGTCTTGCATTTTCTTTTGCAATTTTAAGAGCCTGTTCATCCACATCCGAGCCGTAAGCTTTAAAAGGAATTTCGGGCTTTTCGAGGCTTCTTGCTCTCTCTCTTTCCTCTTTCCAAACTTCGGGAGGAATCTGTGACCACTGCTCGGCTGTGAAACGTCTGTTAACACCGGGAGCAATGTTCTTGACCATCATTGCGCCCTCTGTAAGGATTGTACCCGAGCCGCACATGGGGTCATAAAGTGTGTGAAAATCACGAAGCCTTGCGAAATAGCACAGAGCCGCCGCAAGAGTCTCTTTTATGGGAGCCGCATTTGATTCGGGACGGTAGCCTCTCTTGTGAAGACCTGCACCCGATGTATCAATAAGAAGACTGACCTGATTTTTCATAATGGAAAACTGAATCTGATACATGCTTCCCGTTTCTTTGAACCATTCAACCTTATATTTTGTTTTGAGTCTTTCAACAACAGCCTTTTTGATAATTGACTGACAGTCGCTGACCGAGAAAAGGTCTGAATTGAGTGAATAACCTTTTACGGGGAACTTGTCTTCCCTGCCTATCCACTCTTCCCACGGGAGTTTTTTTGTGCCCTGAAAGAGCTGTTCAAATGTATGAGCTTCAAAAGTGCCTACGAGCACCTGTATTCTCTCCGAAAAACGTGAGCAGATATTGGCTCTTGCAAGAATATGTTCATCGCCCGAAAAAAGAACTCTGCCGTTTTCGGCTCTTACATCGGATGCACCCATTTCCCTGAGTTCATCCGCAATAGGTGCCTCAAGGCCTAAAAGGCAGGGCACAACGAAATTGATATTCATAAATTACCTCTTTTATTTTATTCCCATTGAACGCATGATATTGAGTGTTCTGTCGGGGCAGTCCGTAATAATGCCGTCAACACCGCAGTTTATCATGTATTTTATTTTGTCTTCGGGGTTAACGGTCCATACGTTGACTTTAAGCCCCTCTTTATGAGCAGATTTAACATAAGACTTATTAACAAAAATTGACATCGGATGAAGTGCATAGCAACCGATATTCTTAGCATGAAGTATCGGGAAAAGCATATTCTTATAATTGTCGCAATGGGGCATTCCGTAAAGATATGCTGTTCTGACGTGGCGGTCATATTCCTTTGCGGCTTTGAGAAGATATGTGTCAAAGCCCGAGAGGACAAGTCTGTCAGAAAGATTGTGTCTTTTTACTGCATCAATAATTACGGGCACAACGTCTGTTTTCTTGTTTTTGGGGCCTTTGAGCTCGATATTCATAACTTCAATATCAGATTCTTTTGACAATTCAAGAAACTCATCAAGTGAAGGGATAAGCGTACCTCTGAACTGAGGGCCGTAGTAACTGCCGAAATCAAGTTTTCTGAGTTCATCAAAAGTATATGAAGCAATGCTTCCCATACCGTTGCTTGTTTCATTGATTGTGTGGTTATGACATATAACAGGTACACCGTCTTTTGTCAGATGCACGTCGGTTTCAAAACCGTCTGCGCCGAGCTGAACCGCTCTTTCAAATGCGGGGATTGTGTTCTGAGGTGCATATTTATTAGCACCGCGATGTGCAATAACATTAATTTTTGCCATACAAATACACTCCGTTCTTACCATTCTTTATTATTATATCATAAAAACAGATAATGTGAATAGTTTTTGCAAAAAAATTCAATCTTCTTGACATTTTTTTTTAATGTACTATAATAAAATAGTGTAATAATTAAATAATAGAATTAAGGTGTAAATTTCATGGAATACAAAATGAACATTGCAGGTCTTGACAGGGCTTTACCTCTCTGCAAACTCACAGATGACCTTTATATCGGTGCTTTTGTTATCTTCGGCGATCAGGAACTCACCGTTGCATGTGCAAAGGCTCTTCTTGAAAAAGCCCCCGAATATGATTACCTCATTTCGGCAGAAGCAAAGGGCATCCCCCTTGTTCACGAAATGGCAAGACAGCACGACGACAAGAAATACTTCCTTGCAAGAAAAAAGCCAAAGCTTTACATGACGGGTGTTATGGAAGTTACCGTAAATTCAATAACAACAGAAGGTCAGCAGAAGCTTTATCTTGATACAGCCGATGCAGAGCTTATGAAAGGCAAGAAGATTCTTATTGTTGATGACGTTATTTCAACGGGTGAATCACTCGCCGCTATCGAAGAACTTGTAAGACAGACAGGTGCCGAAATCTGCGGCAGAATGACTATTCTTGCCGAAGGTGATGCTCAGAGCAGAGATGATATTATTTATCTCGAAAAGCTTCCTCTTTTCAAATCAGACGGAACTCCGATATAAATATTAACTCAGGATTGTGTTTTGATTAATTATTTTTCACAGGTAAGATGCAGGAGTTACTTTAATTAACAAAAAGATGCACTGTCCTTTTTAAGGGCGGTGTTTTTTGGTTTATGGAGAAAAAATATGGAAAACATAAAAAGAGAAAATGAAAAATTTCTTCTCGAGTGCGAGCGTTGGTGGATTTTTGCACTCATGATATGCACAGCGGGATTTTTCGGCAGTTACACTTATAATGTAAGAGGCGGAGTTTTCTGCAACGCACAGACAGCGAATTTTGTACTTTTTGCGTTATCTCTGGGAAACGGAGATATGAGTAAAGCCCTTTATTATCTTATTCCGACGGCGGCTTATCTTCTCGGTGCTGTGATATCGGAGCTTCTGCCGAAAAAAGTAAACCGACTTCTCCCCTTGCGCTGGGATACGTTTTTCATCCTTTTTGAAATTGTAATGGTCGTAGTTATCGGCTTCATTCCTGCATCCGCACCTGTTCAGATAAGCCATGTGCTCATTAACTTCATCTGTTCAATGCAGTATAACACATTCAGAAATGCAGAAAACATTCCTGCCGCAACAACCTTCTGCACGGCACACACACGTTCACTCGGCGTTTATCTCGTAAAATGGATGAAACACACCGAAGAAAAGTCTTTTCTTAAAAGATGGCTCTTCCACGCAGGCATGATATCATCTTTCACACTCGGTGCTTTTATCGGAACTCTCTGTTGCAGATTTGCGGGAACGAAAGCCATATGGTTTTCGGGAATCTTCCTCATAACAGCATTTGCCGACCTTCTCCACGCCGACCTTACGAAGGAAAGGCATATGAGGAATGTAGTGCCGGACGGTCATTAATTTGCAATTCGTAATGCTCAATTCGCAATTTCGGAACACCTGACGGTGTTGATTATATTAAAATTGTGCAACCAGCCCCATAACAATCCAAACAAATTTTGTAGGGACCGATGCCCACATCGGTCCGATTGCGGAGTTTACGGAGCAATAACGATTGAAAATCGTTCATTTACAACAATTTTATTAAATCAATTTGCGGAAATCAAAGATTTCCGATTTGTCTTCGACAAATACGGACCGATTCGGGCTGGTCCCTACAATAGTTACATATTCATCAAAACGGAGCTGTAAAAAAACAAAAGTTTTTTACAGCTCCTTAAATTATTTTTTTATTTTGTCAAAATCAAATATATTTGAATCCTCAATATAATTCTGCTTTTTGATTTCTTTCATTCTGTCTTTTGCTTTTTTCTGCTGTTTTTTATATTTATTATAAACAATCATCATATAAACGAGCAGAACAAGAAGGGCAACTGATGCAACAATTATGAAAACGGGAGATGTAACTATTGATTTAAATATATAACCTGCATACATCATCGCGTTTCTTTTAAGTGAATCACCTGCAACAAGATTGACTTCGGCAATAACGTTATCGGCATATTTTATCTTTACTTTGCCGAGAATGTCACCTTTGTTGACGGGTGCTTTTACGTTTTCGGCAAGTTCAAAAATATATTCAAGGCTTGATTCGTCAACCGAACTCAGAAGTAGTGCCTGAATCTGCTTTTCGGGAACAAGTCTTACATGGTCTGCCTGACTTGAAAGTGCCACGGGGATATCGGTCAGAATATCCGAAGTTCCTGCAATTGTTGTCATTTTAAGCTCTCTTACTGCCCAGCGGAGCATTCTTCTCGCTTCATAAAGAGCCGTGTTATCGGGATATCCGCAGTTATCAATACATTCATTCGGACAACCTAAAACAATTGCAATATATGTGTATGCATCCTTTGTAGCCACCACAGAAGCACATCTCTGTGATTCATCGGTATGACCGACCTTAAAGCCTTTTGCATAGTCATAATAATATCTTGTGCCTTTTTCAACAATGTCAAGTCTCGTTGTGAGTTCTCTTGCTTCTGACATATTCGTTGCGGGGACTGTATATTCTTCGGTTGCCGCCATATCGGCAAGAACGGAGATATTCATTGCGTATTTCGTAAGAAGATACATGTCATTCGCGCTCGAATACTCCCCTTCTTCATCAAGACCGTGAGCATTCGTAAAATTCGTGTTCTTACAGCCGAGTTTTTTCGCAAGATTATTCATCATGTCAACAAAATTGGTAATTGTTCCGCCGACATACTCCGCAAGCACATTTGCCGCATCGTTTGAATTCTGCATCATCATGCAGTACATAAGGTTTCTGACGGAAATCTGCTCACCGACCTGAAGGTCACTCGATGCGCTGTAAATTCCTTTAAGTGGTTCAAGTGCCGATTCGGTAACGGTTATAACAGCATCAAGATTTTCACAGTTTTCAACCACAACAATCGCCGTTGCCGTTTTTACGAGCGATGCACATTTGAGCTGTTTATCGGCATTCTGTGAAAAAACGGTTGTTCCCGTATCAACATTCACAAGAAGATAGGCATCCGAACGCATATCTTCAAGATTCATGTTGTAATAATCAGCCGAAACGGGCACGGAAAAAGCAGTCAGAAATATAAATATAAAAATAATTGAAAAAATTATTGATTTTTTCATAGACACAGCCACCATAATAGTGCTATAATATAATTAATTATACAGTATAAGTCGAAAAATGTAAATAATTAATTTGAAATTTATCAGGCATATAAAAAAATTCGCAATTCACAATTCGCAATGCGCAATTTCGGAACACCTGCCGGTGTTGATTATATTAAAATTGTATGATAATTCAAGTCCGATTTTAACACAAACAAATTTCGTAGGGACCGATGCCCACATCGGTCCGATTGCGGAGTGTAACGGAGCAATAACGGTGTAACACCGTTCTATTGCAACAAATTCATTGAATCAATTTGTTCATTTTGTGGAAATCAAAGATTTTTCATTTGTCTTACGACAAATGCGGACCGATGTGAGCATCGGTCCCTACGAAAATTACATATAAAACGATTAATAATATTTTACGGAGGAAAAATTATGGTATACATTACCGGTGACATTCACGGTGACCTTTCACGACTTTCACCCGAAAAACTCAGGTTTATGAAAATACACGATACACTTATCGTCTGCGGTGACTTCGGTTTCATATGGGATGATTCAAAAAATGAAGATAAAATATTAAGAAACCTCGGCAAACGCAAATACAACATCTGTTTTGTTGACGGAACACATGAGAACTTCTCAATCCTCAACAAATTCCCTGCCGAAGAAAAATTCGGGGCAAAAGCCCGCAACATCACGGGCAATCTTTACCACCTCATGCGCGGTCAGGTTTACACAATCGAGGGCATGAAAGTTTTCACAATGGGAGGCGGTGAGCTCCCCGAAGCTGAAATGCGTTTTGAAGATGAAGACACGGGACACCCCGAACTCCCCACAAAAGAAGAACTGCTCGCAGCAGTCAACCGCCTTGAGCAGAACAATTTTGAAGTTGATTTAATTATCACACACGAACCGCCTTCAAAAACAAGAGAATTCCTGCTTATGCAGAAGAATGAAAAGTTCTCCGTTACGGCTCTTAATGCGTTTCTTGATGAGCTTGCTGTTCAATGCAAATACAAGAAATGGTATTTCGGAAGCATGCACACCGATAAATTCATTTCTGAAAATCAGGTTGCCGTTTTCAGAAACATCCTTGATGCAAGAACGGGCATGAAAGTTTAAACTTTATATCTTTTTATGATTTCAACAGCCGACGCTGAGGTAAAATTACCCGGTGTTCGGCTGAAATTTTTAAGAGGGTCGCTCCAGCGGTGAGAATACTTCTCAAAAGCTTCATCCGTGATTGTAATATTGATATCAGCAAGTATTTCAATAACTTTGCAAAGAGTGTCACAATCTGTTTTCATAATTTCAAACATACGCTGAGCCTTTTCGGGCATATTATCATCCGAAATCCTTATAAAATCGGGGATAAATGCCGCACAAGCCCTGCCGTGAGGGATTGCAAAGTCTTCAGTAAGAAGATAACCCATTGTGTGAGGGAAGCATGTGCCCGTAATGTTAAGGCAAAGCCCCGCATAAAGAGATGCGATATAAAGCGTTTCACGCATTTTTTCATCAGGCAGGGACTTATCATTCATAAAGCAATTCAGAGCCTCAGAAAGCATTTCAAAAGCCTTTTCGGCATAAACATCGCTGAGACTGTTTGCAGTCGATGAAAAATAACCCTCACATGCATGAGCAAATGCATCAAGTGCCGTTGAAACGGTGACTGAAAAAGGCACACTCATTGTGTATGAATAATCGCAGAATGAAACACGTGAATAACAGTCGGGTCCCGAAATGCTCTTTTTCATGTTGTTTTCGCTGTTTGTAAGCACGGATACACCCGTAACTTCACTGCCCGTGCCCGAAGTTGTCCCCACAAGTACAAGTGGAAGGGGTCTGTTTTTGTGAGTCATTGAATAGATATCAACGGGTGTAAGTTCGGGATTTGATGCATATATTGCAACGGCTTTTGAAGCATCAAGAGGTGAACCTCCGCCGATACCGACTATAAAATCTGCATGCATTTCCCTTGCCTTTACACCTGCCCTGTGACAGTCGGCTGTGTAAGGATTCTCCGTTATTTCATCGAAAATTTCATATGAAATATTCTCTTTCACGAGTGCCTCGGTTACAGCAGCGAGTGCACCGCTTTTTTTTGCAGAATTTCCGCCCGTTACGATAAGACATGTCTTGCCGAACTGTGAAAAAAGAGCTGAATTTGCCTTTACGCAACCCTTTCCGCATACAACTTTCACGGGCATATATGATGTGATATCCATAAAATTCTCCTTATATAAGATGGTTTTCAAAAACCTGTTTTTCGTAGTCAAAATCCTTTATTTCAAGGTAATGTGCGGCACTTTCAATGAGTGCTTTCATGGGTGAAAGACCGATAAGCTCGGTACATTTCACGGTTGTGCCGTATTTCAGAGCCTCTTCCCTTACTTTATCAACAACGGTGTGAAGCGAAGTGACTTTGTAATCCGTAAAATTGATTGAAACCTGAGCCGTGTTTGTCTTATGAAGCATAAGCCCCAGAGCCTTTACGCAGGGATATCCTCCGCTTGAAAAACGGATTGTTTTTGCAATTTTCTTTGCAATTTCAACGTCGTCGGTGTCAAGTTCAATATTGAATGCAATCAGAAATTCACGGGCTCCGACGATTGTGATACCTGCCGACGGATGAAACGAGGTGCCGAAATCAGGTTGCCACTCGGGAAGAGATGTCTTTTCAGGAAGTCCTTCAAACTGACCTTTTCTGACATCGGCAAGATTGACACGGTGAGAAGCCGATGCCGCTTTTTCATAAAGGTAAACGGGAACATTCACTTCTTCCCATATACGCTTTCCTGCCGTTTTTGCATATTCAATTATTTCATCTTCCGTAACATTTTTAACGGGGATAAACGGGCAGACATCAACAGCACCCATACGGGGATGCTCACCCGTATGAACACGCAGGTCAATGAGTTCACTTGCCTTTTTACAAAGCCTTACAGCTCCCTCAATCACCTTTTCGGGCTCCCCTACGAATGTTATAACAGTTCGGTTATGGTCATAATCAGATGTAAAATGAAGGACTTTCACGCCTTCAACCGATGCAACCGCTTTTACGCACTCCGAAACCACTTCTGGTCGTCTGCCTTCACTTATATTGGGGACACATTCAATCAGTTTGTTCATAATATACCTCATATTAAAATCAGGGCTGAAAACCAGCCCTGAAATATGTTGATTAAAGAATTGTAACTGTGCCGTCTTCTGTAACTTTAACCTTATCACCGGTCTTGACTGTGTTGAGGAATTCCTCACCAAGCTGGTCAACACAGATAACATCACTCTTTTCCCATACACGTGCAAGAACGATTCCGCTTGCTGCAAGTGAATCGATATGTTCTGAGAAAAGGAATGCTGCAGGATTAATGCCCATCTGACAAACAGTCTGAATAACAAGACCGCCTGTTGTTGAACCGATTGTGATAGGAAGACAAAGAGCCTTGCCTGTAACATTCTGTCCGTAAATATCCTTATTATTCTGATCGCCTACGATAGCGTGATCTTTATTGTTAAGAGCGCTGTTCTGGAATGTTGCAAGTGTGTTTACACCGCCGTGTGAAACGATTGCTTCACCTTCCCAGTTGCCTGCTGCTATAACTCTGCCTTTGAATTCTTTCATTTTATTTTACCCCCTTACTTCTTACCTGTAATGATGTCAAGAATATCTGCATCTTTATAATATCTGGAAGTAGAATAAGTACGAAGCTTATTGGAGCTTGTCATGATATTATGGAAGCCTCTTGCGATGGGGTTATTTGTATACATAAGAGGACAGATTGATGAAAGGTTAACACCAGTTCTCATAAGAAGCTGATACTTTGTTGTCTTCTTGAACTTTTCAACAACATCTGGAGAAGCAGTCATAACTGTTCTTACGGTAACCTTTTTCTTGCCTGTTTCCTTAAGACCTGCAACAATGTCATTTGTCCACTGACAGAGCTGTTCATATGTAAGGTGAGGACAGCCGATGAAGCAGAGATTGGGCTTTGCATCAGCCTTTTTCCACATAACGGGATATGACTTGTAAACTCTTTCAAGCTCAGCATCATCAATAACATAAACCTTTGCATCTTCTGTGATAAGGCTTTCACCCTGCTTCTTTGCTTCGGGAGTAAGGTTATCGATATGATAAAGACCGACAGCACCGTTTGAAGCTGTAGCAGCACCGAAATCCTTGAGGTATGACTTGTTTTCGTTGTTGAGTTCATCACCGATGAATGCATCAAGACCGTAAACATAGGGAACTTCTTCCATAACCTTCATACCGATTGCAGGACCGAGAATCTGAGCTTCGGGCTTCTTTGTTGTCTTTACATAAACTTTCCATGTTGCTTTTCTGCCTTCGTCTGTAACAAGACCGAATTCGGGCACATAACCTGAGATAGCACCGAAGAGGTCAAGCATACCGCTGTTTCTGTTACATCTTGCACCGAGAACAGAGTTTGCATATACAACAGCACTTGATTCTGCCCATGAAAGAATATCGCCTTCCTTGGGTACATTGCCTACTTCGTCAAGATAGCAGGTACATGTGAATGCGTTGTTATCTTTAAGACCGAGCTGACGGAGATAAGCTTCGTAAGGCTCCTGCATTGTGTACATCTTCTTGTTGAAAACAAACTTTTCAAGAGGATTGCACTTAACATTTTCATAGTCAAGGGGTCTGGGGTCAACTGTAAGGTAGCCCTCTGCTTTAAGGCCTGCTGCTGTGAGCTTTTCCATACAGGCATAAAGGGGCTTAAGAACACCAAGACCGAAAGATGTAACAAGATGAGTGTCTTTGTGTGTTACGGGAATAAGTCTTTTTGCACCGAAAATATCGCCGAAAAGAACGATAGTTTCAAGAACCTGCTGCATGGCTTCGCCTTTTTCGCCTTTGAGTATGGCGATCTGCTCGTCATTCAGCTCCATTTTGTAATCAATCATTGAAATCTTCCTCTTTCAAAAAATTTAGACACTCAAATTATACAACATCAGTTATATTAAGTCAACAGATATTGTTAAAAAATAAACAAGAAAAAAATATTAAAAAAATAGGAATTTGGCGTAGTGTCACGAATGGAAAATTGAATATTATGTAGGAACCAGCGAGCGTCCGCTCTTAACACAAACAAATTATGTAGGGACCGATGCCCACATCGGTCCGCATTTGTCGAAGAAAAATCGGAAATCTCTTATTTCCGCAAAACGAACAAATTAATTAAAAGTGTTTATTACAATAGAACGGTGTACCACCGTTATTGCTCCGTTGCACTCCGCAATCGGACCGATGTGGGCATCGGTCCCTACAAAGTTTGTTTTTATTACGAAATGTTTATCTGAAAACCCCGACAAATTATTGTATAAAAATAAGCAGCCTGAAACCAGACTGCTTTAAGATTATTTAAGCATTTTACTTTTCATGAACACAACCATTGCGGTGAGTGAAATTACGAGTGCACCCACAACGACTATAAGGAATCCCAACGGATTTTCGGCAAACGGGAGATTAAGGTTCATACCGAATGCGCTGAATATAAGAGTGGGGATTGAAAGCACGATTGTGATGACTGAAAGCACTTTCATGACGATGTTCAGGTTATTTGAAATAACAGAAGCGAAAGCATCCATTGTGCCGCTTAAAATGCCTGAATAGATATTTGCCATTTCGATAGCCTGTTTGTTTTCAACGATAACGTCTTCAAGCAGGTCAATATCTTCGGGATATTTTTTTATAATTTCAAGACGGAGCATCTTTTCAAGTATAGCTTCGTTTGAACGAAGGGCTGTTGTGAAGTAAACAAGTGATTTTTCGAGTTTCAGAAGTTCAATAAGCTCTTTGTTTCGCTGTGATTTATGAAGTTCGTTTTCAACGTTTTCACTTTTTCTGTCGATATGACGAAGGTATGTCAGGAAAAGTGATGAAGTCTTATAAAGTATCTGAAGAATGAATCTTGACTTCATATTTGAGTAAAAATCTTTTACTTTGCCGTTTGAAAACTGCTTGAGAATGGGTGTATCCTCACTGCAGACTGTTATAACGGCATCGTCTACAACAATGATTGAAAGAGGGATAGTGCTGTAAAGCTCGGTTTCCGTTTCTGTTTCAAGACACGGAATATTAACAAGAATCATTGTGTAGTTGTCTTCAAGCTCGATACGTGAACGTTCATCAGCGTCAAGAGCGGCTTTGAGGGCATCAATATCGAGATTATATTTGTTGGAAACACGGTTAATTTCCGATTCTGTGGGCGCAACAAGATTGACCCAGCAACCGGGTTCCGGTCCTGTTAATTCTTCAAGGTAGTTGTTCCTTGTGATGTAACAGTTTGTCATTATTATCAAATCCTTTCACAGCCGAACAAAACAAAGCCGTGAAAAGAAACGTTCAGGGTTTTGTTTTATTCAGCGATTCTTCGTTTGGGGGGTATACCGGTTTCCGGACACGCGTCAGGAACCATTAAGAATCACATCCTTATGTTAAAATTTCGAGTGCTAAAACAATAAAACACCTTTTATTATTTTATACCATTCAGGTGGAATTTGTCAAGGAATTAATAAAAAAAACAGGGAGTTTTTTTCACTCCCTGCCAGATGATTTCTGTTTCTTATTTTTTTCCGCCGAGAATTCCTGCAAGACCGCCCGCAATACCGCTTGCTATATCTCCAAGAACACCGCTGTTTACAAAATCCTGAACTCCGCCGAGAACATCGTCAATTGCCTGATCTGTTGAATTTATCGGTTTTGTTGTGGTTTCGGCTTCTGCACCACCGTTCTGATATTTGTCTTCATAATAGTCCTGAAGCTCTTTCTGAGCCTCTTCATCCTTTGCACTCTGATATGCCATAAGGATTGCAAGAAGATCATCTATGTGGTTCTGAGTGGCTTCACTCTTCTGATATTCCTTGATTCCGAGTGCTTCTTCTGTTGTGGGAAGCTCACTTATGCCTGCAGATGCACGGAGAATCTGTCTTGCATCGCCTGCGGAGATACTTTCGTTGCCGTCTATATCACAATAAGGCAGGTCTGCTTCTGTGCATGTATCAAGCTTTGATGCAATTCTCAGAACAAGTCTTGCATCTGATGAGTTTACCTTGCCGTCAAGATTTGCATCACCCATTTTTCTGTGGGTATAATCGAAATTACTGTATTCTGTATTGACTTTATAGATGATGCCTTCTTCTTCAAAGTCAACATTGAGCACAGGCATATTTGTATCATATGAGCCGTCAAGCTGAGGAAAGAGGAATGTAACACCCATGTTTGTTGTAAAGCTTGTAATTTCACCGTCACGGTTTACTGAACATTCAACATAATTGCCCGTATATTTGAGCATAACATTCGTATTCATTGAAGTTGTGCCGAAATTGAGTAATGCATAAGCCTGATCTTTTGTATCAAACACGTGAGAAAGACCTGAATCGGCAGCTGAACCTTCAACATCGTGAAGGTCAATATGCATTCTGTAAGCACCGCTCTTGTAAATTGAAATTGTATAATCCTTTATATCATCAGCGGTAAGACATGCAACATAATCTTTGTCCGAAACGGGAAGATTGTTTTTTATATCGTTGCCGGGTTTATAAACTGTTCTTGACTGAGTTGATTTATTTGTACCGTCAATAATACTTGCAAAAAGGTCTTTTGTACCTACAAGTGATTCAATGATACCTGTAACGGGACCCAGTCCTCCCTGAAGCTGCTGTGAGAGTTTTGCATCCATTGTTGCAGTCTGAGTCTTTACAAAACCGGGAGAGCTCTTTTTAAGCTCATTTACCGTAATATTGAAAAGAGTTGCAACATTTGCGGCTTCGGCTTTGTTGATAACAATAATTTCTTCTTCGTCTGCTTCGGGAGGCATATCAATGCTGCCGTCCTTAACATCGTTCCAGAAGTCTTTCAGACCGTCAACCATTTCATCAATGGGGCCTTTTTCATTGATTTTTTCTTCGAGCCAGTCACCAAATATTTCACTTATGTTGATTTTTCCGGAACTGTCGCCGCCCATAAGACCTGCAAAAATATCTGCAATATTTATTTCAGCTGATACGGATAAAATGCTTCCCATTATCAGAGACAGACAGAGAATAAGTGAAACTGCCGCTGAGATAAAGCGTTTTTTCATTTTACTCTTCCTTTCGTATGTAGGTAATAATAATACGAATATATAATACCACAGGTTTGCTGAGATGTCAAAGCCTTTTTTTTGGAAAAAATAATAAATATGAAAATAAAAAAAGACCGATGTTACTCGGTCTTCTTATTAATTGAATTAAACTTCTCTTACTGCAACAACACCGTCAACTGCTTTTACAGCATCAACTGCATCGTCTTTTGCACCGTCTACGATAACGTAACCGACATCTTTTCTGACTGCTGAAACAGCATCGTCACTTCCTGCTGCCGCAAGGACTGCCGCACTTACATCACCCTTAGTGATAACAGCAATTCTCTTGCCGCCTGTCATATCCTTTGAAATACAGGGAAGGTTTACAGAGTTTACAACATTACCCTTTTCAAGGTATTCAGCAATCTGATTAACAGCCATAACTGCGCAGTTTTCTTCTGATTCGGGAGTTGACGCACCGAGATGAGGAAGAGCAATAACACCGTCAAGACAAAGCTGTTCATCTGTGGGGAAATCTGTTGCATAAGCCGCACATTTACCGCTCTTGATTGCTTCAACGATTGCTTCGTTATCAACAAGACCGCCACGTGCAAAGTTGAGAACTCTTACGCCGTCCTTTGCCATTGCAAGTGTTTCCTTGCCGACAATGTTCTTTGTTGAATCTGTAAGAGGAGCATGAACTGAGATATAATCGCTGTTTACGAAGATATCATCAAGCTTTGCTGTGACAGTTACAGCAGAATCAAGCATTGCAGCACCTTTTTCTGAAAGATAGGGGTCGTAACCGATAACATTCATGCCGAGTGCAACAGCTGCATTACAAACCTTGATACCGATAGCACCGAGGCCGATAACACCGAGTGTTTTGCCCATGATTTCGGGACCTGCAAAGTTTGACTTGCCCTTTTCAATCTTCTTGCTGATTTCGTCTTCACCCTTGAGAGTTCTGCACCAGTCAATTGAAGGTACAACTCTTCTTGAAGCAAGGAGAAGACCGCAGATAACAAGTTCTTTAACTGCGTTTGCGTTTGCACCGGGTGTATTGAAAACACAGATGCCTTTTTCTGTACAAGCATCAACGGGGATGTTGTTATAACCTGCACCTGCTCTTGCGATTGCAAGAACTGATGCGGGGATTTCCATTTCGTGCATTGATGCTGAACGGACGATTACAGCATCGGGAGTGGCAAAATCATCAGCACATGCATATTTTGCTGAATCAAAATTTGAAAGACCTGATGCTGAGATTTTATTGAGTGTAAGAATATTATACATAATTATGCATTCTCCTCTTCAAACTTCTTCATGAAAGCAACAAGCTTTTCAACACCTTCAACGGGCATTGCGTTGTAGATTGAAGCTCTCATACCGCCGACTGAACGGTGACCCTTGAGGTTGACAAAGCCGTTTTCTGTAGCTTCCTTGATGAACTTTGCGTTGAGCTCTTCGCTGTCTGTAACAAAGGGAACGTTCATAAGTGAACGGTCTTCGGGAACAACAGTACCCTTGAACATCTTTGAATTATCAAGGAAATCGTAAAGAATCTTAGCCTTCTTTTCGTTTCTTGCCTTCATAGCTTCGAGGCCGCCCATATCTTTAATCCATTCAAGAACAAGCTTTGTGATATAGATGTTCCAGCAGGGAGGAGTGTTGTAAAGTGAATCGTTATCAGCCATAACCTGATAGTTGAGCATTGTGGGAGTAATATCTCTTGCCTTGCCGAGCATATCTTCACGGATGATGCAGATTGTAACACCTGCGGGAGCAACGTTCTTCTGAGCACCGCCGTAAACAACAGCAAACTTGCTGATATCAAGAGGCTCTGAAAGGAAGCATGATGAAACGTCTGCGATAAGGGGAACATCGCCTGTATCGGGAAGCTCGTGGAAGATTGTGCCGTAGATTGTGTTGTTCATACAGATATATACATAGTCTGCTTCGGGGTCGAAGTCAGCCTTTGTTGTTTTAGGGATATATGAGAAAGTCTTGTCAGCAGATGAAGCAACTGCTCTTGCTTCGCCGTACTTTGCAGCTTCCTGATAAGCTTTCTTTGCCCACTGACCTGTGATGATGAAATCAGCCTTGCCTGAGCCGTTCATGAAGTTGAGAGGGATAGCCGCAAACTGAGTTGAAGCACCGCCCTGAAGGAAGAGAACCTTATAGTTTTCGGGGATATTGTAAAGTTCTCTGAAGAGCTTTTCAGTATCCTTGATGATTGCATCAAAAACCTTTGAACGGTGGCTCATTTCCATAACGGACTGACCGCTGCCTTCGTAATCGAGCATCTGCTCTGCTGCCTTTTTAAGTACCTCTTCGGGAAGCATTGAGGGTCCCGCTGAGAAATTGAATACTCTTGCCATAATAAATGACCTCCAAAAAAACAATAATATTTCAAAATATATGTTAATATTTTAACACAATGAAAAATAAAAATCAACTTTTTCTGAAAACAAGTTCAACAAAGATAAACTGAATATTTTGTTTATTATATTGAAAAATCATGGAATTAATGATAAAATTAAGTTCATGAAAAGAGGTAATAACAATGTCAGAAATCTATAACAGTATATGCATAACATCGGTTATGTCAACCGTTTGTGAACTTTTCTCAATAAAAACTGATGAAAATACAGACAAATCAAATCCCGTTATCACTTCCCTTTCCGAAAAGAAGCTCAACGGTGAAAAGATTGACAGAGCCGTTCTTTATAATCCCGATGCTGTGGCTCTGTGGCTTTATCAGAAATATACTCATATGTTCTCAAAAGCTGCAATCAATTCGGATATCGCACTCCCCTTGCTCTCCGTAATGCCGAGCGTGACCCCTGTCTGTTTCGCATCAATGTATACGGGAGTTCAGCCTGAAATCCACGGCATCAGAAAATATGAAAAGCCCGTTCTTAAACAGAAAACAATCTTTGATTATTTTATTGAAAACGGAAAAAAATGTGCAATTGTTTCAACTGCAAGAGACTCGATTTCAATGATTTTTCTCGAACGTGAAATGGATTATTTCATTTACGATACGCCCGATGAAGTAAACAAAAAGGCTCATGAACTCATTGACGAGGACAATTATGACCTTATCGTCATCTACAACGGCAATTACGACGGAACAATGCACAAGCACGGTCCCGAAGCGGAAAAATCAATGAATGCATTAAAGCACAATATTGATGCATATGAGAGCTTTGTTGATGCAATCAATGAAAAATGGACACAGCATAATGTATTCTACGGATTCATGCCCGACCACGGTTGCCATGAAATCGACGGCGAATGCGGTTCACACGGGCTGGATATGGATGAGGATATGAATGTGATTCATTTTTACGGAATAAAGGAGAAACAATAATTGGCAATTAGCAATTAGCAATGCGCAATTTCGGAACACCTGACGGTGTTGATTATATTAAAATTATGAAATCAACCCGTAGTAACACAGACTAATTTCGTAGGGACCGATGCCCACATCGGTCCGATTGCGGAGTCTACGGAGCAATAACGGTATAACACCGTTCTAGTACAATAAATTCATTGAATTAATTTGTTGGTTAGCGGAAATCAAAGATTTCCGATTTGTCTTCGACAAATGCGGACCGATGTGGGCATCGGTCCCTACATTGTTACATATACAACAAAACGGGCATCCTGCGATGCCCGTTAATTTTATGCCATTGAACAGAAAACTTTACCGTTTTCGGCTGTAACATTGATTTTATCAATGCTCATGTTTCTGTTTTCGATGATGATATTTGCAACTGCATCTTCAATGTTCTTTCTTATAGCAATTCTTATATCTCGGGCTCCTCTTTCACCGCCGACTGCCATATCTGCTATCACTTCGGGGACATTTTCTGCGATTTCGAGAGTAATGCCCTTATCACGAAGACCGGGAACAAGGTCTGAAATAAGAAGTGATGCAATTTTTGTGTAAGCATCCTTATCGAGCTTATTGAAAATGATGACTTCGTCAACTCTTCCGATAAATTCGGGTCTTAAGAATTCTTTAAGTCCCTTCATAGCCTTATCTTTTGATACATCGTTCTCATTCTTGCCGAAGCCCATTGCACTTTCACGGTTCTGAGAACCTGCGTTTGAAGTCATGATGATGACTGTATTTGAGAAGTCAACCGTTCTGCCCTGAGCATCACTTGTTTTTCCTTCATCGAGAATCTGAAGAAGGATGTTCATTACATCGGGATGAGCTTTCTCGATTTCATCAAAGAGAATAACGGAATAGGGCTTTCTTCTTACTTTTTCCGTAAGCTGACCTGCTTCATCGTAGCCGACATATCCCGGAGGCGAACCGATGATTCTTGAAACTGAATGTTTCTCCATAAATTCGGACATATCAAGTCTTATAAGAGTTTCGGGAGTACCAAAAAGCTCGTTTGCAAGCTGTTTTACAAGTTCTGTTTTACCCACACCCGTAGGACCTACGAAAATGAATGATGCGGGACGCTTCTGAGGATTAATCTGAATTTTATTTCTTCTGATAGCGGCTGAAACAGCTTCAACAGCTTCATCCTGACCGATAACTCTTGCCTTGAGATGTGCTTCCATATCTGCAAGCTTATCGAGGTCGGAATCAATGATTTTTCTTACGGGGATACCTGTCCAGAGGTTGATTACCCTTGCAATATCGTCTTCCGTTACGTCATTGTCTGCTGCTTTTTCACGGAGTGCGGGCAGTTCGTTTTCAAGGTTCATTATCTCTGAACGAATCTGTGCAAGTGCCTCATAATCGGGCTCTGCACCGTCTTCAGTCTGCATTTCAGCTTCTTCCTGAAGCTTTAATTCTTTGAGCTTGTTTTCTGCAATTTCACAGTCGCTGATTGCTTTGTTACGAAGATTTGCACATGTACAAGCTTCATCAAGAAGGTCAATCGCCTTATCGGGAAGGAATCTGTCATTGATGTATCTTTCGGAAAGAGTAACTGTGAGATAAAGCAATCTGTCAGAAATTCTTACTCTGTGATACATCTCATAATAACCCCTGATGCCCTGAAGCATTTTGAATGCATCTTCAATTGAGGGTTCCTCAACCTTTACGGGCTGGAAACGTCTTTCAAGAGCAGAGTCTTTTTCAATATATTTTCTGTATTCCGTGAAGGTGGTAGCACCGATAACCTGAATTTCACCACGGGAAAGTGCGGGTTTCAGGATGTTTGCGGCATTCATTGAGCCTTCGGCATCACCGGTTCCGACGAGATTGTGTACTTCGTCGATAAAGAGAATAATATTTCCCTCTGCCTTTACTTCGTCAACAAGACCCTTGATTCTGCTTTCAAACTGACCTCTGAACTGAGTACCTGCGACGAGTGCTGTAAGGTCAAGAAGATGAAGTTCCTTGTTCTGAAGCTTTGCGGGTACGGCACCTGCAGCGATTTTGAGAGCAAGACCTTCTGCTATTGCTGTTTTACCTACACCGGGTTCACCGATAAGGCAGGGATTGTTCTTTGTTCTTCTGCAGAGAATCTGTGTTACTCTGTAGATTTCATCGTCTCTGCCGATTATTGAGTCAATCTTACCGTCACGTGCCTTTTTTGTAAGGTCTGTACAGTAAAGATTAAGGAACTTTCTTTCTTTTTCTTTATTGGGAGCCTGTTTTTTGTCCTTGCCGAATCTCTTTTTCTTTCCGTTATCTTTTGCTGTATCAGTACCTTCCGTTACAGCATCATTCTCTTCCTTTTTTGCCATGGGCATACCGCCCATACCGTTCATAAGTCCCTGCATAAAGGGGAATGTTCCCGCACCGCCGAATTCAAAGCCTTCTGCACCGCCCATTGCATCCATTGCATCGCCGAGCTGTTCGCTGACTGCTTCAACTTCTTCTTCGGTAATTCCCATTTTCTCCATAAACTGCTTTATGGGACCGATATTCATATCCATTGCACATTTAAGGCAGAGTCCTTCCTGAGTTGAGTCGTCTCCCTGAATTTTTGAGATGAACACAACTGCGGGTCTCTTGCCGCATTTTGAGCATAACATATTACTGTTCATTAATTATCTCCCTGTGAATCTTCCAATAATTTAAGTATATCTTTACCCGTGAATCTGTAAGCCTTGTTACAGAACTGACATTTTACTTCTGTCACGGGGTCATTTGCCATATCAAGAAGCTCTTCCCTGCCTGCTGAAATAAGAGCTGTCTGAACTCTCTGAACTGAGCAATCGCACTTATATTCGGGATACATAACATCGAGTTCCTGAATATCGAATGAGGGCAGAACTTTTTTGCATATTTCGGTGGGTGTAAGTCCGTCTGTAAGCATTTTTGTAACGGAATCAATACCCTGAATGTCCTTTTCAACCATATCAATAATGCTGTCGTCTGCCGTGGGAAGGAGCTGAATGAGGAAACCGCCCGCTGTGAGGACTGTTCCGTCCTGAGCCACAAGAACACCCAGACCGCATACTGACGGTGTCTGTTCACTTGCGGCAAAATAAGCCGTGATATCCTCTGCAATTTCGCCCGAAACTATCGGCACCTGACCGACAAAAGGCTCTTTAAGACCCAAGTCTTTAATAACGGTAACAAAACCGTTTCTGCCGACTGCACCGCCGACATCGAGCTTGCCTTTGCTGTTAAGGGGAAGCTCAACATTGCCGTCAACAACATATCCTTTTACGTGGCATGCGCTGTCTGCAACGGTGAGGACACTTCCTGCGGGGCCACCGCCGTTTATTTTGAGTGTAAGCGTATCATTCTTACCCTTGAGCATACTGCCCATCATGGCACCTGCCGTGAGGAGTCTGCCCAGAGCTGCCGTACACACTTTTGATGTGCCGTGTATTTCATAAGCATCAGTTACAATATCAGTTGTGTCACACGCCATAATAAGGAGTGTGCCGTCTTCTGAAATACATCTTACAAGTTTACCCATTGAATTTACCTCTTTATCTTTTTACTGCCGTGAAATATACTCTTTCGCTCGTATCGGTCGGATCGTTCTGAGTCATATCATCATATACTCCCGTAACTTCAAAACCTGTTTCATTAAGCCATTTTTTAATGTCTTCAAGAGAGTATGCTCTTTCCGAGAAGCTTTCACGCAGTCTCTCGTAATTATTTTCTTCTTTTATAAAAATGTCGATATTTATATCAACCGTTTTGCTTTTTCTTTTATAAGAATTCTGCCAGACGCAGAAAACGTTGTCTTTTTCTGATACAAATGAATTATTTCCGAGCACATTTTCGTGCTTATGGATTGTGTTGATATCAAAAACGAACACTCCGCCTTTTTCCATAAAAAGAGAAACAGACGAAAATGCCGCTTTTACGTCGCAGGGCTTCAGGAGATGATTTATGCTGTCAAGTGAGCAGACGGCATGGTTGATTGTGCCGTACAAATCAAGCTCTGTCATACTCTGACAGAGAATGAGTGCATCGGGCAGTCTTTCCCTTGCAAAAGATAACATTTCTGCCGACAAATCGCAGAGAATCATATCATAGCCGAATTTTGAAAGTTCGAGGGACAATGTACCCGTACCGCATGCAAGGTCAAGGAGCACTCCCCCTTCACCGCCGTTTTTTAAAAGAAGTGAACGAATATACTCAGCCCTTTTTTCATATTCAACATTTTCTGTAAGTTTATCATAAACTTCTGCCAACGAAGAATAACTCATTATTCGCCCAGCCTTGTGAAAATATCAAACTGTCTGTAGTTTTCCATGTATCTCTTTACACGGCTGATTGTAGCGGGTGAAGCACCTGTTGCCTCTTCGATTTCGTCATACTTTTTGCCGTCATGAACCATTTTTGCAACCATAAAACGCTGTGCCATTGAGAAAAGTTCCGTATCCGTGCAGAGGTCTTTGAAGAAACCTGCACATTCTTCTTCGTTCTCAAGGGCAAGAACCGCTTTAAAAAGCATATTTACATTTTCCTGTTTTACTGAGTCTTTCATAATGAAATTCCTTTCACATTATATCATAAGTTCTTGAAATATTCTTTAATTTCCCCTGCTCTGCCGCAAGTCATCGCACCCTCGGGGCATGAAGAAATGAAACAGCTCGGACCGTATTTATTAAAAATTGCAGGTGAAACCTCACGGAGCTGACGGAGCATTTCAATTGCGAAATCACGGATTTCCCACTGAGCACGGGTGCATGTACGAAGTCTCATAAAGAGCATAAGCTCTCTGCCGTTCATACATGAAACTATATCAAGAGTGTTACCGCTGAGCTGACAGTAAACTGCCTGTTCTTCGGTACAGCCTTCTGCTTTGAGATAGTTATAAAGTTCATTCATCTTTGCAAATGCTTCTTCGTATCTCTCAAGAAGACCTGCATTTTTAACGGTTTCGGGGATTATGTATTTTGTTCTGTCCGTAAGAGTCAGAGAAGGCACCATGAGTGAATGCATTCTGTGACGGGCAAAGTGAGTGATTGTTGAAAGTGAAACACCGTTTACACGGAATGTGTAATTGACTGTTTCAAGGGGTCTGGGACGTGCGGAATCAAGAACACAATCGATGATTTTATTGACATTGCCCTCGTCTGCAATAATTTTTTCAACTGCATCGGGTGTATACTGTCTTGTCCAGATAAGAGCCGAGCGGGCAACGCATTTTTCGGCATCGGGGAAAACGGAAATAAGTTCAACCGGCTTTTTGTTTTCATTGTTTTCCTCGTAATTATTGAACATATAACCCAGAGCGATTTTGTCACTCTTTTCGGGTCTTCTTTTATAGAAATCGGTTACGATACCGGGGGTGAGCTTTTCAATCTGTGAATATATCTGCATACCGAGGTCGTAAAGCTCTTTGAATTCACTTCCTCTGCCGAAAAGCATTGAACGGAGCATGTGAAGAAGCTCACGTGCATTGACCGAGCAATAGAAATTACTTCTAAGGCAATAAGGAAGAAGAAATCTTGCATCTTCCTTAGGCACACCCGCATCAACAAATGCAGTATACTCATTAAAAAGGTATTCCATGGTTTCCGAAAACTTGTCTTCAAGCTCTTTTTTGCCGAGGAATGGCACATAGAAACCGCATTTACGGAAGTCGACATAACGTCTTGACTTTACGGTAAATGAAGCAAGACGGAATTCAATAAGGAACTGCTCAACAAAGACTGAAACGTCCTGAAAAGCGAGATTGAAAACGGTATGCTCGATTGTTGAGTTATGACCCGAGCGGGTAACTTTTGAAATGAGCTTTGCGTTTTTCTCCTTATCCTGACTTTTTGCAAATATTTCGGAGGCATCTCCCTCCTGAGTTGAAATTCTGCCCGATGCGGCAGGGATTTTTTCATCTGTATCGGATAAACCGAGAACAATGGCAACAGAACCTCTGTAGTCTTCTGTCATTTTCAACGCCTCCGTAATGAATTTGGATTTTATCTTTATAATTCTATCACATAGTGAAGAAAAATTCAACCATAAAACAATAATTTGTCGAGCTGAAGCCCGACAAATTAAATTGGCAATTAGCAATTGTCAATGCGCAATTAAGGAAAAGGCTCCGCCTTTTGAACCATTATAATGGGGTAAGGGGCAAAGCCCCTTCCACAATTGCGAATTGCGAATTTCCAATTGCGAATTTGAAAGACCCCGACAAATTCTGATTTATCAACCTATTCACTCTTCCCTCTTACTTATTACCTCAAAAAAAACCCGGGACTTTCGTCCCGGGAAAATGATTATTCATTTATTATGCCATACCGAAGAGCTTTCTGAAGAAATCGCCGATTCTCTTGAAGAATGCTACGATTCTATCCCAGAATGTAAGAACGCCTTCATCTGCTACACCGTCTGAATCGAGGATACCGTCGAAGTAAGTATCAAGAATCTTTCTGAGAACCTTAACGCCTGTGCTTGTTACGGGATCACCGAATTTTTCAAAGAAGTTAAGAACAAACTTCCATGTCTTGTTGAATGAAGTGTATTCTGCTTCAAAGTTATCGATACCTGTGTGGATACCGTAGAAGATGTAGTAAAGAGTTGCCATAGCACCGCTTGTAACGGGCTCTGTAGCAAGAGCAGTAAGAACAAACTTAATAAGTGTGCTTGCTGAGCTTGCAGCATCTTCACCCTGTGAATTGTTTGCGATAAGCTCAATAATTGCATCAGCATTATTGCCTTCTGCGAGGAAGTCAATGAGGAGACGGAGAACGATAGTAACCATATCTGATTCCTGCCATTCGCCTGCATACTTCATTGTGTAGTATGTTTCGCCGTTTGCTGACTGGTATGAAACAACCTTACCTGTTGTAAGCTCTGCAACGAAGTCAACAAGGATAATTGACATATCTATGCCTGTTGATTCTTCGATACCTTCAACTGCGAGGTTGATAAGGTATTCAAAGTCGTATGTTGCAAGGTCTACACCGAGGAGTGTCATAAGGTCAGGAGCACCGAGGATGGGCTCAAGAGCCATAAGAACAGTATCAACTGAGTTGATGATGTTCTTGACAGCTGTATCAAGACCGTTTGAGTTGATGAAATAGATGATAGCGGGAAGCATATCAAAGATTTCATTTACAGGATCAGCGAGAATTGCATCAACTCTGTCAAGGAGAGGATTGAGAATTGCGCCGACCTTATCGTTGTCGCTGAGAGCCTTGAATTCTGCGGGAGCCATCATTGTGCATCCGAGTGCCTCGAAGAGAGGAACAAGACCGTATGCATAACCTTCTGAACCGTAGATTGTAAGAGCATCTCTGCCTGTACCGTCTATTGAATAGAAGAGTTCGATGTTTTCGCCGCAAAGGAGAAGGTCAAGAACGGGAACGATGGGAGCAAGCATCTGCTTGAGAGCTGCTACGAATGAATCTCTGTCACCGTCAACAACTTCAACTGTCATTGTTTCCCATGCACCGATTGATGTACCGAGAGCATTGTCAACAATATTGATTGCCTTCTTGCCGATTTCTGAGTATTCACCGAAGAGTTCGGGAAGGCTCTTGAGAACGTCGAGAAGAGCATCAGCAGTTGCCTGAGTGTAAAGTTCTGTTTCAAGAACAGAAGTGAGAAGTACGTTAGCATTTCTGACATTTACACCGTTGATGTTGAGACCGAGAATGCTGATGATATCGTTTACGAAATCGGGAAGATTCTTAGCGATATATTCAGCCTTGTCTTCTGACCAGATTTTGTTATAAGCAACCTTGAATTTCTGAGATGTTTCAAGACCTGTGAATGACTTGTCTGTGTCAGCATATTCTGTAAGAATCCATGAGAATTCCTGCATTGCCTTAACGCCCTGGATACCGAGAACTGCGATGATGCCGTTGTATACATCTTCGCCGAGCCAGCCTGCAAGTCTTTCATCATTTCTTTCGTCAACGAAAGCATCAACAACGAATGAGATGAGACATGTGATCATGTCTTTTCTTGTTTCTTCTTCGCTGTAAGTCATACGGTAAGCGAGCTTGCCGTTAGCTGATTCAAAGGGAACAACCTGACCGATGAAGAATGTTGCAAGGAAGTCCTGAGTATATTCGGGGAAGTAGAGACCAAGGAGGTCTTCAAGAAGAGCAAATATGCCGTAGAAGTCAAGATTTGTGATGTCGATACCTTCAATGAGAGTAGCGAAATCAACTTCAACACCCATGGGCTTAAGAGCATCAAGGATGAAGTTTACGGGCTGAAGGAGGTTATTTACAACAACCTTGAGACCGTCAGCATTGATGAAGTAGAGAATATTGGGAAGCTTCTCAAGAATTACATCAATTGAACCGTTGCCTTCAAGATCACCGCAGATAGCAGCAAGGAGGTCTGTGATAGCTGTGAATACATCTCTTACAGCCATTTCCATATCAAGTTCGCCGTCAACATAGAATGCTGATGCGGGCTTGATGCCTGATGCTGTGCCTTCGTAGTTCATTGTTGCTGTAAGACCTTCAAGGAGAGGTACGAATGCTTCATTGTAGCCTTCGCCGCCCTTGATTGTTACAAGAACATCGTTTGTTGTGCCGTTGAAGAATGTGAAGTCTTCACCGAAGAGGAGCCATGCGAGAAGTCTGTTTGCGGGGCTGAGAGCCTCAACAAAGCCTTCTACGAATGCTGTTCTCTTTTCTGCATTTGTTGCAGCTGAATCGATGCCCCAGTCCTTAACACATGTTACAACTGTTTCACCGTTTTCATCTGTTGTGATTTCACAATAGTCATCGAACCATACAGCAAGGTCTTCTGCACCGAGAAGAACGCCTGCCTTCTTGATGATATCTTCGTAATCAACAAGGAGTTCAACTACCATTTCGATAAGTGAATTGAGGATGTCATCCTGATAGAGACCGTTTGTGATTGCGTCGTCAATAAGCTTGCCGACTGTTGAACCGTCTTCACGGACAACCTTCATGATATCAGAAACAAGAGTATCGAGGATAACGTCGATATATTCAGCTGTTGCTTCGTTCCAGTTGTTCTGATACTGAGTATAAACTTCGTATGCGTCGCCTGTACGTTCGGGAAGATTGTTGTTGTAGAGCTGAGTTGCAGCATCTTCGCCTTCATACATATATGCCCAGTTCATATCTTTGTAAACAAAAGCACTTGAAGCACCCTTGATAAGGTTATAAACTGCGTAATATGTTTCTTCGCCGAGGAGACCTGAGAAGAGTTCAGCATTGAGGTTGAATGCATCGAGAGCGATACTAAGTACGATTGTGAGAACGTCACCTTCGTAACCTTCAACGTCAAGTCTGTATGCCTTTCTGCCGTTTACTGATTCGAACTCAGCAAGCTTGCCGACATAGAGAGTCTTGATAATGTTAACCATTTCAGCTGAAAGCATTACGCCTTCGTCAGCAGCCAGACCGAGGAGAGTATCCATTGAGATTTCAGAAATGTTCAGACCAATTGTGGGCTCAAGGAGACCGCCGATTGAAACTGCTGAACCGTCTTCGCTGATAACAGGAGCAAGCTTTTCAATGATAGCATCAACGGGAGCAAGAAGGTTGTTTACACTTGTCTTGATACCGTCAGCATTGATGAAGTAAATAAGGTTGGGAAGAAGGTCGAAGATTTCTTCCACGGGGTTAGCAGAAATCTCATCAATAAGAGCAAATACTGAGTTGAGGATTCCTTCAACTGCATCTGCTGTTGTTGCATAAGCATCTGCAGGCTGCATTTCGCAACCAAGAGCTTCAAAGATGGGTACAAGACCATATGCATAGCCTTCGCCGCCGTTGAGAGTGATTATGTCATTGAATGTATAATCACCGTTTTCATCTGTTTCGCTTCCTGTGAAGAATGAGAATTCATCACCGAGGAAGAGCCATGCAAGGAGACGTTCAGCGGGAGCAAGAACTTCCTTGAGAGCAGCAATAAATGCAGCCTTCTTGTCAGTTGCTTCGTCAACGCCCCAATCCTTTGTGCATACATATTCGCCTGTTGCTTCGTCGATTTCGCAGAATGTGAACCATGTTGCGATATCTGTATCAACAACAACGTCAACAAGCTCGAAGAGAGAAGCATCAAGAGAAGCGAGAGCATTTACGATAAGTTCAACGAGAGTGTTAAGGATTTCGTCTGAGTATACGTTATCCTCAAGAAGTCCGTTGAGAAGTGTGCCGATTGTTTCGTTTTCTTCAAGAACCATGGGAAGAACGAGGTCAAGCACATCACCGAGAGCTGAGTAAACCGTGTCAGCTGTTTCCTTATCCCAGTCTGTTGTATAATCAAGATATACGATTGACTGTTCGGGAAGAATGAGTGAGAAAGCATCTGCACTTTCAAACATGTAACCCCAGTTGGGAGCACCGTATTCATATTCGATACCTGCGATAACTTCAGCAATTACGGGATAGAGACCTGCAAGATCTTCATTGCCTGTCTTTTCAGCAATAAATCCGAAGAGTGCATCACCGTTTGTCTTGCCGTCTGCAGTGGGATAGCTGAGACAATCGAGAAGAGCTGTTACAAGGATAGTCATTGTATCAGCAGCATCAACTGTGGGTCTGTAAACATTGCCGTCAGCTACAACACCTGAGCAAAGACCCTTGATACCGATATTTACAAGACCGCTTTCATAGAGGTTTGTGCCGAGGAAGCCGTCAACAAGCTTAATGATTGTGCTTACATTAAGATTGTTAATATCGAGTGAATAGAATGTGTATTCAGGATCATCATTTACATATACACCGTCAATGATGTACTGGAGAAGAACACTCATATTAAGTGACTTGTAGTTAAGAAGATCTGAAACAAGAACTGAAAGTACGCCGTTGATATCTACATCAACAAGAGGTCTTACTGTATCCACAAGAACAAGTACGGGCATAAGAAGGTTGTGGAGAAGAGTTGAAAGACCGTTTGATTCGATGAAGTAGAAGAGGTCGGGAATGATTTCTACAAGATCCTTGATCATTGTATCAGATGCAAGAAGTGCATTGAGCCAGTCAAGGAGTGCATGGAGAGTTGCGTTAAAGCTGCCCATTGCATCAGCATTGAAATCTGCCTGAGTGGGAACACCTTCAACACCGAGCATATCAAGGAGAAGTCCGAGAGATGCATCGAATGATTCATAACCCTTAATTGTAAGAAGATCTTCAAATGCAGAAACATCTGCACCTGCGAAGAGGAATTTAATAATAAGAGATGCTTCACCGAGAAGTCTTGTGAGAATATTTATAAATGTATATCCGTCACCGTCAACAAGAGGCATCTTATTGAAGAACCATGAAATTGTGCCGTCTTCATTTGCAACACCTTCAACACCGAAGTTGTTTACATAGTATCTTGAGTCGGGCATGATGATTTCAGCGTCTTCTTTCCATGTTTCTGCAGGGAAGAGATAACCGAATGCTGTGAACCATGATTCAAGGTTAATACCAACCTGATTCTTGATAATGTCTGTGATTACTGCACTTGCAGAATCGCCGAGACCGCCGAGCATCTTTACAAGAGCTGTGATGTTAGCATTTGTAAAGAGACCGTTGATCTTTTCGCCGAGGAATGCACCGAGAGAATCGATGTCTGTGTCTACAAGATCAAGGATAGTTTTAACAAGAGAATCGATGTTATCAACAAGGAATTCTGACTTTTCTCGTGTCCAATCGTTGCCATAGTTAAGGTAAACGATAGACATCTGGTTTGCACCTTCGATACCGTCATAATTCCATGTACCGTCGATCCAATTCATTTCCTGAAGATCATATTCAACAGGATTAAGAAGTTCAACAATTGCTGCAAGAGCACCGTCGGGATTGCTTGTTACGGAATATACAACTTTGTTGAGAATTGAATTAAGCGTATCACCGGCAAGTGCACCTTCGCCGCCTCCGAGGAGACCCATAATGCTGTCAAGGAAGCCTTCCTGACCGAGTGCATTAATAATGTAATCAAGGAACCAGTACATAATGTCGCCCTTGTTAGCCTGAAGGTCTACTCTGCCTGCTGCATTTGTGCTCCAATCTGAACAGAAGATGATATCCTGCTGTCTGATGGGAGGAAGAGTAAATGCGGGAGCTTCTTCTGCAGCTGCAGCTGTATCACAACCTGCTGCATCACAGCCTGAAGCTGAGCCGCCGCCTGTGAGTGAACCGAGAGCGAAATTAAGAATATCGTTGAAGTTTGAAATTTCAAAACCGAGAAGATCATAAAGATCAAGCTTTTCTGAAAGGTCAAGAGCAACGTCAAATGAAATTGTACCTGCAAGTGCACCGTCGATTGCTGACAACAGACCACCAATAAGACCATTATAGTCAATAACATCAACTTCGGCAATTGTAAGTGTAAGATTGATAACAAGGCTGTTGATTATTTCCTGAATGCTGTCCATTGAAAGGAAATAAACAAGGTTCGGAAGAATATCAAGGATTGTTGAAAGAGGTGCATCAAGCACACCGTCTATCCATCTGAGAAGAGTACCGAAAATTGCATCAACAATATCGTATGATGAGCATTCGCCTTCAAGTGTGGGAATGTTTTCAATACCGAGTGCTTCAAACAGAGGAACAAGATGGTTGTTGTAAACATTAAGAGCGGGGATGGTAAGACTGAGACCACCGCTGATCCAAGCTTCAACTGTTAAGAATCCGATAGCTGCAAGTCTGGGAGAATATGCAACCGCAGCATTTGATGCAAGACCTTCAAAGTTTACATTTGAAAGTGCAGCCTGAAGAATGGGAAGAATAGCATCAAGAACGCAAGCAAGAACATCAAGGAATGAATCCTGATCGTATACGCCCCATTCAAAATCAAGTGCAAGACCTTCTTCCTCATTTACGAGTGCTGTCCAATCTCTGCCTGCTGCTTTAAGAGCATTATAGATATCAGAACCAACACCGTAGAATGCGGGATTGGAAACTGCAAGTGAATCTGCAAGAGTTTTCGGATAAATATAAAGACCGAGTGAAGAGAAAACTTCGGGGAATTCATTCTGTTCACCGCCGTCGTGTGAGGGAGCTCTTGCCTGGTCAAGATACAGATAGAGGTCACCACTCAAAAGACTTGTGCCTGCTGCCGTAGCTACATCAATGTAAGGAATACCGTTTGCATCAACGCCGCCACCGTCAATATTGGCAAGTGCACCGACAAGCTCTGATTCGAGAAGGTCGATAATCATGGGGAATATCATACCGACAAGGTTGTTAACCATAGCATCGTTGTAGAGCATTGTCTCAAGCATATTGTTAAGATAATCTTTGAGACCGATTGCTTCTTCTTCTTCATCAACGAAACCTACGAGAGCACCGAAGTCACGTGATGTGATGAAGTTATCAATTCTGACAACTGTATCAAGAAGAACATCTTCTGTTACATAGTAGTTATCTTCTGCACCGTTTCTTGCGATATCAGTAGGATAGCCTATCTGGATTTCGCCGCCTTCTTCAGGATCAACGATAACCTGATCGCCTGCATAACGGATAGCATAGTTACCGTCTGCATCTGCGTATGTAAAGTCTTCATCAAAGAATGCTTTACCGTCTGATGTTGAGAATGCGTGGTATTTTGCAAGAACATTTGCAACTTCTGCATACTTTGAAGCATAAGCAGATACCCAGCCGAGACCGTTTGCATAATCATAAAGATCATAGTCAAACGCTGAAAGATCAGACTTGATTTCAGCAAAGTTTTCAAAGTCAACTGTTGCTACATCCTTATAAGCATAAACAGCATCGATCTGAGCTTCAACTCTTGAAGTAATGACATTCTGGAGCAAACCGAGACCGGTTGACTTTTCCTGATCAATAAGAGTCTGAAGAAGATAATCTGCACCTTCATAACTGAGAGTGAAGATCTTATCAGCAATTGTGTAGCCCCATTCAGCACCGATTGCACTATATGAAGATCTGAGAGCATTAAGCTGAGTGCCGAGGTTCTGATGAAGATCAACTGCAGCATCATTACTGAGATCAACAATCATGTTTGTAAAGAGGATAGGCATGAAGTAATCATAGTAAGTCTGGAAATCCATCTTAAGATCTCTTACTTCAGCAACTTCATCAAGGATACCCTTGAATCTTGCCCATTCAGTTTCGTACTCTGTGGGCCAGTATGTTCTGTAGTATGCCTTTGATGTGTATGTTGCGAGAACAGAATCGTAACCTTCAACCTTCTGAACAAGACCGATGATTTCTGCATCTGTGGGTTCATCAATGTCTTCTTTATCAAGAACATTGATATAATCCTCAAATGTTTTAACCATTGAAGCTACGAGTTCTTCAAGTCTCTGCTCTGTCATGATTTCATAAAGAGTATCGATGTAGCTTTCAGCTGTAGCTTTAAGAGCAAGAGCTGAATCATAGTCACCGCCATAACCTGCAGCAAGAATGTAATCAATTGTGTCTTGCTTCAAAGAATAAACAACATTATATGCTGTATTAACCTTTGAATAAAGAGATGACATTTCGCTGTAGCTGTTCTCATTATATTCAGAGCTTATATAATTATTAAGAACATCTATATTATAGATAGCTGCAACTGCACGGTATGCATAATCAGCATCTGCCATAAATGAAGCGATTCTTGAATAATCAAGATTGAAATGATTAATAACAGCAGGTGAGTAATTCGCTACCATTACATCATAATATGCTTTTGTTGTATTGTAGAGATTCTGAATCTTGTCAAGAGGCATTGCAAGCATATCTTCTCTTGTTGTTACATAAAGCTCTTCATTGAAGTACTTTTCATAAGAGAGAAGCTGCTTCTTAGCAGTTGTGTTCTTGACAACCTGTCTTACAGGCTTTGCTGTCATGTAATTCCAATAGCTTGTTGTGATTGTAGGAGTGTAATAAGTTGTTGTTACAGCATCACAACCTGAACCTGTTGTTTCATCACGGGATGTAACATCTGAAAGTGTTGCAGATGAAGTACCAACATGTGCATAAGTATACTTTACGCTTGTGAGGAATGATGAAGGAATATCATCAATCGAATCAAAAGTCATAAGATACTTGTTCATGTCAAGCTGAACAAATGATGTTTTTGTTACAACATCACTTGAAGCACCTGTAACATAATAACCGGGATAGCTTGCCAACGGGTAGTTTGCTGTAACATCAGCACCTTTATCACCCGGATTGGTTGTTGTTTCAGAGAGAGTTGTTGTTTTTACACCAACCTCTTCATAACCGAAAACATCAGTACCGACGGGATTGAGCACATTCTTAACAAGAAGCTGTGCTGCTGTCGCATTGGCATACTTAGCCCCAAATTCTGCATTGAATGAGTCTTCCAATGCTTTGGATGAGTTACCTGCATCTGTCGGTTCTTTACCTACACGGAATGTCTTTACCGCATAGTCAAAGATTGCTTCTGCTGCTGCAAGAGCAGAACCGTCATCCGCAGTGTAATTCCAGGCATTTTCGCTGCTGCTGATGGTGAATCCGCTTGCTGTAGCCGCATTAACAAGATCAATAACTTCGTCATGCGTATACTTGGAATCGCCTGCTGCCGCAGAAGCAACAATGCCTGTAAGGCCTACTGAGCATGCACTGAATAACATCAGTAATGATAAAAAGATGCTCAGCGATTTCTTTGCGAGTTTCATAGGAATCTTCCTTTCTGAAATTTTTCAGCATGACTGAAACTGTCACATCTGCTCTGATACATTAAAAATGTAGAAATGACAAGATCTGAGCCGTGCTGATTGGTCTGAACTGTAATAAATATATAAATATTTATTTAAATTCGCTTTATTTATATATTTTTTTGAAAAACTGAAAATAAACTAATCGTTTTTAAATATGAATTTTTTGTAAATAAAGGCAAATTGTTAATTTTCAGTTCATTATTGTATGGTATTATTACCCACGGAAAGAGAAAAAAAGATTTAAAGGGGTTTTTCAGATGATTCAGATTCTGATAGCTGAAGACAATATAAATTCAGCAAAACTAATGAAAATAATCCTCAATCAGGCTGGTTACAAAGTGTCAACAGCCACAAACGGCATTGAAGCACTTGAAATTATGGACAGAAAGCACATTGATCTTATCATTCTTGATGTCATGATGCCTAAAATGGACGGATATGAGTTCACACGACAGCTCAGACAGACGGGAAACAATACTCCCATTCTTATGGTTACTGCTAAATATCAGAATGAAGACAAATGCGAAGGCTTTATTGCCGGAACGGATGACTACATGGTAAAACCCGTCAACGAACAGGAGCTTCTTCTGAGAATAAAGGCGCTATTAAGAAGGTCTCAGATAAACAACGAACATAAACTGCACATCGGAAATGTTACTCTTGATTCCGATTCACTCATCGTTTCAAGAGGAAGTGAAAGACAGATTCTGCCGCAGAAAGAGTTCTATCTGCTTTTCACTCTTCTCTCCTCCCCCGAGAAAGTTTTCACAAGACTTCAGCTTATGGACAGAATATGGGGCATGGATTCGGAAACGGTTGACACAACGGTCAACGTTCACGTAAACAGACTCAGAAAACGTTTTGAAGGCTGGACAGAGTTTGAAATCGTCGCAATAAGAGGCATAGGCTATATGGCGGTGATTAACAATGAAGAAGAAACCTGAAACATGGACAACAAACCTTATCAAAGGACTCCGAAGCATTGCGCACGGTAATTATTCAACACGCCTGAAAGAAAAAAAGATAAAATCATTTAACAGAGTTGTTAATGAATTCAATGCAATGGCAAAACAGCTTGAAATAACGGAAACTCTCAGCCATGACTTTATAAATAACTTTTCGCACGAATGCAAAACGCCGCTTGCATCGATAAACGGCTTTGCAAAAATAATTAGAAACAATAATCTTTCCGAAGAAGAAAGAAACGAATATCTTGACATTATCATTGATGAATCGGAAAGATTGAATAACCTTGCAACAGACATCCTCAATCTTTCAAAGCTCGAAAATCAGACAATTCTGACAAACATTGAAAAAATTGATATTGCCGAGCAGATAAGAGAAACTGCGGCAAAGCTCTATACTCAGACCCGTGAAAAAAATCTCGAAATTGTGATTCCGGATGGCCGTTGTTTTGCAAACGGCAACAGAAGTATGCTTGAAATTGTGTGGCAGAATCTTCTGACAAATGCAATAAAATTTGCCGATAACGGCACGCAGATAAAAATTACAACACATCAGGATAAGCAGAATATTTACATTTCCGTTTCGGACAAAGGCTGTGTAATATCGGAAGAACAGAAAAAACGTCTTTTTGAAAGGTTTTATCAATGTGATGAATCTCATTCAACAAAAGGAAACGGACTCGGTCTGGCAATTGTAAAAAGAATTGTAAATCTTCATGAAGGCAACATCATTTTAAAGAAATCGGACGAAAACGAAACGGTTTTTGAAGTAACATTGCCCAAAGAATATGAATAACAAAAGAGATAACCGCGGAGGGTTATCTCTTTTGTTAACAATAATTTGTAGAGCTCTTTCAAATTCGCAATTTGAAATGCTCAATTCGCAATTTCGGAAGCCCTTCGGGCTTGACTTATATAAATGGGTCAAAGGGCGAAGCCCTTTCCACAATTGAGCATTGCGCATTGAGAATTGAGAATTTTTGTCGA
>JAZSPR010000122.1:0-5783 GCA_045537555.1 Acutalibacteraceae bacterium | reverse complement strand
GTAGGGACCGATGCCCACATCGGTCCGATTGCGGAGTATAGCGGAGCAATAACGGTGGTACACCGTTCTATTACAATAAATTAATTGAATTAATTTGTCGGTTAGCGGAAATCAAAGATTTCCGATTTGTCTTCGACAAATGCGGACCGATGTGGGCATCGGTCCCTACGATTGGTTTATTTAAACTACTCGACAAATTCTGATTTGTCTGTAAAATAAAAAGAAAAAATGTGCGTGCACACACACTTCTTTCTTTCTTAATTTCTTTATTTATTATAGTGTTGGGATTTGCATGGGATTTTTTAATGGAAAAAGCCTTTCCGACAAGCTGAAATGCTGTTGAAAAAGTGGGAAGAATATAAAAAATAACGGACATATTCCACCGAATATATCCGTTCTGATTGCTGTTTTATTGATTTACTTCCGTTTCGTTTCCGTCGTTGTCAAGATACCATACTTTTCCGCCGTCGTCACCGCAGAGAGTATAGATTTCATCGTCTTTGAAAACGATTGCGGCACCGTTATCAATGGCAAGTCCTTTTATGTTTCTTGTCTTTATCGCATCCTTGAAAATGTGCCAGTAATCGCTGTCATAGTGGGGTGCACAGCAGTAGGGAAGAATTCCAATGCAGTCAATGAACATGAATGCGTTGTTTTCTCCGCAGTCGTCCCAGCCCTCTTTACACCAGCACATAGCACCCGAGCTGTAGCCCGAGAGAATTATGCCTTTTTCGTATGCTTTTCTGAAAATTTTGTCCGCACCTGTTCTTTTCCATGTGTCCATAAGGAATTTAAGGTTTCCTCCGCCAACATAAACGATATCTGCTGACATAACCTTTCTCTCTATTTCAGCAGGTGTCAGGGAGGGGTCAGTAAGGAAAAGATTCGCGATTTTACAGCCGTACTGACGGAATGAATCAAAAATTACCTCGTCACCGATGATATAGTCAAACCCTGCCGTGGGGACGTAAAGAACCCTGGGTTCATCCTTCCCTGTAAGTGAAACAAGATGTTTGAAAAGAGGGAGAATTTCTCCGTTGTCGTATCTTCCGCCGCCGATTGCCATGATAGTTCCCATATTTTTTACTCCTTTGATAAATCAGAATTTGTCGAGGTTCCCTCGACAAATTAATGAGTAATTAGTAATGATTAATGAGTAATGGTGGAAAGGGCTATGCCCTTTAAATCCCATTTTAGAGCGTAGCGGAATATAAGTCGCTTGCGACTTCCGACGTTACTCATTACTCACTACTCATTATTCATTTTTGTCGGGCATCAGCCCGACAAATTATTGTTTGTTTTATTTTACATCAAAAAAATAGCCCTGTCAATTGACCTTTTGATAAAAGTATGTTATAATTAAACGAAATATAGGTAGAAAAGGACTTATTATGAAAATTCTTATTGATGCCGATGCGTGTCCCGTTGTTGATATAACGGTAAAGCTTGCTTCTGAATACTCGAAAAAGTGCATCATAATCTGTGATACGGCGCATTACATCATGCGTGAGAATGCCGAAACAATCACAGCCGAAAAAGGCGCCGACAGCGTTGATTTCAGGCTCGTCAATCTCGTTGAAAAAGGCGATATTGCCGTCACTCAGGATTACGGTCTTGCCGCCATGTGTCTTGCAAAACAGGCAATTCCGATTAATCAGAACGGTCTGATTTTTACAAATGATAATATAGAGAAACTGCTCTATACAAGATTTGTTTCAAAGAAAATCCGTATGGTGGGAGGCAGAACGAAAGGCCCCTCAAAACGCACGAAAGAACAAGATAAAGATTTTGAAAAAACACTTCGTACACTTCTTGAAAAGGAGAAAAATGATGGCAATACAAAAAAAACAGTATGAACTTCTGAATGCTCTGAAAATAATTGCAGCCTTCTTTGTCGTTGCGATTCACGTTCATTTTCCGGGTGACTTCGGCAGAGCTTTTATTGCCGTTGCAAGATTTGCCGTGCCGTTTTTCTTTATGGTATCGGGCTTTTTCAGTTACTATGAAAACAAAGATGTCCTCAATGATAAGTATAAACGTAAAATAAAGCATCTTGTCACCATTTTTGCAGGCAGCTTTGTGATGTATCTTGCTTACGGTCTGTTTGTGAGTATTGTGAACGGCAATCTCGGTGACTACATATCCCATAAATTCTCAATCGTTGCTTTTGTTGAGTTTTTTGTGTTCAATCATCCGAGAGTTATGGAAGCTCTGTGGTTCATTCCTGCTCTTTGTTATGCTGCTCTCGTTTTCTTTTTCTTTGAAAAAAAAGGTATAACGAAAAAGATGTATTTCCTCATCCCCGTGCTGTTTCTTGCAGGTGTGGTGCTCCGTGAAATCCTTGAATATACAGATAATCCGCCTGAAATCATGACTAAGGCATATCTTTACAGAAACTGGCTGTTTGTGGGGCTTCCGTTCTTTATGACAGGTCATTTTATAAGGGCAAATGAAGAGAAACTCACAAAGAAATATTCTGATATATCTCTTATTATAATAATGTCGGTTTCTACAATTGAAGCCGTTGCTGTTGAACTTTTCCACACGCAGAAAAGCCTCTATATCGGCACTTTCTTTGCTGTGACATCATTGTTCATCTTTGCCCTGAAAAAAGAGGGTAAGGTGAAAGCGGATAAACTTGCATTCTTAGGTGCTGAGTATTCGCTCTATGTTTACATACTTCACATTATGGTTAAAAATGTTCTTATGAAATTTCTTTCAATCGGCATTTTTGTTCCGTTAGGTGAAAAACTGAGTGTGATTATGCCGCTTATCGTTTTTGCTCTTACGCTAACAGCATCGGCAGTCTATGTTTATCTGAAGAAACTCATGAAACAAAAAATAAAACGGGAGAAATAATCTATGTATATAAAATCACCTGAATACAAAGAAGAGCTTGGAATATACCTTTCTGAGTTTTCTGATGTTTTTGAAAAACTTGCAGGCAACACCGTTCTTATAACGGGTGCGGCAGGTCTTATCGGCAATTATATCGTTGATCTCCTTATGACAAAAGGCGATATAAAAGTCGTTGCGATTGACCGAAATGAAGAGAGAATGAATCTCCGTTTCGGTGATTACAAAGAAAATTTCATTCCCGTTATCGGTGATGTGAATGATACTTTATTCTGTGAAAAAGTTTTCTGTGAAAATAAGCCCGATTATGTTATTCATGCGGCAAGTAACACTTCACCCCTTGATTATGCAAACAAACCTGTTGACACAATCTGCACAAATATAATTGCAACGCATAATCTCCTTGAGTGTGTGAGAAAATATAATGCAAAAAGATTTATGTTCTGTTCTTCTGTTGAAGCATACGGCACGGGAAGTGACGATGTTGAATTCTTCGATGAACTTTACAGCGGATATGTTGACTGCAACACGGTCAGGGCAGGTTATCCTTCCGGCAAAAGAGCATCCGAAGCTATGTGTAATGCATATATGAGTGAGTACGGTGTTGATTTTGTCAATGCAAGAATCGGCAGAATCTACGGTGCAACAGTCATTCCCGAAGACACGAAAGCCCCTACTCAGTTCATCGGAAATGCCGTCAGAAACGAAGATATCGTCCTTAAAAGCCCCGGTACACAGGTCTTTTCATTCGGTTATGTTGGTGACTGCGCAACGGGTATGCTTATGATGCTTTCTCACGGTGAAAAAGGATCCGTTTACAACGTTGCAGACTGCGAAGGAGGAATAATGCTCCGTGATTTCGCTTCGGCGGCGGCTTCTGCAGGCGGAAAAGAGGTTGTTTTTGACCTTTCGACAGATCTTGCAAAAGCAGGTTATTCAAAAGTCACAAGAGCAGTTCTCAGCGTTGAAAAGCTCGAAAAACTCGGTTGGAAATCATTATATAACCACATTGAAGGCACAAAGAAAACGGTAAATTATCTCAAAGAACTGAATGTACTCTGATATGGAGGAAAAATATATGGAAAAACTCAAAGCACTTGTAACGGCGGAAGTTATCAAGCCCATTCTTGAAACTCTCAGCGACAGAATAGATTTTGAATATGCAGGTTACAATATCGATCACGACGTTATGCCCCGTGACGAACTCAAACAGCGTGTGCGTGATATCGACATTCTTGTCTGCGAATATGACACAATCGATGCCGAAATCTTTGATTGTGCCGAAAATCTCAAGTTTATCGTATGTTGCCGCGGCGGTGTAAAGACCGTCATTGACCTCGACAAGGCAATGGAAAACGGCGTTATTGTATGTAACAACGGCGGCAGAAATGCAAATGCCGTCTCCGATATGACAATGGCATATATCCTTGACCTTACAAGAAACATCACGCTGACGGACAATCTTATTCATAACAGAGTAATCACAACCGATGTAAAATCAAAGCCTGATGAATACCGTGACACCGTATGGGGACTTGACAATAATTCCCCCTTTATCCGTTTCAGAGGTCAGAGTGTGAATCATATGACACTCGGTCTTATCGGTTTCGGTCATGCAGGCAGACTTGTTGCAAAAAAGGCTCAGGCATTCGATATGAAAGTCATTGCTTATGACCCCTATATAGACCCATCATCAGTCCCCGAAGATATCGAACTCGTAAAATTTGACAGACTTCTCGCAGAGTCTGATGTTGTAAGCCTTCATTGTGTTGTAACACCTCAGACAAAGCACCTTTTCAAAGCTGCAGAGTTTAAGAAAATGAAGAATACGGCATATTTCATCAATACGGCAAGAGGCGAGCTTGTTGACGAAGCGGATCTTATTGAGGCTCTCAATAATGACGAAATTGCAGGTGCGGCAATTGACGTTACGGCAGTTGAACCCATTGCATCCGACTGTCCTCTTCTTGATGCAAAGAATCTTATAATTACGCCCCACATCGCAGGTTCATCATATGATGTTCAGGTTCAGGGCACAAATATGGTTGTTGCAAGCCTTTCAGACTGGCTCAATGATAAGAAACCCTCAAACTGTGTTGTTTACAAATAAGGAGAATAATATGGGAAAGAATATCGGAATTATCCTTGCAGGCGGAATAGGTTCACGTTTCGGCGCCGATAAGCCTAAGCAGTATTGTACTGTTTTCGGCAAGGAAATGATATGGTACTCAATTGATGCTTTCAGAAAAGCTCAGACAATCGATGACTTTATTGTGATTGTTGATAAAACAGAAATGGAACAGGGCAGAATTGCATCCGAATACGGCGTAAAGACCGTCGAGGGCGGTGCCAGCCGTAACGGCTCATTTAAAAATGCCCTTGACTACATAGCGAAAAATTATCCCGATTGTGAAAGAATAATCGAGAATAATGCCGCATGCCCGATGATTACCCCCGAGCTTATTGATGAATTCATAAATCTTCTTGATGAATATGATTTTGTAAATACAGCTTATAAAATCACAGATGCCCTCGGCTCTTACAAGGACAGAATTGCAGACAGAGAGGAGTTCTATCTCATTCAGGCTCCCGATGCCTACAGATTCCCTCTTCTTTATAAATATTTCGATGAAAATTCAAACCTCTGTCATCCCGCACATCAGCTTCCTCTCGATACAAAGGAATACCGTTACTTCGGCTATACAGATAATTATAAAGTAACCTATCCTGAGGATATAAAGATTGTTGAGATGCTTATGGAGAGAAGAAAGAACAAATAATTAGGATAAATCAGAATTTGTCGAACTGAAGTTCGACAAAAATTCTCAATTCTCAATGCGCAATGCTCAATTGTGGAAAGGGCTTCGCCCTTTGACCCATTTATATAATTCAAGCCCGAAGGGCTTCCGAAATTGCGAATTGAGCAT